>NZ_CATKPZ010000004.1:0-184401 GCF_949767415.1 Pseudomonas sp. IT-196MI5
TTGGATAGGGGGGTTACTTGGGATAACCCGCGCGCTTCATTTCGCGTTCAGTGGTTTGCTGGGCCGCCGCCAGGGCCTGGTCGACCGTGGTCTGGCCGATCAACGCCGCAGAGAAGGACTTGCCGACCTGGGTACCAATGCCCTGGAACTCGGGAATGGTCACCAACTGGATGCCGATGTACGGCACAGGTCTGGCGCCCGGCTTGCTCGGGTCCGCGGCCTTGAGTGAGTCCAGCGTGACCTTGGCGAACGGCGCCGCGTTCATGTACGCCTCGCTGTAGGTCGAGTCCCGGGTGCCCGGCGGCACGTTGGCGATGCCGTCTTTTTCCGCGACCAGTGCGCTGTATTCCCTGGAGGTGGCCCAGGCGCTGAAGGTTTTCGCCGCGTCCTTGGCCTTGGAACTGGTGGGAATGGCCAATGCCCAGGAGTACAGCCAGGCCGAGCCCTTGTCAGTGACCTGATTCGGCGCATAGGTGAAACCGACGTGATCGGTGACCTTGCTCTGGGCCTTGTCGGTGACGAACGAGCCGGCGACGCTGGCATCGACCCAGATTGCGCATTTGCCGCTGTTGAACAACGCCAGGTTTTCATTGAAACCATTGCTCGAGGCGCCCGGCGGACCGGATTTCTTCATGGTGTCGACGTAGAAGTTCAGCGCGTTTTTCCACTCGGGGCCGTTGAATTCCGGCTGCCACTGTTCATCGAACCAGCGAGCGCCGTAGGCGTTGGCGACGGTACTGATCAGCGCCATGTTCTCGCCCCAGCCGGCCTTGCCGCGCAGGCAGATGCCGTATTGTTCCTGCTCGGGTTTGTTCAGTTTGGCGGCGAACTCACCGATCTGCTCCCAGGTCGGGTGCTCGGGCATGCTCAGGCCGGCGTCCTTGAACAGGTCGGTGCGGTAGTAGGTGATCGAGCTTTCGGCGTAGAACGGCAGCGCATACAGCGAGCCCTTGACGGACAGGCCTTCGCGCACCGACGGGAACACATCGTCGAGGGCGTAGCTGGCCGGCAAATCCTTCATCGGCTCCAGCCAGCCCTTGGCGCCCCAGAGTGCGGCTTCGTACATGCCGATGGTCAGCACGTCGAACTGCCCGCCCTGGGTGGCGATGTCAGTGGTCAGGCGCTGGCGCAGGACGTTTTCTTCGAGCACCACCCAATTGAGCTTGATGTCCGGATGCTCGGCCTCGAAGGTTTTCGAAAGCTTTTGCATGCGGATCATGTCGCTGTTGTTGACGGTGGCGATGGTCAGGGTCTGGGCGCCGAGACTGACACCACTGAGGGTCATACAGGTGAGGGCAAGCAGAGCTTTTACAGAAGGTTGCATCGTGCACTCCTTTTCTGCACCCAATGGGTTACAGAAGGACAGTTATTGTTTTTGTGTCTTCCTGCGCAGGGAAGAATGTGCGCTGATTACAACCTTCAATGGAGGGCGAGACAAATCATCCATCGCACTTTGATCGATACTTTTTTGCACTGAAGTTTATGGCGGTAGACGCAAGGAAGGGCTTTTCAGCGAAGGAGGGGTATTGAAACCGTACAGGTTTCAGGGGGTAACGCTGTACCTGTGGGAGCGAGCCTGCTCGCGAATGCGTCGTGTCAGACGACATTTTGCAAACTGACACACCGCCATCGCGAGCAGGCTCGCTCCCACAGGGATTGGAGGTGTGTCTTCAGCCCAGGTTTTGCTCGGTCAACCGCTGCACCACCAACCGCCGATAATGCGACGGCGTCATGCCCTTGAGTTGCTGGAAGCGCCGGTTGAAGTTGGAAATATTGTTGAAGCCCGACTCGAAGCACACGTCGGTGACCGGTTTGTCGCCATCGGCCAGCAACTCGCAAGACTTGCTGATGCGCAGGCGATTGACGAATTCGATGAAATTGCGTCCCGTGGCCTGCTTGAATACGCGGCTGAAATAAGTCGGTTTCATGCCCAGATGATCGGCGACTTCTTCCAGCGTCAAGTCCCGGGCATAGTGGGCAAAAATGTAATCCACCGCCCGGTTGGTGCGGTCGATGTTGTGCTCGTCGGCCAGTTGTGGCGTCGTGGCGCCAGAGAGCAATTGGTAATCGTCGGTGGCGGCGAGCAACTCCAGCAAAATGAAAAAGTGCCCGAGCCGGGTAATGCCGCCGGTATCGGCGATGCGCTGCATCAAGTCCATGGCCTGGGCGATGGTGTGCTTGCAGCGAAACTCGATGCCGTATTGCGCGCGCTCCAGCAGCGGCGCCAGGGTCTTGAGTTCGGCAAACACCTGATAGCCGCTGTCGAACAACTCGTCGGTGAAGTTGACCAGCATGTCGCGCTTGAGCACCACTTCGTCCTCGGCCACCTGGCTGATCCAGTTGTGGGGCAGGTTGGGGCCGGTGAGGAACAGGGTTTGCGGATAGAAGTTGCCGATGTAATCGCCAATGAACACCTTGCCGGAACTGGCGACGATCAGGTGCAACTCGTATTCCTTGTGGAAATGCCAGCGCACCAGCGGGCAGGGAAAGCCATGCTGGCGGTAGATGATGGACAACCCGTTGTGGTCGTCCATCAATTCATAGGAGGGATCGGTGACTCTGGCGGTGCGGGTCATGTCAGGGCGCTTGTGTTGTTATCCCGCCCGGATCATGCCTCCAGCCGGATGGATAATGCTACTACCGCCTGAGCGCCTGCTCCTGCAAGGCGCGCTATTGCTGATTAAGCCGATTCTTCACCTCGATCCATTGCGCCATGTATTGAGTGCTCTTGTGCTGGTGATGACGCAGCATGCTGCCGGTAAAATTATCGCGTCTGATGTTTGCCAGATTCCGTTGGCAATCGACCAGCCGCTGGATCAAGGCCGGGCCATGAACGGATGTCTGGTAGCGGCTCGCCAGCAGGGTTTGCCCGTGCGCCTGGGCGAGCAGCCAGCGCGGCTTGTCGTTGTGCAGTTGCACGGCATGATCGGCGAACTCGCGTGCCGAACGGGTCACTGCACCGGGCCAAGTCTCTTCGCCATGCATGGCCTCGGCACCGATAGGCGTCGTCACGTTGGGCGTGCCACAGAGCATCGCATCGATAATCTTGCCCTTGATTCCCGCGCCAAAACGCAGAGGCGCCATACAGACCCGCGCCGCCGACATGACTTGCAAGGCGTCCTCGGCCCAGTTCATTACATGAAAACCCTGGGCCGGATTATGCAGGGCCGTCGCCTTGGGTGGCGTGTAGGCACCATAGATATGCAATTGAGCGCCGGGCAATTGCTCGCGAATCAGCGGCCAGATCGCGGTTTTCAACCAGAGCACTGCATCCCAGTTGGGGGCATGGCGAAAGTTGCCGATATGCAAAAAGTGCGCCCGGTCTTCGAACGCAACCGGCGCATTGGCCGCAAGTTCGACCATCAATGGGCACCAATGCAACAAGTTGCGGGGAATCCTGAACTGCTCGACCAGCAATTGGATTTCCACTTCGGAAACCATCAGCGTCAAATCACAACGATAAAATGAGGCGATCTCGCGCTTTGCCAGATCGGTGTTGGCCATGTGTTCAAATTCTTCACGCGAGGCCTGGGCGAACAGGCCGCTGAAGTCATTGTTGTCATCACTGGTTTTCAAGCGCTCCTTGAGGCGTTGATGCCGGCCATGCCTGAGGCTTTGCAGGTCGCAACTTTCGAGCACGCGCAGGGCATCGGGACAATGCTTCTCGACCCGCCAGCCGAACTGTTCCTCCATCATGAATTGATCGAACAACACGATGTCCGGCGCCAGTTCGCTGATGAACTCATCGAAACTGCTGTTGTTCAGCTCGATCGGCACTTCGCGAATGCCCAACGCCGTCAGGTCTGCGCGTTGTTCGCCGAAGCCCGCCGGGCTGCTGAACGTGATGTCCCAGCCTTGTTGCAGGAAAACCTCGAGGATTTGCATGACATGCCCGCTGGCCGCGGAAGAGCGGGGCTCGGGCCAGACGTAACCAATGACCAGGACTTTGGTTGCGCGGGGCTGAATCATTGGCGGGAATTCCTTGAAGCGGATGCAGGGCAGGGATGAAAAACGCGGCGCATTAAACCACAGCAGGACGCGGGGTCAGGCCGAGAATGCTGTTAACTTTGTCGCGCAACTGATCGATGGAGAACGGTTTGCCGATCACGTGCATGTCTTGAGGCACTTCGATGGTTTCGGCATAACCGCTGGCAAACAGGATCGGCAAGGCTGGACGTAAAACACGTGCTTCATTGGCCAGTTCGCGTCCATCCATCTCTGGCAGGCCCACGTCGGTCATCATCAGTTCAATCTGTTGGGTCGAGTCCTTGAGTGTCTCCAGCGCCTGTCCGCTGCCGTCGGCTTCCAGCACGTTGAATTCCAGTTCTATCAGTACATCGACGATCAGCATGCGCACGATGGCGTCGTCTTCGACGACGAGGATGGTAGGGCCGTTGGCAGATGACATAGTGAGATTCCCGATAAAATTGGCGTTGCCGGTCGCTGGAAATCACTGGCCTCTTACATGAGTGAGTGGCGGATCCCGACAAGTTCCCAACGCGATGCAAAAAAGAACCGGGCGCAGGTCACGCAAGGATAACCCGCCACTTTGCGTGGGCGCAGAGGAATGTAGGACCTTGTGCGAAAACATGTCAGAAAATTGGATCAAGGTGCCAGTTCTGGGGCAAACTCCTTGCACTCTGACAGTTCGACAAGGCTTGCCCCATGCCCTCCGCGTCCACGGTTGATGAGCAACGATTTCGTAAACTCCTGAGCCGCAACATCGGCCTGCCGTTGGGTCTGGGCCTCATCAGTGCGGTGTTCTTCGTTTCGCTGATCAGCTATTTACTGTCGACGATCCAGTGGGTGCAACACACCGACCGGGTGATCAATAACGCCAATGAAGCGCTCAAGCTGACCGTGGACCTGGAAACCGGGATGCGCGGTTTCCTGCTCAGTGGCGACGAACATTTCCTCGATCCCTACGAAACCGCCAAACCGCAAATTGCCGTGGCCCTCAACACCTTGCTCGAGCTGACCGCCGACAACCCGCTGCAGACTGACCGCGTGCTGCGGTTGCAGGCCTTGCAGCTGGAATGGGCCAGCTATGCGCAATCGATGATCGATCTGCAGCGCAGCAGCGGTGACTATCGCGCCGTGGTCAAGGCCGGACGCGGTAAACGCCTGACCGATGAAATTCGCAAGCAATTCGAGGACGTGATCGACTCCGAGCAACAACTGCGCACCGCTCGCAGTGAAGACGTGCGGCGCACCACAGTCTGGAGTATCAGCCTCTATCTGTTGTTCATTGCCGGCGTCAGTGGCTTGCTGGCGTATGTCGGGCGCCGCGATTTGCTCAATCTTTCGCAAAGCTACAGCGTCAACCTCACTGCCCAACAGGCCAGCGCCCATCGCCTGGAGCAGCAAGCCTGGCTGCGCAACGGTCAGACTCAACTCGCCGGGCAGGTGCTGGGACAGTTGAGCCTGAGCCTGCTGGGACGCAATATTCTGCAATTTTGTGCGCAGTACCTTGGCACCGCCGTGGCGGCTATTTATGTGCGCGAAGACCACGGCGGCCTAAAACGCATCGCCACCTACGGGTTTTCCCGTGAGCAAGAAGGGCGCGAGCAGCAGATTTACAGCGAAGAAGGCATTGTCGGCCAGGTGGTGCAACAGGCACGGTTGATTCGCCTGGACGAGGTGCCGGTCGATTACTTCAAAGTCAGCTCCGGTCTCGGCGAAGGTTTGCCACGCAGTGTGCTGGTGGTGCCAACCAGTGATGACGAGCGGGTCAATGGCGTGATCGAACTGGGCTTTCTGCACTCACTGACAGACCGTGACATTGAATTGCTTGAGCTGATTGCCGGCAACATCGGCACCTCGATCGAGGCTGCACGCTATCGTCAGCGTTTGCAGGAGGTGTTGGCCGAAACCCAGCAACTCAACGAAGAATTGCAGGTTCAGCAGGAAGAGCTCAAGGCCGCCAACGAAGAGCTCGAAGCACAGTCTCGGATTCTCAAGGAGTCCCAGGCGCACCTGGAAATCCAGCAGGTGGAGCTGGAGCAGACCAACGAACAACTCGCCGAACAGGCACAAGCACTGGCCGAGCAACGCGACGCCATGGAACTGAAGAATACCGAGCTCAATCAGGCCGGGATCCAGCTCGAAGAACGTGCCGTAGAGTTGCAGCGCTCGAGCCAGTACAAGTCCGAATTCCTCGCCAACATGTCCCACGAGTTGCGCACGCCGCTGAACAGCTCATTGATCCTGGCCAGGCTTCTGGCGCAAAACCCGGAGGAAAACCTCAGCGCCGAGCAGGTCAAATTCGCTGAATCGATCTACTCCGCCAGCAATGACTTGCTCAACCTGATCAACGACATTCTGGATATTTCCAAGGTCGAGGCCGGCAAGCTGGAAATCCATCCGCAGAACACCAGCGTGGCGCGTCTGGTCGAAGGCCTGCGCGGTCTGTTTCAGCCGTTGGCGTCGGACAAACAGTTGGATTTCCAGGTGGATGTGCAGGACGGCGCGCCGCTGATGCTGTTCACCGACCGCCAGCGCCTGGAGCAGGTGCTCAAAAACCTGCTGTCCAACGCCGTGAAATTCACTGAAAGCGGCAGCGTGTGCCTGTCCGTCGCCACGGTGCCGAACGACGGCATCGCGTTCAGCGTCCGTGATTCCGGGATCGGCATTGCCGCGCAGCAGCACGCCAGCATTTTCGAGGCGTTCCGTCAGGCCGATGGCACCACCAGTCGGCGTTATGGCGGCACCGGGCTGGGCTTGTCGATCTCCCGTGACCTGGCGGCCTTGCTCGGCGGCTCCATCAGCGTGAGCAGCACACCGGGGCAGGGCAGTGCGTTTACCCTGGTACTGCCGCAGCAGTACGTGGAACCGGGCGAAGGGCCTGTCGAACCGATGCGCGCCGAGACGATGGCGGCTGTGCCGAACGTAATGCCACCCGCGCTGTCGCCACTGCTGGCCGAGGTCAACATTGCGCGGTTCGACGACGATCGCAACAACGGTCCGTTCACCAGCCGCTGCATGCTGGTGGTGGAAGATGAGGCGAATTTTGCGCACATCCTCTACGACCTTGCCCATGAACTGGGTTATCAGTGCCTGGTGGCCCATGGCGCCGACGAAGGCTACGACCTGGCCAAGACGTTCATCCCCGACGCGATCCTGCTGGACATGCGCCTGCCGGATCACTCCGGCCTGACCGTGCTGCAACGCCTGAAGGAGCACGCCGAAACCCGGCACATCCCGGTGCATGTGATTTCGGTCGAGGACCGGGTTGAAGCAGCGATGCACATGGGCGCCATTGGCTATGCGGTCAAACCGACCTCCCGCGAGGAACTCAAGGACGTTTTTGCGCGACTCGAGGCCAAACTGACCCAGAAGGTCAAGCGCGTGCTGCTGGTCGAGGACGACGACTTGCAGCGCGACAGCATTGCCCGCCTGATCGGCGACGATGACATCGAAATCACTGCCGTTGGCCTGGCGCAGGCGGCACTGGACCTGCTGCGGACCTCGGTTTTCGACTGCATGATCATTGACCTCAAACTGCCGGACATGCTCGGTAATGACCTGCTCAAGCGCATGTCCACCGAAGACCTCTGCTCCTTTCCACCGGTCATTGTCTATACCGGGCGCAACCTGACCCGGGATGAAGAGGCTGAACTGCGCAAGTATTCGCGTTCGATCATCATCAAGGGCGCACGCTCGCCAGAGCGGCTGCTGGATGAGGTGACGCTTTTTCTGCACAAAGTCGAATCGCGGTTGTCCCAAGAACGGCAGAAGATGCTCAAGGTCGCTCGCAGCCGCGACAAGGTCTTCGAGGGCCGCAAGGTGCTGCTGGTGGATGACGATGTGCGCAACATTTTTGCCCTCACCAGCGCGCTGGAGCAAAAAGGCGCAGTGGTGGTCATTGGGCGCAACGGCCGCGAAGCGATTGAACGATTGAATGAGGTGCAAGACATCGACCTGGTGTTGATGGACGTCATGATGCCGCGGATGGATGGTTTCGAAGCCATTGTTGAAATCCGCAAGGACCCGCGCTGGGGCAAGCTGCCGATCATCGCGGTGACGGCCAAGGCCATGAAGGACGACCAGGAGCGCTGCCGGCAGGCCGGCGCCAACGATTACCTGGCCAAGCCCATCGACCTGGATCGCCTGTTTTCGCTGATTCGTGTGTGGTTACCGAAGGTGGAACGTATCTAGTGGAGCGCAATTTTTCAGTGGAGCGAAACAGCGAGATCGAATTGCGCTTGTTGATCGAGGCGATCTACCTCAAGTACAGCTACGATTTTCGCGATTACTCCGGCGCTTCGATCAACCGCCGGGTCAACCATGCGTTGAGTCAGTTGGAGTGCAATACCATCTCGGCGCTGCAGGAAAAGGTCCTGCGCGACCCCGCCGCGTTCATGCAATTGCTGCAATTGCTGACCATTCCGGTCAGCGAGATGTTCCGCGATCCTTCGCACTTCCTGGCCATCCGCAAAGAAGTGGTGCCGCTGCTGCGAACCTACCCTTCGCTCAAGGTCTGGATCGCCGGATGCAGCACCGGTGAAGAGGTGTATTCGATGGCGATTGTGCTGCGCGAGGAAGGCTTGCTCGACCGCACGATCATCTACGCCACTGACATCAATCCGCGCTCGCTGGAAAAGGCCAGGCAAGGGATTTTCTCGATGGAGAACATCCGCGCCTACACTGCTAATTACCAGCAGGCCGGTGGCCAGTGTTCTTTTGCCGACTACTATACGGCGGCCTATGGGTACGCGATTTTCGACAAGACCCTGCGCGAGAACGTAACCTTCGCCGATCACAGTCTTGCGACGGACAGCGTTTTTTCAGAAACCCAATTAATTTCATGTCGTAACGTACTGATTTACTTTAATAAAAAACTTCAGGATCGAGCATTCGGACTGTTTCATGAGTCTCTTTGCCATCGCGGTTTCCTGGTGTTGGGCAGCAAGGAAACCCCGGAATTCTCAGCCTTCGGCCGTCAGTTCGAGCCGCTGGTCAAACTGGAACGGATTTACCGAAAATCATGAAAAGTGCAACGAACTTGCCGGCGATCGAAGCGATCGTGATTGGTGCCTGGGCCGGTGGCGTCGGCCGTCTGCCTGCCGAGCTGGAACCAATCGCATGCTGAGTAATGTCCAGGCCAAACTGCTGATCGTCGACGATCTGCCGGAAAATCTGCTGGCGCTCGAAGCGCTGATCAAGCGTGAGGACTGCATCGTGTACAAGGCGCTGTGTGCCGACGAAGCCTTGTCCCTGCTGTTGCAGCACGAATTCGCCATGGCCATCCTCGATGTGAAAATGCCTGGCATGAACGGCTTCGAGCTGGCCGAGTTGATGCGTGGCACGGAAAAAACCAGGAATATTCCGATCGTTTTCGTCAGCGCCGCCGGACGTGAACTGAACTACGCGTTCAAGGGCTACGAAAGCGGTGCCGTGGACTTCCTGTACAAGCCGCTGGACATCCTCGCGGTCAAGAGCAAAGTCAATGTGTTCGTCGACCTGTATCGCCAAAGCAAGGCGATGAAGGAACAAGTGCTGGCCCTTGAGCAAAGTCGCCACGAACAGGAGACCCTGCTCAAGCAACTGCAAAGCACCCAGCTGGAACTGGAGCAGGCGGTGCGCATGCGCGATGACTTCATGTCCATCGTCGCCCATGAAGTGCGCACGCCGCTCAACGGCCTGATCCTTGAAACCCAGCTGCGCAAGAAGCACCTGGCCCGGGACAACGCCGCCGCCTTCACCCTGGACAAGATGCACGCCATGGTCGACCGCGACGAGCGGCAGATCAAAAGCCTCATACGCTTGATCGAAGACATGCTCGATGTCTCGCGCATTCGCACCGGAAAGTTGTCGATTCGGCCAACGCGCTTCGATCTTTCGGCACTGGTGAGCGAGTTGTTGCAGAATTTTTCCCGGCAGATCGACGCCGCCGAGGCGTCGGTCACGCTGGATGCCGAGCAACCGGTGATCGGAAATTGGGATGAATTTCGTATTGAACAGGTGATTTCCAACCTGTTGACCAACGCCTTGCGCTACGGGGCCAAGGGCCTGGTGTCGGTGAAAGTCTACAGTGAAGAGGGCCGGGCGCTGGTGGACGTGCAGGACCAGGGGATCGGTATCAGTGAAGAAGACCAGGAGCGGATTTTCCAGCAGTTCGAACGGGTATCGGCCAAACATATCGGTGCCGGACTGGGCCTGGGATTGTTTATTTCAGAACAGATTGTCGCCGCCCATGGCGGTACTATTACGGTCCAGAGCAGGATTGGCGAAGGCGCCTTGTTTCGCGTTTGTCTGCCGCTGCAGGAAAACAGCCAGATAAACGCAACCTCTGATCGACCCCACGGTCGTATCAGCAGCAATTGACCGAGCAAAGGCTTCCCATGAGCGAAGATGCACAAGATGTAGTACTCGTCGTCGAGGACGATCCCTCGATTCTGATGGTGCTGTCCGCTTATCTGTCGGGCGAGGGTTACCGCGTGTTGCAGGCGGAAAACGGCGAGCAGGCTTTTGAAATCCTCGCGAGCAAACCGCACCTGGACATGATGATCACCGACTTCCGCCTGCCCGGTGGCATCTCCGGCGTGCAGATCGCCGAACCCGCCGTGAAGCTGCGACCGGAACTCAAGGTGATTTTCATCAGCGGCTATGCCCAGGAAATCCGTGAGACCGACAGCCCGATTACCCGCACGGCGCCGATCCTGGACAAGCCGTTCGATCTGGATAAGTTGCAGGAACTGATGCAGGACATGCTTTCTTAAGCATTCAGGCGCTGATCATCTCCCAGACCTTCGCCGCCAACAGATCGAAGGTAAACGGCTTGGTGATCACCTGCATGCCCGGATCGAGAAACCTGCCGCACACCGCCGCAACGGGTTGCCTGTTCACTTGACCCTTGGCCGGGACGGCGGTTAAACGAAAGGTCAGTCGGGGTCAAAGCCCTTGTTGCAACGAAGGATCGTCGGGGTTCATCTGTTCGAGTTGGGCCAACAGAACCTGTACGTTTTGCAGTTGGCCGCTTTCCTTCCAGTAATTGATCAATAGCACCCGGGCCTTGCGGTCGTTCGGGTGGCGCTGGACGATTTCCTGTAATTGTTTCTGCGCCGCTTCCAGTTCCTGCTCACCGTGCAATGTGGTGGCCAGGTCGTAGCGGTAATCCCGGTTATCGGGCTCGAGTTCAACGGCTTTGGACAGGCCGAGCAGGGCGAATTCGCTTTGGTCGTGATGCAGCAGCCAGAGCCCCAGGGCATGTTGCAGGTAGGCCGAATCGGGTTGTGCCTGGAGTTGCCTGGCCAACAACTGCCGGGCGGCGTCGTTCTGGCCTTGTTTATCCAGTACTTCGATTTGCAGCACCAGCGCCGGCAGGTTGTCCGGTGCCAGGCGCAGGGTGTTGTCCAGCGCCTGTTGCGCTTGCTTGAGCTCGGCGTTGTGCAGGTGCAGCCGGGCCAGTTGGTATTGGTTTTCGGCGCTTTGCGGCTCGCTCTTGAGCACTTGCTCCCAGGCATCGATGGCTTGCTCCAGCGGCCCGAAATACAAGCCGAGTTCATCCGGGGACAAACCCAGCAGCGCGTTGATGGCGGCCAGCCGCACGCTTTGCTCGCTGTCATCGAGCAATGGCCCCAGCAGCAGACTGCGCTGGCCGCTCGGTACCAGGCCGCTGATACTCCTGATCGCCGCGATACGGACCTCGGGCGACTCGTTCTGCAGGTCGGCAGCCGCCAGTTTCAGGGCCACCGAGCTTGGATAGTTGGGCAGCTCGGCATGCAACCAGACACGACGCTTGGGGGACAGGTCCGGACGGCTCAATTGCTGATAGAGCACCCGTGCGGCACCGGGTTGACCACCCCGGGTTGCCGCCAGTGCTTCGCTGTAGCCATGTTGTATGGCTTCGGGAACCACCGGGGCGGTATCGCGCAGGGGAACCCACGCAAGGCCGATGACGAGCAGGGCGAAGAGGCTGATAATCAGATAGCGGCGGGACTTGGGCATGCAGGAATCCGGAAGCTGGCGAGCTTTTGCAAAGGTCGCCAGCTTCGGTCAGGCCAGGCTTTGAGTCAAACCTTGACGACG
The DNA here is from genome assembly GCF_949767415.1 of Pseudomonas sp. IT-196MI5. Lineage (NCBI taxonomy): Bacteria > Pseudomonadati > Pseudomonadota > Gammaproteobacteria > Pseudomonadales > Pseudomonadaceae > Pseudomonas > Pseudomonas sp. IT-196MI5. Next base: position 12,031 of record NZ_CATKPZ010000004.1, read on the forward strand.
CTCACTGACGATTCAATGGGCCTGCAAACGGTGTCGACAGCAAAACCTGTCGAGGCCCCGTAGCAGTGACTACGCTTGCTGGAGGTGTCTCGACGAGTGTTCCCATGCAAGCGTTGTTGCAGTACTTCAAGGCCATGCTCAACCCCGGGCCCGGGGTGTTGCTGTTTGCCCTGCGAACCATCGCGGCCGGTTTGTTGACACTGTATCTGGCGTTTTTGTTCGATCTGGACCAACCCAAGTGGTCGATCATGGCCGTGGTCATCATCAGCCAGCCACTGGGCGGCATGGTGCTGGCACGCAGTTTTGGCCAAGTTATCGGTACCACCATGGGGGCGGTCGTGGCTGTGGCAATCATGGCGATATTTGCGCAGGCACCGTTGCCGTTCATCACCACCCTGGCCCTGTGGCTGGCGCTGTGCACCGCCGGTGGCACGCTGTTGCGCTACACCAGCTCCGGAGCATTCGTGCTCAGTGGCTACACCGCCGTGGTCATCGCATTGCTGGCGATTCCCGATCAGGACGGCACCTTTTTGCTGGCGGTGACCCGCCTCACTGAAACCTTGCTGGCAGTCGCCTGCGTGTGCGTGGTCAGCCTGCTTACCGCCAGGCCCGAAGCCGTGGCACGGGACTATTTCGCCAGGATCGATCAAATCACCCGGTTGCTGGCCACCCATGCCAGCGCCGTCATTCGCACCGAAGAGAGCGAAGCGGATTTCCAGCAGCGGCAAATGCAGCTGTTGGGGCAAATCAGCGGCCTGGAGGGCGTGCGCCGGCACATGTACTACGATGCGCCACGGTTACGCAGTGCCAACGGCCTGGTGCAACTGCTGGGCAACCAATTGGTGCTATTGACCGCGCGGTTGACCGCCTTGCGCCACCAGCGGTTGTTGTTGACCGAGCGCTGGGAGGGCGAGTTGCCGGAAGAAATTCAGCGGCTGCGCGCAGAAGAACTGGCTTTTCTCGATGAACTGGCGCGGGAGGGGCGTTCGCTGTCCAGTGAAAAGCGCCATCATTTCACGTCGCTGCAACAACGCTTTGATGAGCTGGCCTACAGGGCCGAACAATTGACCGAGCCGCTGCCGGCCACCTTGCGCTCGCTGGCCTGGTCGTTGCGCTGGGAGCAAGCACGCCTGCTGCAGCAACTTGAGCAGATTCTGGAGTTGAGTGATGCCATCCAGAGCGGGCGACCCGCGAGCAGCGTGTTTCGCGGGCGGGAAAACCCACTGCACCTGGACTTTACCCTGGCGACCATGAATGCCGTCCGCGCCTTTAGCGCGCTATTGATCGCGGGCCTGATCTGGATCGAAACCGGCTGGGACGGTGCCCGAGGCGGCATGGTGCTGGTGGGCATCCTTTGCTCGCTGATGTCGACGTTTCCCCGGCCGCTGCTGGCCGTGCAAAGCTATGCGCGGGGATTCGGGCTGGCGCTGGTGGCCTCGGCACTGCTTCAGTTCATGTTTGTGCCGATGATCAGCAATTTCGAGATGCTTGCCTTGTTGCTGGCGCCCTTGCTCTACGCCGTTGCGGTGGGCCTGGCCAGTCCCGCCACTACAGGTACCGGCATTGGCCTGGGGCTGACGACTTTTCTGTTGCTCGGCCCGTTGAACGTGGGGATTGGCCAGAACACCGCGAGCCAGTGGTTCGAGTTTGCCGGGGCTTATACCTGCGCGACCGTGCTGGCGTTGAGTGTGTATGCGTTGATCTTTCCGTTCATGCCGGATTTGCGCATGCGCCGGCTCCACAAAGAGAGCTGCGAACAGGTGTACGCCTTGCTGAAAACCTCGGCGACCGATGAGCAGCAGTTTGCGTTCGAGAGCCGTATGGTCGATCGCCTGACCATGATGCTGGGGCTGCTGCCGGCGACCCGGGAGCCACGATCGCGTGAGCGGTTCCAGGTCAGCCTGGCCTGCATGGCGCTGGGTATCGCCTTGAATCAGCTCAGGCAGCAGGGGCAGAACAACGCTCTGCTGAATCCGGATCTGCAAAGTCGCCTGTTTTCGACAGTCCGGGAAACGGGGCGGCTGGTCGCCGGTCGGCCCGGGGTCGAAGTGGCGCAGGTGCTCGATAGCCTCCACACCCTGGGCGACGAGCTGGATGCCCTGCATACCGATGTTCATGAGCACTTGTGGTCGGTGTTCCGTATGCGCGTGGCGCTGTTGATCGTGGTGTCGTTCGTCGAGCGCTATCGCGGTTACTTTCAACCCGCAGGCCTTGAAGGAGACCCTGTCCTTGCCCATTGATCTGGAAGTGGGAGGTGCGTACCTGCCCCCGATTGCTCAGGCGCTGCTGCTGGGCGTGCCGATTTTTCTGCTGCTGGACTGGACGTTGCGGCGCCTGGGTGTGCTGCAGTTTGTCTGGCACGAAGCGTTGTTCGAAGGCGCGCTATACGTCTGCGTCTGCGCCACGTTGATCCTGGCGATGGGGGCCTGATGCCTTGAAGAACATCCTTTCCCGACTCACGACGCTGGCGGTGGTACTGCTGGCCGTTATCCTGGGCTGGTTCGCCTGGGAGCATTACACCCGCGCCCCCTGGACCCGGGATGCCCGGGTGCGTGCCGATGTGGTGACCTTATCCGCCGACGTTTCGGGGCGAATCGTCAGCCTGGCCGTGCAGGACAACCAGCATGTGAACAAAGGCCAGGCGCTGCTGGAGATCGATCCTTCGCGTTACATCCTGGCGGTGGAGCATGCCAAACGCGCCGTTGAGGTGGCGAAAGCCTCGCTCGGGCAGGCCCAGGCGACCATTACCGCCAGCGAAGCGTTGCTCAAACAACGGCAGAGCGAAGAGCACCGGCGGCGCACGCTCAAGGATCGTTCGGCGATTTCCGGCGAAGAGTGGGAAAAAGCCAGCACCGATGTGTCGGTGGCCCAGGCTGACTTGCTGCGTAATCAGGCCAACCTGGTGTTGGCCCAGGCTAACGTGCAACTGGCGATTGCGGCCTTGACCCAGTCCGAGCTCGATTTGCAGCGTACCCACGTCGTCTCCCCGGTGACCGGCTATGTTACCAATCTGCTGACTCGGGAGGGCGACTACGCCTCGGCCGGCGGTCCATTGCTGGCGTTGGTGGACAGCGACTCGTTCTATGTCAGCGGTTACTTTGAAGAAACCAAGTTGCCGCGGATCGGGGAGGGCGCCCGGGTCAGGATCGAGTTGATGAGTGGCGAGACGTTCGGCGGCAAAGTGCAGAGCATTGCCTTCGCCATCGCCGACCGGGAAAACCTGCCGGGCGGTCGCTTGCTGGCGAATATCAACCCCAGTTACACCTGGATCAAACTGGCGCAGCGGGTCCCGGTGCGGATCGAGATCGATGCTGACTATGCCGGTAGGAAAAACCTCAGAGCGGGGACTACTGCAACGGTCACCGTCCAGGAAACCCAAAAACCTGGAGATCACCGCTAACCCTGTGGGAGCGAGCTTGCTCGCGATAGCGGTGGGTCAGTCAACATCATTGGTGAAGGTGCTTACGTCATCGCGAGCAAGCTCGCTCCCACAGGGGATGTGTACTGCCTTTTCAGGACAAAAAAAGCCCCGCGACCGAATGAGACGCAGGGCTAAGGAACTGGTTGGTTGCGGCCAACCAAAGGAGCATCTCAAAACATCGGGTCAATTGCTGGCGACCGTCTCCGGTTGCCAACCACCGCCAAGGGCCTTGTAGATCGCGACGATGCCGCGATACAGCTCAACTTCAGCCAGGGCCTGGGTGTCTTCGGCGGCCAGGCGTTCCCGTTGGGCGTCGAGCAGCACAAGGAAATCGGCGGTGCCTTCGCGGTAACGGATCTCGGCGAGATCGGCGGCCGAACGGCTGGACTCGCTCTGGCGAATCAGCGAAATCAGACGCTGCTGGCGTTTGCCGTAGTCGCTGAAGGCATTTTCCGATTCTTCCAGGGCCAGCAACACTTGCTGCTCGTAGGTCGCCAGGGCGCCTTCGGCATCGGCGTCGGCGCCGCGCAAACGGGCCTTGACACTGCCCAGGTCAAACGCCGCCCAGGTGATGCTCGGACCGAGCGCCCAGGCGTTGGCCGCCGAGGAGCCGATCTGCGAACCGCGCCCGGCGGTAAAACCGAGGAAGCCGCTGAGGCTGACTCGCGGGAACAGATCGGCCTTGGCCACGCCGATACGCGCCGTGGCCGAGGCCAGTTGGCGTTCGGCACTGCGAATGTCCGGACGGCGTTGCAACAGTTCACCCGGATCACCGATCGGCAATGCCTTGGCGATCGCCGGCAGGTCTTTCGGGCTCAGGTCCACGGTCAACTTGTCCGGCCGCTCACCCAGCAGGGTGGCGATACGGTTTTTCTGCCGAATCTGCTCGGCCTGCAATTGCGGCACGCTGGCTTCGACCGACGCCAGTCGCGCATCGGCCCGTTCCACATCGAGCTGATCGCCGACGCCGGCATCACGCAGGCTGATGGTGATCTTGCGCGACTCCTGCTGGTTCTCCAGGTTGGCCAGGGCAATCTTCTCCCGCAGTTGCGCGCCGCGCAGTTGACCGTAGGAATCCACCAGCTCGGCAATCATGGTGACTTGCAGTTGGTACAGATCGGCCTCGAACGCCTGTTGCTCGGCGTTCGCCGACTCCAGGTTGCGCTGGATGCGACCGAACAGATCGATCTCCCACGCCATGTCCAGGCCCAGGTCATAGCGTTCGCTGTTGACCCGGTCGGTGGTCTGGCCGGGAATCTGGCCTTTGCCCAAATCACTGCTGACGCGGCTGGTGATGGTCGGCATGGCATCGTTGCTGACGTCATCGCGGATCGCCCGTGCGGCTTTCCAGCGGGCGAAGGCGACGCGCAAATCGCGGTTGCCTTGCAGGGATTTGGTCACCAACTGGTTGAGGGTCGGGTCTTCGAACTGTTGCCACCAGATGCCTTCGAAACGCGAGCGGTCAAAGTTTTTCTGGCCGGCGGCGCCATCGGTGGCGGCCGTGATGTGGGCCGCCTCGGTGGTTGGCGTCTTGTAGTCCGGGCCGACGGCACAGGCACTCAGGGCCAGTACCAGCAGGCTCGGCAGGAAGGCTTTCAAACTCATCAGTGCGACTCCAGCTTCAGGGCGGCCTTGGCGGCTTTGCGCGTTTGGCCGCGCTCGACAAAGTTACGAATCAGTACGTAGAACACTGGCGTCAGCAACAGACCGAAGAAGGTCACCCCGAGCATCCCGGAGAACACCGCTACACCCATGGCGTGGCGCATCTCGGCACCGGCACCGCTGGAGAACACCAGCGGCACAACACCCATGATGAACGCGAAGGAGGTCATCAGGATCGGCCGCAGACGCAGGCGGCAAGCTTCCAGGACCGCCGCCAGCGGGTTGAGGCCTTCCAGTTGTTTGTCCTTGGCGAACTCGACGATCAGGATCGCGTTCTTGCAGGCCAGGCCCACCAGTACGATCAGGCCGATCTGGGTGAAGATGTTGTTGTCACCGCCGGACGCAATCACCCCGGTGATGGCCGACAGCAGGGTCATCGGTACGATCAGGATCACCGCCAGTGGCAGGCTCCAGCTTTCGTACTGAGCCGCCAGTACCAGGAACGCCAGCAGCACGCATAGCGGGAACACGAACAGCGCGGTGTTGCCGGACAGGATCTGCTGGTAGGTCAGGTCGGTCCACTCGTAGGTCATGCCGTTGGGCAGTTCTTCCTTGAGCAGTTTCTCGATGGCTTTTTCGGCCTGGCCCGAGCTGTAGCCAGGGGCTGCCGCACCGTTGATTTCAGCGGTGATGAAGCCGTTGTAGTGCATCACGCGGTCGGGTCCCGAGGTGTCGCTGACCTTGATGAAGGTCGCCAGCGGGATCATCTCGCCCTTGTTGTTGCGCACTTTCAGCTGGCCGATCTGGTCGGATTCGAGGCGGAACTGTTGCTCGGCCTGAACGTTGACCTGATAGGTGCGCCCGAAGCGGTTGAAGTCGTTGGCATACAGCGAGCCCAGGTAAATCTGCAGGGTGTCGAAGATGTCGCTGACGGCCACGCCGTGGGTCTTGGCTTTTTCCCGGTCGATGGCAGCATCGACCTGCGGCACGTTCACCGTGTAGCTGGTGAACAGGCCCGCCAGTTCCGGCACGTTGTGGCTCTTGGCAATGATGTTCATGGTTTCCTTGTACAGCTCTTCGTAGCCCAGGTTACCCCGGTCTTCGATTTGCAGGCGGAAACCACCGATGGTGCCCAGGCCTTGTACCGGCGGTGGCGGGAAGATCGCCATGTAGGCTTCCTGGATGTTCGCGTACTGGCCGTTCAAGGCACCGGCAATCGCACCGGCGGACATGCTCGGGTCTTTACGCTCGTCGAACGGTTTGAGGGTCACGAACACGATGCCGGCGTTCGGGCTGTTGGTGAAGCCGTTGATCGACAGGCCAGGGAAGGCCACGGCACTTTCCACGCCAGGCTGCTTCAAGGCCAGGTCGGACATGCGTTTGATCACGTCTTCGGTACGGTCCAGGCTCGAGGCGTCCGGCAGTTGCGCGAAGGCCACCAGGTATTGCTTGTCCTGGCCGGGGACGAAACCGGTCGGGGTGCTGGAGAAACCGAAGAAGGTCAGGACCATCAGGCCGGCGTACAGCAGCAGGGCGATACCGCTCGAGCGGATCACACGGGCAACCGTGCCGACATAACCATGGCTGGCTTTTTCGAAGAAGCGGTTGAACGGACGGAACAACCAGCCACCGAAAATCTTGTCCAGCACCTTGGAGAACCGGTCTTTCGGTGTGTCATGGCCCTTGAGCAGTACCGCGGCCAGCGCCGGCGACAGGGTCAGCGAGTTGAAGGCCGAGATCACCGTGGAAATCGCGATGGTCAGGGCGAACTGCTTGTAGAACTGGCCCGTGAGACCGGAGATGAACGCCGCCGGAACGAACACCGCACACAGCACCAGCGCCGTGGCAATGATGGGACCTGTCACTTCACGCATGGCGCGTTTGGTGGCCTCGACCGGGGTCAATCCAAGTTCGATGTTCCGTTCGACGTTCTCCACCACCACGATCGCATCGTCCACCACGATACCGATGGCCAGCACCAGGCCGAACAGCGACAGGGCGTTGAGCGAGAAACCGAACAGGTGCATCACGGCAAATGTACCGATCAGCGATACCGGCACGGCCACCAACGGAATGATCGAGGCGCGCCAGGTCTGCAGGAACAGGATCACCACCAGCACCACGAGGATCAGCGCTTCGAAAAGGGTGTGTACCACCGCCTCGATGGAGCCGCGCACGAAGATCGTCGGGTCATAGACGATGCTGAAGTCCATGCCTTCGGGGAAGCTTTTCTTCAGCTCGGCCATCTTGGCCCGCACTTCGTTGGAGATTTCGATGGCGTTGGAGCCAGGGCGCTGGAAGATCGGGATCGCCACCGCCGGCTGGTTGTTCAGCAGCGAACGCAGGGCGTACTGGCTGGAGCCCAGCTCGACGCGGGCGATGTCCTTCAGGCGAGTGATTTCACCGTTGTCGCCAGAACGAATGACGATGTTCTCAAACTCTTCCTCGGAGACCAGGCGGCCCTGAGTGTTGACCGACAACTGGAAGCTTTGGGCATTCGGGGCAGGGGGCGCCCCCAAGGCACCGGCAGCCACCTGGCGGTTCTGTTCACGTATCGCGGTGACCACATCGGTCGCGGTCAGGTTGCGCGAAGCGGTCTTGTTCGGATCGAGCCAGACGCGCAGCGAGTAATCGCCCATACCGAACAGTTGCACGTCACCGACGCCGCCCAGCCGCGCCAGTTCATCCTTGATGTTGAGGATCGCGTAGTTGGACAGATAGAGCATGTCGTAGCGTTTGTCCGGCGAGGTCAAGTGCACCACCATCGTCAGGTCGGGCGACGCCTTGTCCACGGTGATACCGATGCGCGTCACTTCCTCGGGAAGTTTTGGCTCGGTCCGGGTCACGCGGTTCTGCACCTGCACCTGCGCGTTGTCCAGGTCAGTACCCAGGGCAAAGGTGATGGTCAGGGTGATCTTGCCGTCGGCGGTGGATTGCGAGGACATGTACAGCATGTTCTCGACGCCGGTGATCGCTTGCTCCAGGGGCGCGGCCACGGTTTCACCGATGACTTTCGGGTTGGCACCCGGGAAGTTGGCGCGGACCACTACGGTGGGCGGCACGACTTCCGGGTATTCGCTGATCGGCAACTGGAACAGCGAGATCGCACCGGCGATCAGGATCAGCAGCGACAGCACCGCTGCGAAGATCGGCCGCGAAATGAAGAATTGGGAAAAATTCATCGTAAAAATCCCTTAACCGCGTGGGGTCGTGGCAGCCAGTTTCACAGCCGTGCCCGGTGCAACCCTGGCAGGCGCGACTTGGGGCAGGTTGCTGGCTTCCAGCGCTTGACGTTGTTGTGCGAGTGCCGCGAGGGTTTGTTCGCTGGCCATCGGAATCACTTCAGGGGTGACCGGCGAACCAGGACGCACTCGTTGCAGGCCCTTGACGATGATGGTGTCGTCCTTGTTCAGGCCGTTGCGCACGATGCGCAAGCCTTCGATCTTCGGACCCAGTTCCACCGCGCGGTAGGCGGTTTTGTTATCGGCATCCATCACCAGCACGAACTTCTTGCCCAGATCGGTGCCGACCGCTTCGTCGTTGATCAGCATGGCGCTGTAGGTTCCGCTGCCCACCAGTTTCAGGCGTGCATACAGGCCCGGGGTGTAGCTGCCATCGCTGTTGTCGAACACGGCGCGACCACGGATGGTGCCGGTCTTCGGGTTGACCTGGTTGTCGACGAAGTTCATCACGCCTTGGTGCGGGTTGCCGTCCTCGTTGGACAGGCCCATGTAAACCGGGGTGGTAGCGCCGCGCTTGCCCTGGCGAGCGAGCTCGGTGTACTTGAGAAACACACGCTCATCGGCGTCGAAGTAGGCGTACACCTTGTCGGTGGAAACCACGCTGGTCAGCGGGGTGGTGTCGGCCGTCACCAGGTTGCCGGCGGTGATTTCCGCACGGCTGACGCGGCCGCTGATCGGTGCGGTGACGCGGGTGAAGCTCAGGTTCAGCTTGGCCAGGTCCAGTTGCGCTTGCAGGGCGCCGACGGCAGCACGTGCTTCCTGGGCGGCGCTGGTACGCGAATCGGCCAGCTCGGCGGAAATGGCGTTGCTGGTGCGCAGGCGTTCACCACGCTGGGCTTCGTTTTCGCTGCGGGTAGCATTGGCGCGCGATTGTGCAACCAGGGCTTCGAGGCGGCGGACCTCAGCCTGGAACGGACGCGGGTCAATCTGGAACAGCAGGTCGCCTTTCTTGACCAGGGCACCTTCAGTGAAGGCCACTTCATCGATCTGGCCTGAGACCCGTGGACGAATCTCGACGGTTTCCGGCGCTTCGAGGCGGCCGGTGAATTCGTCCCACTCGTTGACCGGTTGTTCCAGCACCTTGGCCACGCTGACCTTGGCCGCTGGCATGCTGGCGGCGGACTCCGGGGCCTTGCCGCAAGCGCTGATCACCACTACGGCCAACAAAGCCAACGGGAAGCGCAAATGTTTGAATGACTGTTCCATGGATGCATCCGCCAATGTGTTGAGATTGGCGAATGATGCGCGGCGGGTTTGTATCTCACGAATCGAATGGGGCGAAGGTAACTATCATTCGGAATGATATGAGACCCAAGCCAGCCCTCTAGCTTGCGCCTTGTGTTCGATCGCCATCAACTGGATTGATGACAATTGAGTGTTGCATTGGATGCAATAGTCAGACTTGAAATCGTGTTGCGGCTTTCGCGAGCAGGCTCGCTCCCACATGGATCTCATCAGCCATTGGTTTAACGGGGTCCAGCCGCCTGCACTGTGCCAATTTCGTCACCGCCAATGCCCAAACCCATCAAGCCATAACGTCTCGGATAGACCACTCTGACCGGTCTGTCCAAGGAGATGACCATGATCCGACTGACCCTGATCGAAGCCCGTGAGTTGGCCGAATCGATCTTGTTGCACAACGGTTTTAATCTGGCCCATGCACAAGCGGTGGCGGCGACGGTGATTGTCGGCGAACGTGATGGCTGTGCCTCCCACGGTCTGTACCGGATTCTGGGGTGTGTGAATTCCCTGCGGGCCGGCAAAGTGTCAGCCGATGCCGAGCCACAGGTGATCGACCAGGCGCCGTCGATCGTGCGGGTGGATGCTGGCGGTGGGTTTTCGCAGTTGGCGTTTCAGGCGGGGTTGCCGTTGCTGGCGCAGAAGGCCCAGGCCAACGGCATTGCGGCGTTGGCAATCAACCGCTGTGTACATTTCTCGGCGCTGTGGGTGGAGATCGAGCAACTGACGGCTGCCGGTCTGGTGGCACTGGCGTGTAATCCGAGCCACGCCTGGGTGGCGCCGGCTGGAGGACGACTGCCGGTGTTCGGCACCAATCCCATTGCCTTCGGTTGGCCGCGTGCAGGGCAAGATCCGTTTGTGTTCGACTTCGCCACCAGCGCGATTGCCCGTGGTGATATCGAACTGCACCGGCGTGCCGGCAAGGCGATTCCCGAAGGGTGGGGCGTCGACGCCCAAGGCCAGCCGAGCACCGACGCCAACGTGGTGCTCGACAGCGGCGCGATGCTGACGTTCGGCGGGCACAAGGGTTCGGCGCTGGCGGCGATGGTGGAGTTGATTGCCGGGCCGCTGATTGGTGACCTGACCAGTGCCGAGTCGTTGGCTTACGACGCAGGCAGCAAGTCGTCGCCGTACCATGGCGAGTTGATCATCGCCCTGGACCCTCGGCGCTTTCTGGGGGACGCCACTGAAGAACATCTGGCCCGGGCCGAAACGTTGTTCCAGGGCATTGAAGGGCAGGGCGCACGCTTACCGTCGCAACGACGTTACGCGGCGCGGGTACGCAGCCTGGTGGAAGGCGTGCAAATTCCCGAGGCGCTGTACAACGACCTGAAAGCACTGCTGGCTTGAATGGAGTGGGTGCGCCCACTCCTGTGGGAGCGAGCCTGCTCGCGATGAGGGCATCAGATTCAACATTTTCGTCGACTGACACACCGCTATCGCGAGCAGGCTCGCTCCCACAGGAGGTCGTGTTGTTAAACCGGCTCGCGTTGGCTGCTGCCGTCCACCAGCCGTGCAATCCCCAGCGGGTTGGCGTTTTTCAAGGCGTCGGGTAGCAAGGTGTCCGGGCAGTTCTGGTAGCACACCGGCCGCAGGAATCGCTCGATGGCCAGGCTGCCAACCGACGTGCCACGGGCGTCGGAGGTTGCAGGGTAAGGCCCGCCATGGACCATGGCATCGCAGACTTCGACCCCGGTGGGGTAACCGTTGAACAGCACCCGGCCAACTTTTTGTTCCAGCAGTATCAGCAGGTCCGCATGGGTCTGAAGATCCGCTGCTTCGCCAATCAATGTCGCAGTCAGTTGCCCGTGCAAGCTGTCCAACGCCTGCCGCAGCTCAACCTTGTCCGCTACTTCAACGACAATGGTGGTCGGCCCGAATACTTCTTCCTGAAGCAGCGGATCCCCATTGAGCAGCAGGCTGACGTCGGCCTTGAACAGTTGCGGCTGCGCCTGATTGCCCTGCTGGTCGTGGCCCGCCAGGTGTGTCACGCCCGGATGCTCGAGCAAGGCCCGCAGCCCTTTTTCATAGCTGCCGAGGGTGCCGGCATTGAGCATGGTTTGCGCCGGTTGTGCGGCCATCAGGTTGCTTAGTCGCGCAGTGAACGCTGTCCATTCAGGGGCGCGGATGCCAATGACCAACCCCGGGTTGGTGCAGAACTGCCCGCAACCCTGGACCACCGATGCCACCAGTTCACTGGCGATTTTCTCGCCGCGCACGCCCAAGGCTTCGGGCAATACCAACACTGGATTGATGCTGCTCATCTCGGCGAACACCGGGATGGGTTGTTGCCGTGCGGCGGCCATGTCGCAAAGGGCACGGCCACCTTTGAGCGAGCCGGTGAAACCGACGGCCTGAATCGCCGGGTGCTTGACCAGCGCTTCACCGACACCCGCGCCGTAGATCATGTTGAACACACCCTTGGGCATGTCGGTCTGCTCGGCGGCGCGCAGGATCGCATTGGCCACGCATTCGGCGGTTGCCATGTGCCCGCTGTGGGCCTTGAATACCACCGGGCAACCGGCGGCCAGGGCCGCTGCGGTATCGCCGCCGGCCGTCGAAAAGGCCAACGGAAAATTGCTGGCGCCGAACACGGCCACCGGTCCGACGCCGATCCGGTACTGGCGCAGGTCAACCCGTGGCAGCGGCTGACGCTCCGGCAGGGCACGGTCGATGCGCGCGCCGTAGAAATCCCCCCGACGCAGGACCTGAGCGAACAGACGCATCTGGCCGCTGGTGCGGCCGCGCTCGCCCTGAATCCGGGCGCTGGGCAGGGCGGTCTCACGGGTCACCAGGGCAACGAACTGGTCATCCAGGGCATCCAGTTGCGCGGCGATGGCTTCAAGGAACTCCGCCCGGCGCGTCGCCGGCAAATTACGAAAGGTTGGATAGGCGGCCGCAGCGGCCTGGGCGGCCGCGTCGACTTCTTGCGCGGTGGCTTGCACGAAAGAGTAGGGCAGTGCTTCGCCGGTGCTGGCGTCATGGCTGTTCAGGATGATGCCGCCGACGGCGCTGCGCGCTCCGCCGATGTAGTTGTGGCCAAGGATTTCAGACATCAAAAAAGCTCCTTTCGAAAAATGGGGCAGCAACACAAAACCTCTGTGGGAGCGAGCTTGCTCCGGGCGGCGTTCCGACGAAAAACGCAAGGACAACGCTTCCATTCAGACAACACGCGTTATCGTTGACGTCCATCGCGAGCAAGCTCGCTCCCACAGGGATTAACTCAGGCCAGAGAATCGGCCCGGCGCGGGCTAGTCGGGGCTGGGTCCAGCGCAGCAACCCGCGCCGCCGACTCGGCATCCACCTGACGCAATGACTTGCCACGGGTCTCGCGGGTCAGGCCGACAGCCACCACGGAAATCAGCGCGGCGCCCACCAGATACCAGGCGATCGGAGTCGAGCTGTTGTACTTGTTGAGCAAGGTGATGGCGATCAGCGGCGCCAGGGAGCCGGCGAAGATCGGCGCCACCTGATAGCACAGGGACAGGGCGGTGTAGCGTACGTGGGTCGGGAACAGTTCAGCCATCAGCGCCGAGTAAGGCGCATAAGTCATCGACTCGATGGCCAGGCCCAGGGTGATGGCGGCCATGATCAGCCAGTTGTTGCCGGTGTCCATCATCGGGAAACCGATGAAACCCCAGAACGCTGTGAGCACCGCGCCGGTCAGGTACACCGGCTTGCGCCCGACGATGTCCGACAGATAGCCCATCAACGGAATCAGGAAGAAGTGCACCAGGTGCGCGCCGAACATCAGTAGCAGAATTTCCGAGGTGTCCTTGTGCACCACCAGTTTCAGGTAGGTGATCGAGAACGTCACCACGGTGTAGTAGAGGATGTTCTCGGCAAAGCGTGCGCCGATCCCCACCAGCACAGCGCGCCAGTGATGACGCAGCACTTCGACCACGCCCAGCTGTTGCTGCTTGGTCTGTGCCTGACGGGCCTGGGCTTCTTTGAAGATCGGCGCGTCATCGACGCTGGTGCGAATCCAGTAACCGATCAACACGACTACCGCTGAGAACCAGAATGCCACGCGCCAGCCCCAGGCAAGGAACTGTTGCTCTGACAGGTTCGACGACAACAGCAGCAGGGCGACCGTGGCCACCAGGTTGCCGGCCGGCACCCCGGCTTGCGGCCAACTGGCCCAGAATCCCCGACGATTGTCCGGGCAGTGTTCGGACACCAGCAGAATCGCGCCGCCCCATTCGCCACCGAAAGCGAAGCCCTGGATCAACCGCAACAGCACCAGTAGCACCGGCGCTGCGTAACCGATCTGGTCGAAGCCAGGCAGGCACCCCATCAGGAAGGTGGTGATGCCGACCACTACCAGGCTCAGTTGCAGCAGGCGTTTGCGGCCGAACTTGTCACCGTAGTGACCGAATACCAAACCGCCCAACGGCCGGGCGAGAAAGCCGACCGCGTACAAGGCGAAGGCGGCGATGATGCCGTCGATGGGGTTGTCGGTCTGGCGGAAGAACAGCTTGCCGAAAACTAATGCCGAGGCGGTGCCGTAGAGAAAGAACTCATACCATTCGGCGACGGTGCCAGCCATGGCGGCGGCCACTACGCGTTTGAGTCCCGAGGGTGTGGTTGCGCTTTGCGTGTATTGAGGATTCGACATGCTGACGTACCTTGTTAAGGCGCAAAAAAACGGGCAGCCGGGTCGGGCCGGTAAAGGCCCGCCTGGCAATCACTCAGAGACCGACGTCCGGCAGTTCCGGGCGGTTGGCCAACGCCTTGGCCATGATCTGCTCGACGAACACGCGGTCGGCGTCGGGCAGGGCCAGGCGTGGCGGACGGGTCAACGCGCTGCCGCGACCGGCGATGGCTTCACACAGCTTGATGCACTGCACCAGGTCGGCGCGGGCATCGAGGTGCAGGATCGGCATCAGCCATTCGTAGATCGGCATGGCTTCGGCGAAACGGCCGGCCTTGGCCAGGCGGAAGATGGTTTCGCCTTCTATCGGGAACACGTTGGACATGCCCGAGACCCAACCTTCGGCACCCACGGCGATGCTTTCCAGCACCACGTCGTCGAGGCCGGCGAACAGCACGAAACGGTCACCGACTTCGTTGCGCACGTCGATGAAGCGGCGGGTGTCGCCGGAAGAATCCTTGAAGCACACCACGTTGTCGCAGTCGGCCAGGGAAATCAGGATGTCCGGGGTGACGTCGTTCTTATAGATAGGCGGGTTGTTGTAGACCATCAGCGGCACGTCGGCGTTTTTCGCCACGTAGCGGTAATGCTCGGCGGTCTCGAACGGCTTGGAGCCGTAGACCAGCGCCGGCATCAGCATCACGCCATCGACGCCGACCCGGCGTACGGCATTGGCGACCTTGGCCGCTTGTATGCTGGTGAACTCGGCCACGCCGCAGATCACCGGTACGCGACCACGGGCGGCATCGACAGCGACCTCAGTCACGGCGATTTTCTCTTCGGCGGTCAGCGAGGTGTTTTCACCCACCGAGCCGCAGACCACCAGGCCCGACACGCCGTCGCGGATCACGTTGGAAATCACCTGATGGGTTTTTTCCAGGTTGATGGAATAGTCATCGTTGAATTGAGTGGTCACCGCTGGGAAGACGCCACTCCAGTTAATGCGCTTGCTCATTGTTATCTCCGGTTCGTTAATTGTATTTCGTATACGATATTTAAAATGACAATGCTCGGCCAGTGTTTTTTTTGGTTTTCAGGGGTTTTTACTGGCCGTTGGTCTGGGGGGGCAGGGATTGCGCGATCAGGCGCCGGGCCAAGTGTCGGACAGGCGATAGCCTTGTGGCCACGGATCGCTTGGGTCGAGCAGCAATTGATGGGTGCCGGTGATCCACGCCCGGCCGGAAATGCACGGGTAAATCGCGGCGCGGCCGGCGACTTCGGTCAGCGAATCAATGCGGCAGTGGAACTCGGAGCCGATAATCGAACGGCCGACAAAGCGCTCGCCAACCTGCATCAAGCCTTTGGCCTGCAACACCGCCATGCGCGCCGAGCAACCCGTGCCGGTGGGGGAGCGGTCGATCTTGCCCGGTTGGATCACCACCGCATTGGCGCCGGTGGCGATGCCGTTCTCGTGGACGATGGGCGCGGCGATCTGGCAGAAGGAAATGTGCGACCACTCGGGATTCAGCGGATGCACGAAGCCCAGTTGTTCGTTGGCCGCTCGAGTGATTTTCAGCCCGACCGCTACCAGATCGGCCGCTTCATCCGGGCGGATGGAGAAACCCAGGCCTTTGGCATCGGCAATCACAAAACTGTCGCCACCATAAGCGGTGTCAACCTTCAGCGAGCCGATGCCTTCGACTTCAATCCACGCATCCAGTCGATCAGCGAAGGACGGCACGTTTTTCACTTCCACCCGTTGCACCTTGCCATCCCGGCAGTCGGCCACGGCTTCGATCAGGCCGCCGGGCGCTTCCAGCACCAGGCGGGTTTGCGGCTCGGTCATGGGCAGGATGCCGCTGTCGAGCAATACGGTGGCGACGCACAACGAGTTGGAGCCGGACATCGGCGGGGTGTCCGCCGGTTCCATGATGATCCAGGCCATCTGCGCCCGTGGGTCCTTGGCCGGGACCAGCAGGTTGACGTGGCGGAACACGCCGCCGCGGGGTTCGTTGAGGACGAAGTTGCGCAGGGTTTCGTCCCGGGCGATCCAGCGCGACTGTTCCCACACGGTGGCGCCGGGCGGCGGGGCGACACCGCCGACGATCACGTCGCCGACTTCGCCTTCGGCGTGGCAGCTGACGACATGAATGACTTTTGATGAACGCATGGTTTGCTCCTTGTTTCGCCTGTGAGTGCCTCATCGCGAGCAAGCTCGCTCCCACAGGAATGAGTGGTGTACACAGCTTTGTGGCCCACACAAAACCCTGTGGGAGCGAGCTTGCTCGCGATGAGGCCAGTCGCTATTTCACTGATTTCAGAAACGCTGCAGTTTCCGCATGCACCGGATTGCCGATCACTTGATCCGGCGAACCAATCTCATGCACCAGGCCATTGCGGAAGAACGCCACACGGTCGGACACGTCCCGGGCAAAGCGGATTTCGTGGGTCACCAAGACCATGGTCATGCCGTCTTCGGCGAGCATGCGCATGGTGTCCAGCACTTCACCGACCAACTGCGGGTCGAGGGCCGAGGTGGCTTCGTCAAACAGCATGTAGTCCGGTGACATGGCCAGGGCGCGGGCGATGGCCATGCGTTGTTGCTGTCCACCGGACAGCTTGCCAGGGAAGGTCTTGAGCTTGTCGCCCAGACCGACGTGGGTCAGTTGCTTGACCGCTAGCTCTTCAGCGTCAGCCTTGCTTTTGCCCAGCACTTTGCGCGGCGCGAGCATGACGTTTTCCAGCACCGTCAGGTGCGGGAAGGCATTCCATTGCTGGAACACAATGCCGATTTTCTGCCGCAGGCGATTGAGGTCGGTGGCGCTGTGATGGACCTCGACGCCGTCCACGCGGATGTTGCCTTTCTGGATCGGTTCCAGGCCGTTGATGCACATCAGCAAGGTCGATTTGCCGGAGCCGGAGCCGCCGATGATCGACACCACTTCGCCCTTGTTCACCGTCAGGTTGACGCCCTTGACCACTTCGAGGTTGCCGAAGGATTTATGTACGTTGTCGATCTCAATCATTTTCTTGCCACCTTCTTTCCAGACGAGCGCCCAGGCGTGCGACCACCAGGCTCATGACGTAGTAGATAAGGCCCGCGATGCACAGCACCAGCAACGGTTCCTGGATGCGGGTGACGATGGTTTGCGAGGCGCGCAGCAGTTCGACGATGCCGATCCACATCACCAGCGCGGTGTCTTTCATTACCCCGAGCACCAGGTTCAGCCAGCCGGGGAACGCGACTCGGGTGGCCATCGGCAGGACGATCCAGCGCAAGTCCTGCAAGAAGCTCAACCCCAACGAACGGCTGGCCCGGCGCACGGTGAACGGCACCGCCAGCACACCGGCACGCACGATCTCGGTGAAGTACGCCGCCGCGTAAACCCCCAACACAATGCAGCCGACGCTAAAGGCGCTGATGTTCAATCCGATGATGCTTTTGAGTGAGTTGAACAGCACGAACTGGATCAGCAACGGCACGCTGCGAAACACGTCCAGCACCCAGGCCAACGGCAGGCTGGCCCGTGGCAACAAGGCCCGCAGCAGGCCGAAGAACAACCCGGCCAAGGAGCCGAGAATGATCGACCAGAACGTCAGTTGCATCGTGACCCACGCACCGTTGAGCAGGAACATCAGGTCATTGGAGGAAAAATCGGTGGAAAACATGGACAGCTCCTCAGTAACGGAACAACCGCCAGGCCATCAGCCGGGCTGCCGCGACGATCGCCTTGGCAATCAAGTAATACAGCGCCGCTGCGATGGCGAAATACTCGAAGGTGCGGAAGGTTTTGACGTTGTATTCCTGGGTCACACCGGTCAGGTCATTGTTTAGCCCGACGATCACCCCCAGCGACGTCATCAACACCGCCCAGACCATCTGATTGGTCAGCGGGTAGAACACGATCCGCAGCAGTTGCGGGACGATGATCATGCGGTAGGCCTGGAAAGCACTCATGCCGAGGGAACGCGCCGCACGCACCTGCGTGTCAGGCACGGCCTTGAGGCCGCCGCGAAAGTTCTCCGCCAGATACCCGGCATTGTTGAAGGTGATCCCGGCCAGCAGGGCGAACCAGGAACTGACGTGCAGGTTCAGCGAGCCGAGGCCGAAGTAGAGGATGTAGATCTGGAACAGCGACGGGGTGTTGCGGGCAATCGATACCCAACCGTTGCCGAACCCGCGCAGTAATGGGTGTCTGGCCTCGCGCATCACCGTCAGGGCCAGGGCGATCAGCACGCCGAAGATCATCGACAGCGCGGCGGTTTCGAAGGTGACGATGGCACCGGCAAGCATGTCCGGCAGGGCACGCAGGGCGGAGCGCCATTGGAAGCTGTAGTCAAACATGCGCAGGGCTCTCCAGTAGGGCAGCAGGTTGTAACCAGGCCGGCAAACGTCCGCTGGCCGTTGCGGTGCAGGCCGCGTCGACGCATTCGGCAAGACTGGCGAAGTGCACCTTGCGGCCGACCAGGCCCGGTGCGTAGTGGGCGTATTTGCCCGAGTTGGTCATCAGGGTTTTAGCCGCCAGGGGGATTACCGGTTCGCCGAGCATGCACCAGCAGGTGTCGGTGACCAGGGTCGCGCCAAACGCTTCGATCACGGCGATGTGCCCGGCCTCGCGGGCCTGCTCCAACACGGCACGGCCGCAGGTGATGGCAAGCACCACATCCGGGTGTCTTTGTCGTCCCCGGCACAGTCGCGCCAGGTGAGCGAACTCGCTGAGGGAAAAGTGCGGGTTACCCAGCGACACCACATCCACCCGGTTATCGCGAGCACTGTTGAGTTCGCGCCAACTGGACAACAGGTCCTTCAGGTGGATCTTTTCCACGGCAATGGCAGTGTCCCCATCCAGCACCTGCGCCGGGTCAATGGCCTCCGGGGTGACCCCGGCGATGTGGAACAGTGGCGCCGCAGAGGTGGTGGCGAAGGCCGCGCCAAAGGCTTTGAGGTCGTCCAGGCTCGGCTTGCGTTTTTCCAGGCCCAGCACCAGCGGCACGCGACTGCCGGCCAGGGCACCAATGTGGTAACCCAGCAGCGGGTAGAAGGCATCGTCCAGTTCACCGAGGGCAGGCAACTCGATCTGCAACCGGGCCTTGCGTTGCGCGTCCAGGTGGCAGCCGATCAGCGGGGCACGACCGGTGAGGGCGATGCAGATGTCCAGGTAATCCGGGTATTTCAGGGTGCGCGCACCGAGCACGCTGTTGGCGTAGACCACTGCGTTGGATTCCGCCCAGACGATGTGCTCGCCAGCCTTCGGTGCAGTGTCGAGCAGGTACGGCGCGCAGGTGAAGCTGAGCTGTGCGCCCATCGCCATATAGGCATCGCCCAAGGCACTGGCCGGTACACCCAGTGCCGGGTCGATACCCAGTTCGCGCCATCGGCGCTGGTCGACGGAAATTGAATTGAGGGTGGTGGGCACTCGTACTTTTGCTCCCCATTGCACCAGTTGCCGAGCAAAGCGCAGGCTCGCAGGTCCCGTGTAAATGCAGCCGTCGATGTGTGCTTGAGTGACATCCACCAAGTGGTCGGCACCCTGCAGTTCGGCCATACGCAGGACGATCTGCATAGCCATTTGCGCAGCCTTGCCTTGCCGGCCATCGAGCAGCGCCCGATCATGCTCGGTGAGCCTGATCGAGGCGGTGCTGCCAGTGTCTGATAGTGGGCTGTCGAGCGCCTGCCAAGCGTCGCCCGGCAGGTGATCGAACAGGCTCAGCGTTGTATTTTCGACCCGGGCGAAGGCCTGGCCGCGCAAGGCGGCGAAGGCCTCCCGACCGATGCACAGCACCGGCAGGGAACGGGCAAAAATGGTCTGCGCCACCAGCACGCCCAAGGTCAGGATCTCGTCGGCTTCGGCCAGCACCAATGCCGCCGGTGCATGGCCGTTGCTGATCAGTTCCATCAACACACTGCTGCCGGTGCACGAGCCGCGACCACTGGGAATCGCCAGCACGCGGCCGGCCAGGTGTTGGCCGCTGAGCGGGTGATGGCGGTCGATGACTTCACCCGTGCAGGGATCGACTCCGCCCCAGAAACTCAAGCCGACATCGGCGAACAGCAGGGCGCCTTGCGCGGCACCAGCCACCAGGCTGCGCCCGGTCAGAGAAATTGGCCCAGGCATGCCGGACATCTCAGTAGTAAACCTGAGGCACGGTCAGGTTGGTCGGCGGGATCTCGGTGCCGACCCATTTAACGAACAGCTCCTTGTAGCGACCGGTGCGCACCTGTTGGTTGACGAACAGGTTGAGGTAGTTGAGCAGGCCGAACTCGCTGCGCTTGGCACCCAGGGATACGTAGTCGATGACGTACGGGGCGTTACCGGCGACTTTCAGGTTTTTGTATTTGCCCGACTTGAGGGTGGCGGCGGCCACGGTGTTGGTGACCACGGTGGCATCGATGTGGCCTTGGGCGACGGCTAGCAGGGTATCGTTCTGCGACTGGTAGGCTCGGAAACTGCCCGAACCCCAGTTCTTCACGTCTTTCTCCAGGGCGATGGCCTCATAGGTGCCGCTGGTGTTGCCCACCGCTTTGCCCTTGAGGTCGTCGAAGCCGTTGATGCCGGTGTCGTCGCGGGTCAGCACCACCATCTGGAAGGCAAAGTAGGGCACCGTGAGGCCAACGGTCTTGGCGCGTTCGAGGGTGTCGGAGGTGGACGCGACGATCACGTCAGCCCGCCCGGAGACCAGTGCCGGAATGCGATCCGGGAACGGCGTTTCCACCACTTCGGCCTCGACCCCGAGGATCTTCGCCAGGTCGCGGCAATAGTCCACATCGAAGCCGGCCGGCGAGTTGCTGGCATCGCGAAAGCCCATGGGCGGGAAGTCCAGGGTCACGGCGCAGCGCAGCTTGCCCGAACCGATGATGTCGTCAAGCTTGTCGGCTTGGGCAGTGGCGATGAAGGAGGTACTGAGGACAGCGCTGAGGGCTACGGCAAATGCGGGGTTTTTCATAGAGGCCTCGTTGATGTGAAGTGCTGTTGGATATCGTATTGGGGATTTCGTATACGATATTAACAATAGCAATCAACGTGCCCGATTCCAGTTCTGACAGTGAATAAATCGTCAGGCCTTGAAGTAGAGGTCTTGCGGGGGAGCAATGGGCGGGAGAGTGGAAGCCTGGGCAAACGATGGCAGTGTTACAGTTGGGAGCAATGGGTGTGTGGGCGCACCTTTAAGGAACACTGGCAGGTGAGAGGTGCGTGCCTGATTATCGGTTCATTGCAGGTTTTGTGGTGGATGGACTGGCCTCATCGTCGGAGCGCCGCCCGGAGCAAGCTCGCTCCCACAATTGACCGCGTGCGCAAGGTAAATGCGATCCCCTGTGGGAGCGAGCTTGCTCGCGATGAGGCCCGGAGAACACTCTTCATCTCCCGCCTAACGCTGATTATCGCGAAACTGACTCGGCGACAAACTGGTCAGCGCCCGAAACTGCCGGCTGAAGGCGCTGTGGTCGGTGTAACCACAGCGCAAGGCAATCTCGGTGATCGGCAACTCGGTGTGCAGCAACAACCGCGAACCTTCTTCCAGGCGCGCCTTGTGAATCATTTGCCGTGGGGTGAGCTGGAACACCCGTTTGCAGTGCCGCTCCAATTGCGCCACGGAATAGCCAGCGATGGCGGTCAGTTCGGCGAGGCTGATGGCGCGGGCGAAGTGACGGCGGATATGGGCATCCACGGCGGCGAGTTTCTGGAACGCCGGATGGTTCGACTGCGGCGATTGCAGGTCGCGGGAGATACCGGCCAGGCCCACGATTCGACCCTGTTCATCCTTCAAGGCGAGTTTGTGGGTCAGGCACCAGATCGGCTGATTGCCATAATACAAATGCAGCTCCAGCTGATCGGCCAGTTCGCGACCACTGGACAGCACTCGCCGATCCTGCTCGGTGTACAGCGGACCGAAGCGTTCCGGGAAAACCATTTCGGCGGTGCGCCCCAGCAGCTCGTCCCTGTGTTTGAAACCACAGCGCCGGGCCAGGGTCTGGTTGACGAAGGCGTAGCGGGCCTCGCAGTCCTTGATGAAAAACACCACGTCCGACAGGGTATCGAGCAACGGCGCGATGGGCTGAAGGCTATTCAGCAGCGTCGGCAGATCGCAAGGTTTAAAGGTGGTGAGCGAGGGATACATGGCGCTGGGGGTCTGAGGGTGACCCCCGGGATCATAGAGGCTCGGCAGCGTGGCCGAAACCCCTGGCGTGGTCGTCACGCTGGCGGGGTATCGTCCAGGGACATCAAGGTTTCGATCCGCGCCGGGCTGAAAGGGGGGCGCGGTGCTGAGGGCTGCCAACCAAACATATGCTGCACTGCGCCGCCACACACCCGGCCCTGGCAGGCGCCCATGCCGCAGCGACTGGCGAGTTTGGCTTCGCGCCAGTCAGAGTGCCCGGTCAATGCCGCGTAGGCCACGTCTTCGCAGCGGCAAACCAGGGTGTCGGGTTGGGCCAGGGACTTGAGTCGCGGGTCGAGGGCGAACGCGCTGTTCAGCGCCCTGGCGAAACCCTGCCAGCGCGCCCGGCGCGGCCACAATTGCCTGGCGGCTTGCAGATTGCCGACCGCTGCGTGGCCGGCAATCGCACCTTCCACCAAGGCCAGCTCACTGCCGCCGAACCCTGTGCATTCGCCCGCCGCATAATGGTCGGCGCGGTTGCTGGCCTGCCAGGTATCCACCGCGATGGCTCGATCTTCGATGGCGCAACCCAGTGCCTGACCCAACTGGATATTCGCAATCAACCCGAAACCACAGGCCAGCCGGTCACATTCCAACTCAACGATGTTGCCTTGTTGTTGCAGGCGCACGCCTTCCACTCGGTCGGTGCCAAGCGCCGCCAATACGTGGGTGGCGGTGCGGTAGTGGTGGTCGAACAGGCTGAACGATTGCAGCCATTTGCCGGGCCAGCGCGGCAGTTGCGCGGCGAAACCGGCGACGGCGCCGCGGCTGGCCTGTTCGGCGATGCGTTGCACTTGCGCGCCATGCTGTTTGGCGGTGGCGGCACTGGCCAGTAACAGCGGGCCGCTGCCGGCGATCACCACGCGCTCATTCTGCACCGGCAGACCGGCCTTGATCAGCGCCTGCAAACCACCCGCACCGGTGACACCCGGCAGGGTCCAGCCGGGGAAGGGCAGCAGCAATTCACGGGCGCCGGTGCACAGAATCAGTTTGTCGTAGCTGATCAACCAGCCGTGGTCGTCATCTTCCACCAGCAGTTGTTTCGCGCCGGGGTTGGCGATCACCCGGGTACCGGCGTGATGGCGGATGTTGTTGCACGACGCCAGACGCTCGCGCAGGCGCCGGGCCTGACCGGGCACGTTGGCTTGAGGTCCGTCGCGCCAGATTTGCCCGCCCGGCAGCGGGTTGTCGTCGAGCATGACAATGCGGGCGCCGCTGGGGGCGGCGGCAAGGGCGGCGCTCATCCCGGCAGGGCCAGCGCCAATGATCAACAGATCAGCGTATTCATTCATGGGCGAGTCTCCACCTGCATGCCGTCACGGCACAGGGTCTGGCAAGCCAGGCGACGCCGGCCATCGATGGTCACCCGGCATTCCTGACAAATGCCCATGCCGCACAGCGGCGCACGGCGCTGACCGCTGACTGAGGTGCGCGTGCAGCCGTCACTGGCCAACGCGAGGGCAGCGGCGACGCTGGTGCCTTCGGCGACTTTCAGGGCGTGGCCGTCCAGCAACAATTCAGGCATAGACCGGTTCTCCGAGAAAACGCTGGGGCAGATAAGGTTGTGCGGCCAGTGGCGGGGTTTCGTTGAACAGTTGCGCCACCAGTAAATCGGCGGTGCCGGGGGCGGTGGTTACGCCCAGTCCTTCGTGACCGACTGCCAGCCACAAGCCTTGACGTTGTGGATGTTGGCCCACCAGCGGCAAGCCGTCGGGGCTGGCGGCGCGCAAACCGGTCCAGGCACGGATGCCATTGAGCCGGGCCAGCCCCGGCATGTACTCGGCGGCACGCTTGAGCATTTTCGCGAGCATCCAGCCTTCGACCTGCGGGTCGGTGGTGCCGAATTGCCGCGAGGCGCCGATGAACAGTTGCCCGGTGGGGCGCGGCTGGATATTGCAGGCGGTCGACGGCCCCGTGGCGTTGTGGGCACTGGTGACGTAACCCAGTTCCACCAGCGTATGGGTGACGCTGCCGGGGTAGCGGTCAGTGATCAGCAAGTGGCCTTTTTTCGGCTCGATGGGCAATTCCGGGCACAGCTCGTTGGCTTGGATACCGTTGGCCAACACCACGGCATCGGCACTCAACCAGTGACCATCATCGAGGCAGACGCGGTTGCCATCGACCGCATTGACCCGTGCCCGGCGCTGGCGGATGTTCGGTGTTTCGAGCATCCATCCGGCCGTCGCCGGGGCGTATAGAATGCCGTCGCCATTGATCAGCAAACCGCCTTCCAGTCCTTCGCTCAGTTCCGGTTCGCGCTGGCGCAGGGCACTGGCGCCGATCAGTTCGCAAGCCACGCCCTGGGCTTGCAGGTTCAGGAATTTGCTGTGGGCCACCGCCATTTCTTCGGCATTCGCCGCCAGCCACAGCGTGCCGTTGCAGCGGTAGGCACAGCTGTCGGGCAGGTCCGCCCCCAGTTCGCGCCAGCGCTGCAATGAATATTGACTCAGGGCCAGTTCGGCGGGGTTGTCGTCGAGCACCAGCAAGTGGCCCATGCCGGCGGCGGTGGCGCCGTGCAGGCCGGCGTCCAGCACCAGCACCTGCAAGCCGCGACGGGCCAGCGCCTGGGCACAGGCGGCGCCGATAATGCCGGCGCCGATCACGATCACATCGGCCACCTGGCCCTCGTTCATGGACGAATGCCCCAGGCGAACGGGTCGTCCTGTTCGATGATCAGGCTCGCCTCGGCACTGATGAACGCACGACCACGAATGGTCGGCACGATGCGCTCACCCTGCAGTTCGTAGGAACCCTCGAACTCGCTGCCGATGACGCTGGCCTGGCGCCAGATCTGCCCCGGTTGCAACTTGTCGTCGGCCGCCAGGCATGCCAGTTTGGCACTGGTGCCGGTGCCGCAGGGCGAGCGGTCATAGGCTTTGCCGGGGCAGAGCACGAAGTTGCGGCTGTCGGCGTGATCGTCATCGGCGAACAACTCGACGTGATCGATCAAGCCGCCGTCTTCACCGCGAATGCCTTGGACCTCCAGCGCTTGCTGCACGGCGAAGGTGTAAGCGGTCAGCGCGTCGAGGTTGTCGCCAGCCACCCGCAGGCCATGCTCGGCAATCAGGAAAAACCAGTTGCCGCCCCAAGCGATATCACCGACCACCTGGCCGATGCCCGGCACCTGCACCGCCAGCGCCTTGCGATAACGGTAGGCCGGCACGTTGCGCACACTCACCGAATGGTCTTCGTGCAGGGTTGCCTGCACCGTGCCCACCGGCGTTTCTATGCTGTGTACGCCGGGGCCGATCTTGCCCAGGTGCGCCAACGACGCCACCAGGCCGATGGTGCCGTGGCCGCACATGCCCAGATAACCGGTGTTGTTGAAGAAAATCACCCCGGCACAGGCGCCAGGGTCCACTGGCGTGCAGAGCAGGGCGCCCACCAGTACGTCACTGCCCCGTGGCTCCAGCATACAGGCGGCGCGCCATTGATCATGCTGTTGGGCTAATACCTTGCGCCGTTCGGCCATGCTGCCGGTGCCCAGGTCAGGAAAGCCGGCGGTCACCAGGCGGGTCGGTTCGCCGCCGGTGTGGGAGTCGATCACTGAGATGCGTTTCATGGGAGGGCCACGTCCATTCGGTTGAGTGAACGCAAGAGTGGCCCGTGCGGCGGGGTGTCGGCTTGATGGATTTAGTCTGTGTCGATGACGAAATCGGCACAGCATCCGTTGCTGTCAGTGGCTGTGGGGCAGGTGTTCGAACAGGGTCGTGCAGACGCCGGCAATGTGCTCGTCCAGAAGCTTCACCGCCAGGTCCACATCCCCGGCGCGGCAGGCCGCCAGGATCTCGCGGTGTTCGTGATCGGCCCGTTCCTTACCGGCCGACAAGCTCATCTGCATGCGTAGATAACGCTCCAGCTTGTCGTTGACCGAACGGATCAGACTCACCAGAAACGGTCGCTGCGCCGGCTCGTACAGGCAGGCATGCAGCTCCCAGTTGAGCTCGGCCCAGCGCCCCACGTCGTCCTCGCCGATGAACTCCTGACAGATGCGCTCGGCACGGGTGAAGGTCTCTTCGGTCATGTTCGGAATGGCCAGGCGCAGAATCTTGTCCTCCAGCAACATCCGCACTTCGAACATCTGCGCCAGTTCCGCATCGGAAACCCGCGTGACCATCGCCCCGCGATTGCGCTGGAACATCACCAACCCTTCGGCCTCCAGCCGCTTGAGGGCTTCGCGCACCGGGATCTTGCTGACATTGAACTGGCGGGCGATGTCGTCCTGGCGGATCGGCTCATCCTCGGCAAAATGCCCGGCGACAATCGCATCCCGCAGATGGCGGGTGATGATTTCCGAAGTCGAAGGCGTGTTACCAAGGTCGGGTGCGTTGAGTTTGGGTAGTTTCACGGCGGCGGTCATTTGGAGTGAGATAGCGCTAGGGTATACGAAATTCTTTTGCTGATCTTCCCCGGTTCGACGTCGATGCACCCGATGTCGGTCATGCAACCCAACAACATAGTGCAGAATCAGTACCACCGTCGTGAACACCGGGTGCTCCGGGGTGATCATTCAAGCCATCAAACAATATCGTCAATCACGATATGCCGTTGCCCACGACTGCACAGCTCAATCCGAGCCTCAACCTTATAGACGCTACGCAGCATCGATTCGGTAATCACCTCGTGACTCGGGCCGCTGCCTTGCGTGGTGCCGTCGGCAATCACCAGAACCTGATCGGCGAAACGCAGTGCCTGATTCAGGTCGTGGATGGCGATGAACACAATGACCTCGCGTTTTCGGGCCAGGCTGCGCATGAAGTTCAGCACCTGAACCTGCCGATGCATGTCGAGGGCGCTAGTCGGTTCGTCCATCAGCAGTATTTCCGGTTCGCGCACCAGGGTTTGTGCGATGGACACCAACTGTTGCTGACCGCCGCTGAGTTCACCAAGGTTGCGAAAGGACAATCCGGTGATGCCCAGCGCCGCGAGAATCTCATCGACCAGTTTCAATTCATCATGGTGAACGATCCAGCCCGGCGTCAGTTGCTTGCGCGCCAGCAGCACCGACTCGTACACCGTCAACCGGGCGCTGGCATTCAGACCCTGGGGCATGTAGCTGATGCCCGTCGGGCCTCTTTTCGACTCTTGCAAGATCACCTGTCCGGGGCCGTCGATCAGTCCGGCCATGCGCTTGAACAGAGTCGATTTGCCGGCAGCGTTGGGCCCGACTACGGCGACCACCTGACCGCCGAAAAACGTCGCCGTCGAGACATCACGAATGATCTCGCGCTGGCCGTAGCGGGCACCGAGATTCTCCAGCTGCAGTTTCACCATGAGTTTTTCTTCCCGCCGAGAATCAGAGATATGAAGAACGGTACGCCGATCAGCGACGTGACCACGCCGATGGGGAATATCGCGCCGGGGATCAGGGTTTTGCTGACCACGGAGCTGGCTGACAGAATCAACGAGCCGGTCAGCAAGGAGGCTGGCAGGAAAAACCGCTGGTCCTCACCGATCAGCATACGGGCGATGTGCGGACCGACTAGCCCGATGAAACCGATTGTGCCGACAAACGCCACGGGAAAGGAGGCGAGCAGGCTGACCATGATCAGCGTCTGAAAGCGCAGGCTGCGTACGTTGATGCCGAAACTGGCGGCCTTGTCGTCGCCCAGGCGCAGGGCGGTCAGGGCCCAGGCGCGTTTGGCGAATATCGGCAGGGTGATCAGGATCACCAGACAGATAATGCCGAGTTTCGGCCACGTAGCTTTGGTCAGGCTACCCATGGTCCAGAACACCACGGCGGCCACGGCTTGTTCGGTGGCGAAGAACTGCACCAGCGCCAACAGCGCATTGAAGGTGAACACCAGCGCTATACCGAGCAACACGATGGTTTCGGCGGTGACGCCGCGACGCATGCTCAGAAAGTGGATCAGCAGCGCCGACAGCATGGCCATGATGAACGCGTTCAGCGGCACCATGAATTGCGCCGCCAGCGGGAACAGCGCGACGCCGAATGCCAAACCCAACGCTGCGCCGAAGCTGGCGGCGGCGGAAATACCCAGGGTGAATGGGCTGGCCAACGGGTTGTTGAGGATCGTCTGCATCTGCGCGCCGGCCAGTGACAACGCGGCGCCAACGGCAACCGCCATTAAAGCGACCGGCAAGCGGATATCCCACATCACCACGCGCACCTGCGGTAAAGCGCTGTCCGGCGAAAACAGTGCGCCGAGCACTTCGCTGAGGCTGTAGTTCGCCGGCCCCAGGGCCAGATCGAGCAGCACGCTGCACATCAACAGAATGACCAGCCCGGAAAGAATCAAGCGTTTACGCAGCACCAGACGACGGTAGGTTTCGCGCTGCACAACCACGGTGTCGGTCAATGAGCTCATGGCTTGACCTCGGGTTGGCGCAGGCTGACAAAGTAGCCTGACTCATACGGCACCGGCAGGAAGCGCCGATGCAGTTCGCGAAATGACGCGTCCGGATCAAGATCGGCAAACAGCTCCGGATGGAACCATTTCGCCATTTGCTGAATGGCGACGAATTGGTAGGGACTGTTGTAGAACTGATGCCAGATGGCATGGAAGGCGTGATTGTCCTGGGCCTTGATGCCGGCATAGGCCGGACGCTGGGTGTACCACGCGAGTTTTTTCCTGGCTTCTGTCATGTCCGCGCCCGGACCGACGCCAACCCAGTGGCCGCCGGGGGCAAAAGCTTCCCAGTTGGCGGTGGTGACCACTACGTGCGCAGGATTGGCAACGACGACTTGCTCGGGGTTCAACTGGCCGAACGTGGTCGCAATGATGCGGCGGGCAATGTTGTCGCCACCGGCCATATCGACGAACAGGCCAAAGTTCTCGTTGCCGAAACTCAGGCAGCAATCATCGGTGTAGCCGCCGATGCGCTCAATGAACACGCTGGGGCGGGGCGGGTGTTGTTTCTCGATGATGTCGGTGACGCGATGAATCTGCTGGTTGCGGAAATCGATAAAGGCTTCTGCGCGTTGTTCCTTGCCAAACAATTGGCCGAACAGGCGCATGGTCGGCTCGGTGTTCTGGATCGGATTGTTGCGAAAATCGACGTACACCACCGGGATGCCCAGGGCGTCGAGCTTTTCGATGTAGCGCGCATCTTCTGTGGCGTGCTGCGCCTCGATGTTGAGGATGATCACGTCCGGGCGCTGCGAGATGGCCTGCTCGATGTCGAAAGTACCGTCCTCAAACCCGCCGAAGGTGGGGATTTTGGCGATGCCGGGGAATTTGCGCAGGTAGGCGTTGTAGGTGTCCGGGTCCGACTGGATCAGATCCTTGCGCCAGCCGACGATGCGCTCGATCGGGTTTTGTGTGTCGAGGGCGGCGACCAGATACAACTGCCGGCCTTCACCGAGGATGACCCGTCTGACCGGCAAATGAACCTTGACCTTGCGCCCCAGTAAATCGGTCACCTCGGTGCGCGCCGTATCCGCATCCGCATCCGCATCCGCTTCGGTGGCGTTGGCACTGCGTGGCGCCAGGGAAAACAGGCTCAGCAGTCCTGCCAGTAACAGCGCAGCAAAAGCGTAGCTGCGTCGATCAAAAGTCACCATGGTCAAAGCCTTTTGCAAAAGTCAGGTCGGCCAACGGTTCACACCGCCACCCGGCTGAACGTTTCAGAAATCGACAGTCGCCGACAGTAATAAGGTGCGCGGTGAACCTTGGGAGAACGCGCCATAAGAGGCGACGCCCGACCAGTATTCGTGGTCGAACACGTTCTGCACGGTGGCGCGGAACGTGGTCGGTCGTTCATCGATGCGGGTGGTGTAGCGTGCGCCGACATCGAAACGGGTCCAGTCATCCAGTTTTTGCGTGTTGGCCTGATTCACGTACTGGCTGCCGGTGTGGATAGCGCCACCGGTCAGCGTCAGGCCTTCGACCCACGAGGTGTCCCATTCGGCCCAGAGGTTGGCCTGAACTTCGGGTACGCCGACCGGTTTATTGCCACGGTTGGCGGCCACGCCGGTTTTGATCAGTTCGGCATTGAGCAGGGTTACACCACCGAGCACACGAGTGCCCGGAGTGACTTCGCCGAATACATTCAGCTCCAGCCCGCGATTGCGTTGTTCGCCCTGGACCGAAAACACCCCGCAGGTCAGTTCGCCGCTGGGTTTGGTGATCTGAAACAGGCTGAGGGTGGAGGTGAAGGTGCCGTAGTCGGCCTTGACCCCGAGTTCATGCTGGCGGGAAACGTAAGGGGCGAAAATTTCGCCGGCATTGGAAGCGGTGGAGGGCGCGATGTCGCCTTTGCTCAGGCCTTCAATGTAGTTGTAGTAGAGCGAAATGTGATCCCGGGGCTTGAGCACTGCGCCGAACAACGGTGTGGTTCGGCCGTCATCGTAGGACGTGGTGACGACGCCGGACGCATTGTAGTTGTCGGATTTGATGTTCTGTTTGCGCATGCCGAGGGTCATCTGTGCACGGTCATCCAGAATCGACAGCGTGTCAGCCAGCGCCACGCCGGTCAGTTCGCTCTCGGACACTTTTAGCGTGTCCGGCTTGGGGATGTAAGGCTTCGGGTGATCCACCGGGTGGTAAATATTGGAGAGGATCGGCGCGCCGGAAATGATCCCGCGAGACAACACGTCGCGGTAACGACTGACCTGCAAAGCCGTGCGATGACTGATCGGCCCGGTGTCGAAACGCAGGCGCGCACCGGCGTCGACGGTGTAACGCTCGACTTCGAACTTGTAGTAACCGGGGATCGACGAGGTGTCGCCAGCGGCGTTGATAATGGTCGGGGTCTGGTCGGACATCCGCGCAACATCCGATTTGCTGCCGCCCGTGTGGGCGAACACGGTCAGGGTGTCGCTGAGGTCGTATTCGCCGCTGAGCAACGCCGATTTGTCACGGGTTGTCGACCAACCCCAATCCTGACTGACATTGGTTCGGCCGTTGGCGGCCGAGGGAATGTCCACGCCCGAAGCGATCAGAAACGGTCGTGAGGCAGCGTCGAAGCTTTCTTTCTGGTTGAGCCAATCAAAGGTGGTGCGCAGGCGTTCTCCCTGATAATCGAGGGAAATGGCGCCGATATCGACATGGCGCGATTGATCGTCGATCACCGTATCTCCCCGTTGTGTGCTGCCATTGATGCGCACGCCGAAGCGGCGTTCTTCACCGAAACGCCGACTGACATCGAGGTGTCCACCGAGCTGCGAGTCCATGGCGTAACTGGCGGTGAAACGCGTCAGGTCTTCATCGAGGGAGCGCTTGGGCACCACGTTGATGACGCCGCCGACCGCGTTGTTGGGTGACATGCCATAGAGCAGGGCACCGGGGCCTTTGACCAGTTCGATACGCTCGGCGTATTCGGTGAACACCCGGTAGTTGGGCGCCACGCCGTACACACCGTCGAATGCCAGTTCCCCCAAATTGCCTTCGCCGACAGGAAAGCCACGGATGAAGAACGAGTCGACAATCCCCCCGGTCTGGCCAGTGGAGCGTACCGATGAATCGCGCTCCAGCACGTCGCCGACGGTGACTGCCTGTTGATCCTTGATCAGTGCCGAAGTGTAGGTGCTGACGCTGAAAGGCGCGTCCATCACATCGGTATTGCCCAGAATGCCCAATCGCCCGCCGTTGGCCACCTGGCCGCCGGCATACACCTGCGGCAAAGAATCGGCGCGCTTTTGAGTGCCGATGACAGCCGTTTCATCCAGTGTCACCCGGCGCGGGACCAGTGTGTAGCTGCCGTCGCTGCGCAAAACCATGTCCAGGCCACTGCCTTCCAGCAAACGATTGGCCGCCTCCTGGGTAGAGAAATTGCCGATCAGCGCAGGACTGGTCAGGCCTTCGGGCAACGATGGCTGGAACGACAGAGCAATGCCGGCGTCCACCGCGAAGCTAGACAGAGTGGCACCGAGTGGCCCGGCGGGGATGTTGTAGGCGCGGACTGCGACAGAGTCCAGTTGCACCGGCTCGACGGCCAAGGCAAACGGGCAAACGGCACCGATCAGGACAAGGCTTAGCAACGCACTGCGAACAACTGGTTTGAACTGACGATCCGGGCGCAGGAGGCGTGCAGCAAGCATGGATGAATGAGCCTATGAACAGGACGCAAAAGTGTTTCTCCCCTGTAGCCAGTCGAGATCAAAAAAAGTATCAGCGGTTCGGCAAATATTTTTTGATTCAGGCCGGGGAGAGCATGACCCAGTAGCCATTCAAATGGCCGCTGACGAGAATCGGGTAGGTTTGCGCCAGCATGTTCAACGTGCGCTGGCTGTCGCTGATGGGGTAGGCCCCGGAAATGCGCAGATCGGCAAGCGCCGGATCGAGACGCACGAAGCCACGGCGATAGCGCGCCAGTTCGGCGACGAAATCGGCCAGGCGCATTTTGTCCGCCATCAGCATGCCTTGGGTCCAGGCGCCGACGTAGCGGTCGGCGACGCTGAGCTGGCCAAACGTGTGGGAAGAAAAGGCGGTGCGTTGACCGGCATTGACGATCGGCGGTGTGCTTTCGCAATTTTCCGCGAGTTCGACTTTCACCGCGCCTTCCAGCACGGCAAGGTGAGTGCGAGGTTGCAGTTCTCGAACGGTAAACCGCGTCCCTAGTGCCTGCATGCGGCCCTGACGGGTGCTGACCAGAAAGGGGCGGGCCATCGGGGAAATGTCCGGTGCGGTTTTCACCAGTATCTCGCCTTCGCGCAGGTGGATGAGGCGTTGATTGGCGTCGAACAGCACGTCGATGGCGGTGTCGGTGTTCAAGGTGATTTTCGAGCCATCGGCCAGAGTCAGTTCGCGCTGCTGACCGACGGCCGTGTGATAGTCGGCGGTCCACTGCTGCGATTCGGCCAGTTTCCAGCTGCCCCAACCGGCTGGCAGGATCGCCAGAATCATCGCCAGTTTGCCCAGCGCCGCGCGCCGTTCCGAGCTGCTTGGGCGATCGAGTGCCGACATGGCCAGTGACGGTGGCAAGCCGCCGAGTTTGGTCTGCAACAACTGCGCGCGCGACCAGGCTCTGCTGCGTTCGGGCGTGCTGACTTTCCAGCACTCCCATTCGGCACGTTCGGTGTCACTGAGTTCGCTTTCACTCATGCGGATCAACCAGTCGGCCGCTTCTTCAAGGGCCTGGTGGTCGAGGTGCGGTTCATTGCGCCGTGCGAGCATTCATTCCACCAGCAACAGGCACTGCACGAAGGCTTGCTTCATGTAGCGTTTGACGGTGATCAGCGAGACGCCCAATTGCTCTGCGATGTCGTCGTATTTCAGGCTGCTGATCTGCGACAGCAGGAATGCGCGTTTGACCAGCGGTGGCAGGGCGTCGAGCATCGCGTCGATTTCGTGCAGGGTCTCCAGCACCATGAAACGCAGTTCCGGCGAAGGCACTTGCGGCGCGGGCACATGAGCGAGGGCATCGAGGTAGGCGCGTTCCAGTGCCTTGCGCTGATACCAGTTGACCAGAATGCCTTTGGCCACGCAGCTCAGGTACGCGCGAGGTTGCTCGATGACGGTGACCCGGGACGCGAGGATGCGGGTGAAGGTGTCCTGCGCCAGATCCGCCGCATCCATGGCGTTACCCAGTTTTTTCCTCAGCGTCGCGTACAGCCAGCCGTGATGGCCGCTGTACAGGGCTTCGATCGCGCGCAGGTGATTGTCATTATTCGCGGGAAGGGTTTCGCTCATGGCTGCAGGTTTTTATGCAATTGAGAAGTATTCCCAATGCTAGTTTACAAACCCGCTGCGACGCAAGCGCCGATTGTTGTCCTGTTCAGACTCGCGGCTGACGGCGCAGCGCAGCAATCATCGTGTCGATTTCCGCCTCGGTGTTGTACGCATGCAGCGACGCGCGGCTGACCTCCAGCAAGTCTCTGTGCTGCATGTCGAGCAGGGTTGAGCGGAACGTCGAGGTGATGACGTTGATGCGTTTTTCCTGACGGGCCAGCCACTGCTGAACCTGCGCGGCGCTGCTATTGCAATGAGTGAAGGTAACGATGCCGGATTTGACCGCCCCCAGGTCTCGCGGGGTCACGCCCGGGATATCTGCCAGTCGCTGGCGCAGATAATCCGCCAGATGCTGAATCCGCAGCCACATCGGTTCGATGCCTTGGGCCAGTGTGTATTCCACCGCTGCCCCGAGGCCCAGTTTGGCGGCGACATTACACTCCCAGTTTTCGAAACGCCGTGCATCGGGGCGGATTTTGAACGCGTCCGCGGTTTGCAAAGACGCTGCATGCAGGTCGAGAAACGCTGGCTCCAGGTTCTGGCACAGCGATCTTTCGACATACAAAAATCCCATCCCTCTCGGTCCGCGCAAGTATTTGCGGCTGGTAGCGGCGAGCATGTGGCAACCGATTTTCTGCACATCGATCGGCATCTGCCCAACCCCCTGGCAAGCATCGAGCAAAAACAGCACACCGGCCGTGCGGGCGAGGGCGCCGATCTGCTCGATGGGTTGCACCGGCCCGCCGTTGGTGGCGATCACGGGCAGGGAGATCAGCGCAACCCGATCATCGTCGAGCATATCCTTGAGCGCCGATAACGAGACCTGGCCGTGCTCATCGTTGGGAATGACGCGAATCTCGATGCCGCGCTGCTGCTTCAATTGCAGATAAGGAATGTAGTTGCCGGCGTACTCGGTAGTCGACGTCAGCACCACATCGCCGGGTTGCAGCGGCAATGAGTAGAACGCCATGTCCCAGGCGCGTGTCGCGTTTTCGATCACCGCGATTTCATCGGGTTGCGCGTTGATCAGGCGCGCGATGGCGCCATAGACATTGTCCACTTCGGCCGATTGCTGCCCGGCCGCTTCATACCCGCCAAGACTCGCTTCAAGCTGAATGTGGCGGGTCATGGTTTCGATCACCGGCGCGGGCATCAGCGCCGCGCCGGCATTGTTGAAGTGGATCAGTTGCGCGACGGCGGGTGTGTCGGCACGCAGTTGTTCAATGTTCAAAAGCTGACTCCTTGATCAATCCCCGGGCGGGGCAGGACTCGGTTGCATCACCGCAGGCCAGTAACGCAGCGCAACAATCGGGATCAGCGCCACGACGTAGGCCAGGCAAACGAACAGATAGGAGTACTGCAAACCGTAGACCTGATTGAGCAGACCACCGGCTGAGATCCCTGCAATCGAGGCAAATTGCGCGGTGCCCTGAGCGATTCCCAGCACATGGCCTTGCTGCGAGCTGTCGGCGGTTTTCGATATCAGCGCCATCAACACCGGCGTGGTCGCACCCAGCAATACGCCCCAGATAAAGTAGACGATGACGAACACCACCGGATTACGGGTGACGCCCGCCACGGCGGTGAGGACGATGCAGCCGATGACGACGTAGGTCATGCGCTGCAAAGTGTCTTGCTGGCCACGGTGTTCGAAATAACGCGACCACGCAGTGGCCGACAGAATGAAACCCAGCGCCAGCAAGCCGTAGCACAGACCGACCACTGAATTGCTGACCTCGAACACCGAGCTGACATACAGCGAGAACGACGTCTGCGGCAGCATCCGCGCCAGCAACAGAATGCCCATCACGCCGAGCAGCGACAGCAACGGCGAACCTTGCCAGAGGCTGCCGGAACGGCTGGTCGGGGCGGTCTTGTCCGCGACCACTGCTTTCTTCACCGGCGGCACATCCGGCAAGGTCACGGCGGCGATCACGGTGCACACCGCACACAACGCCGAGGCGATGATGTTGATCCAGAAGAACGTCGCGTAATCGAGGATCAAACCACCGACTACCGCACCCAGCAGTGAGCCGACGTTGGTCGAGATTTGCAGAATGGCGAACAGCCGCGCCCGTCGCGAAGGCGCTTCAATGCTGACGCCATACGCCTGCGCCGGAGCGATGTAGCCGGCGAACGCGCCTTGCAGGAAACGCAGGGCCAGAATGACCCAGATGTCAGTGAAGAGGGCCAGCCCAAGCTGGGTCAAAGACAAACCGGCGAGGGCACGGATCATCATCAACTTGTGGCCGTAGCGATCACCGATACGGCCCCAGAATGCACTGGTCAGAATAATGCCCAGCATCGGCCCGACGTACACGGCGATGCTGGCGAAGCTGAAAACCGACTCCGAAGTCGTCAGCCCACGCAGGTGGACAGGCCAGAACGGCCCGCTCATTTCCATCGCCCCCATCGACACCAACTGGATCGCAAATAGAAGATAAATCAGGATTCGTACTCTTGAACCCTGGATGACACCTGCATGGGACATGAGTCAGCCTCGGTTAAGCGCTAGCGAGCGGGTTGGTCAGGGTGTGTTGCAAACGATAGTTGCTGTACTGCATCAAGTGCATGCGCAACAACGACCGGGTCGGCCATGGATCTTCGACGAACGCCTTGTGCTCGGTTTCCCACACTGCAGGCGAGACACGATCGCGCACGGCCTCGAAGGCAAGGTCGGTTTCCTCGCGCAAGACTTGCCACAGCCGTGTGTTGTTCAAGCCGTACTCCCTGGTCAGCCAGAGGGTTATCTCGTGCAGATGCGTGAGGAACGCCGCGTCCAGCACAAACATGCGCACCGGCTCGATATCACCGCAGAACACCGTCGGCAGGATACCCGGCTGAACATGCGGTTGCAGGCTGTAGCCACGTTCTTCCAGCAATGGCGCGTAGGTGCGGCCATCGCCGAAATCGCGGATCAGCAGGCGACGTGCTTTGCCGTCGGGGGAGAACAGCACCATGGTGTTTTGCTGGTGGGCTTCGAGGCCGATGCCGTACATCAAATAGATCGCCACCACCGGGTGGGTGACCACTTTGGCGTACTCGCGGAACCAGCTCTCGACCTGTGCTGCATTGGCCCGCACGCCATCACGCTCGATCAGATCGGTGAACAACGGCCGATCGCTGCCGGGCAAACGAGTGAACAGCGAGGCCACGGTAATCGGCAGGCAATCGTCATTGCGTTCGAACGCTGGCGCACTGGCGCGATAGACCACGGACAAATGACGGCCCGGATGATCGTCCTGGGTGACCGCGTTTTTGTAACGCACACCGATTTCTTCCGGGAAGATTTCCAGGCGCTGATCGAAGCCGTTTTCGGCCTCCAGAATCTTGGTGATCACCGTGCTGATGCGCGGCCCCATGTGAATCGATTTGGCTTGCAGGCTGCGCAGCTCGCTGGTCATCCATACGGCAATTGGCAATTTGATCAGCGGCGCACATTCGTCCAGCACCGGCATCATCGTGCGGTAGGACATGGTCGGCAGGGTTGGGATGTCCGGGCCGTCGGTGATCAGGATGCCTTCTTCGATTTGTGCCGCGAAGGTCTTCAGCACATAGGCCTGCAAGTGCCAGGCGTGAATCGGCAGCGGCAGCCACTCGGTTTCGTCCAGGCCCTTGCTGTTGAGCGAGGCTTTCCATTGTTCCCATTGCGCCGCAAAGTTGCCAGCGAACCAGTCGTGGTAATTGGTCACGTGAGGCATGCTTTCACTTTTTGCGTTGTCGGCGCGCAACGCGGCGATGCGCAGCGGCACCTGCGCGTTGAACTCGGGCGACAGTTGCTCGACTTCCTCATCGGTCAGACCCGGCCGGGCTTTCCACGTCGGGTAGTACGGATGGCCTTCCAGTGAACCCCACTGGTCGAGCAGGATCGCGGCGTCCTTGGTCTTGGCGTGCTGGCGCAGGTAGTCAGTGAAGCTGTTGAGCCCTTGATCCTTGGCGGCCTGTTGCAGTCGGGCGTTCCATTGCTGGCGATGCTGACGGGCGTGAGCGTCGTTGGTCAGGCTGTTTTCCATGTCGGATTTGAGCCCGGCCACGCCTTCGTCAGTCGGTTCGAAGTCGAAGCTGTCGCGCAGCACATCCAGCACGTCCTGATGGCTGGTGATGACCCGGCGCACACCTTCGTCGGTCACCAGCACCACGTCACCGTCATTGACCACCGTGTCGGCCGGGCCTTTGGCGATGTCGGAAAAAGCCAGGTGGGCGCGGCCGCCCTTGAGCGGGTAAGTGGCCTGGTTGCCCTCGACGGAAAAGCTCAGGGCCGAACGGTCGAGGATGTTTTCCGCAAAAAGGCAGCGAACCAAGCGGCGCATGACGTTTTTGCGGGAGTAAGCGATCAGTGTCTTGAAGTCATCCATATCAGCGGTCTGCTCGTCGAAAATTGAATAAAGAGATCAAGCGGCGGCGCTTGTCGTGTGTGGCCAGTGGCTCGGGAAGTAATCGAGCGCCGAGTCGCGCAGGCCTTGCATGTAGGCCACGCTCCACTGAAGGACTTCCTCGATATACGGCACCTTGAGGTCGAATCGTTTGGCCATTTCCACCAGCAGCACCAGGCCGTAGGCGACGTCTTCGTTGAAGGCCCGGCTCTCGCGCTCGATCACGTAACCGGCGCGGTTGCCGGCGGCTTTTACCATCGGCGCGAGGATGTCGTTGTAGGCCTGATTGGTGCGCAGGATCGACAGCATGCTGCTCTGGTCGCGGATCTGCTCGCCGTAGGCCTCGACGATTTCCTGTTTCAGGGATTTCACCGAGGACAGGTCGATGCCCAGTCGCTGGCTGATCACTGCGCACAAGTCCTGACTTTCCTGATCCATGCGTTCGAGGAAGTAAGCGCCCAGTTCCGGGCACTCGGTCCACCAGCACATGCGTTGCGGGAAGATCTTGCGATGCCACTGGCCGTACGGGCCGATGAGGCCGTAGATCACCGAGCTGTGCATGATCGGGTTACCCGGCGTCAGGGTGATCTCGAGATAGTGGTCGAGCATCGTCACGCACGGGCCGTACAACCGCGTCAGGATTTCCTCCAGTTGCTGACTGGACGCCTGCGACTCGCGGGCATGGGTTGCTACATATAACTGGCTTTTGCTGCCGCCCATTTTGATCGAGCGCCCCGGTGTCAGCTCGAACGCAGTATGCGGAACATCCTTCATGCCCCAGATCACTACATTCGGCCGATCGGGCAGGGTGGCTTCAGCCAGCCAGTCGAAACCGCAAAATCCCGGAATCGCTCCGACGTAAACCGGTTTGCTTGTGCTCAGATGCGGCGCAATGGCCTTCAGCGTTTGCGGTCGGGCATGGGCGGGCACGGTGATGATGACGATGTCGGCATCTTCCACCGCCGCTTTTGCATCGCCGGTTACCCGATCCAGCCAGGCACTCAGGGTCGAGCCATCGGGCAGCGAGGCTTGCATCGGCGTGTGACGGGCGTGCTGTTCGATGACCTGCGGATTATGGGTGTGCATCGAAACCTGAACGTTGGGCAGCTGCTTGAACAGGATGGCGTTGAGATGGCCGGTCCTGCCGCCACCACAGATGGCGACTTTCAACAGATTCATCGAGAGGCGTTCCTGTGTGATGGGTGAGTCATGCGACGTTCAGTTGCAGCGGCGCGGAAACGGATTCCAGCCATTGGACCTTGCCCAGCCAGGCATCCAGTTGCGGTGCGATGCTCGGGTCGATCAGGTCGCGCTCTTGCAGCCATTTATCGTCGAACACGGTGTGCAGGTATTTTTCGCCGCCGTCGGCAATCGGCACAACTACGCTGCCGGTCAGTACGCCTTTGTGGATCAGCTCCAGCGCCTTGAAAATCGCACCACCGGTCGAGCCTCCGACCAGCAGGGCGAAGTTACGCGCGATGTAGCGGGCCGTTTCGAACGCCTGAGAGTCGGTGACCTGCACACCCAGATCGATGCAGCTGTAGTCGAGCACCAGGCCGACGGTGTCACCGGCCGGCGTACCGGTACCGGATTGGTAGTAGGGATAGCCGGGGTGGCCGAAGACGATCGAACCGGCGGGTTCCACCGCGACGGTCACGGTGTCCGGGTTGTGCACTTTCAAGCCACGAGCGATACCGGTCATCGAACCGCCGGTGCCGACACAACCAACGTAAGCGCCGATAACGCCTTCAGCCTGAGCAATGGTTTCGCGGACGAAATCACTGTAGCCGCCGGCATTGGCTGCGTTGTCGGACTGGTTCATGAACACAGCCCCGGGGATCTCGGCCGCCAGTTCGGCTGCCATACGCTGGCGCTCGACCACCGCGACTTCATCTTCGCGATACGTACCTTTGACGAAACGAATGTCGGCCCCCAGCGCCTTCATCACCGCGATCTTGTCTTGCGCCGCGTGATGGTCGACCACAGCGATAAAGTGCAGGCCGAATTCGACCGCTGCCATGGCCAAGCCAATCCCGGTGTTGCCGGAGGACGACTCGACGACCACGCCGCCGGGTTTCAATCGACCGGACTTGAGCGCAGCCAATACCATGTTGCGCGCCATACGGTCTTTGATACTGCCGCCGGGATTGTTTTTTTCAATCTTCAACAACAAACGGGCGTTGGCGTCCGGAACATCAATGCCCAACATCGGTGTATTACCAATAAGGTCAGATACTTTATTCAAGATCATTTCAATTGTTTCCTTTAGTAGTCAGGTGAAAACGCAAAGTTACCTTCCGTACAACAGGTCGCCATCAACCGCCGGGGCAGGGGGTGGCGATGAAACTCGTTCTCCAGCAAGTCCATCTGATAACCGGCGGTATTGATGTAAATCAATAAGTCGCCGGCTTGAGGCACCGTCGCGAAGTTGATCAGGCGATGAGTGATGACGTCATCGTCCAGGCAGCTATGGCCCGCGATATACGCTCGGGTCGGTATGTCGGGCAGTTCTTTTGTGCTGATCAGTATTGGATCAACCAGGTATTCAGAAGCGAACCAGGTTTCGCAGGCGCTGAAACTGCTGCCCTCAACAAAAATGACGGTTTTGTTGTCGGCCAGTTTTTTTGTGCGTGTGACGCGGAATATTGAAATGGCCGCCTGGTCCACCAGACTCCGACCGGGTTCCAGTGCCAGGGTTATATTCTGTCGGTTCAAATAATTTGCAATGGAGAGGCCTTGTGAGTGCTCGGCCTCGAGTAATAACGTCAACCATTGCGGCGCTGTCAGGTCGCTGCCGTAAGGGTAATAAGCAGCGGGAACTTTCAGGTTATGATAATGGCTGGGGTTATTGTCGTTTTGCAGGAACCGAGCATAGTCCTGGGGCTCGACATAACGAATCGGCAGGCCGCCGCCAATATCAATCATCTGCGGATTCAAGCCCATTTCCCTGGCCGTCTCGACGAACCCGGTGACCTCGCGAAAGGCTTGTGCACGGGGTTCAAATTCATAGCCGCCGAGATGGAAATGAAAACCCTCGAAGTGAAAGGACTCGGCGTATTTCGTCAACCGTTGAAGGCCTTCGAGCAAATCTTCCGAGCCCATTCCAAATCGACTCCTTGGACTGCTCTTAGGTCTGTAGCGCAGTAAAACTCTGGCTTTGGCAAGGCTTGGCTGTGCGTCGATCACGCTTTTCAGGTGGTCAAACTCTTCCAGCGAGTCCACGCAAATCAATGAACCGGCGCTGATCAGTGCTTGATGAAACGCGGCAGTTTTGGCCGGTCCTGTGGCACAGATTTTTTCTGCTGGGGTGCCGGCTCGCAGCGCTGCATGCAACTCGTGGATGCTCGACACATCAACGCCGATCCCCGAATTTGCTGCTGCACTGAGCATGCTCTGGGACTTGTTGGCCTTGGCCCCGTAGAAGAGGGCATGCGGCACGTTGTACCGCTTCAACACCGCCAGCAAGGCATGTGTGTTTAATTCAAAGGCATGGGGCCAGACCAGATTCAATGGGGAACCGTGTTGTTTGACCAAGTCTTTAAGTGCGCCCGGAAAGTCATTGATGAACGTGGAAATAAGTGGGTCGGTCAGCGGCTTTAACATCTCCGGATGATGAACTGTATTTCGTTGTACAACAGGTGGTGTATTTGTTGTGGGCATAGTAAACCCCTGGTGCCGTAAATGACGTCGCCATTGATGTTCCGATAAACAAGCGTTATCGACGTATGTGGTCTTTTTATTCGTCAGATACGACGTTTAAACAATTTGGAGGTGGACTCCAAGTTAAATCCGGGTCTGGGTTCGAAGCGCTAATCGTAATAAATGATTCACAAAACAATTGCATGAGAACCCCATTCCATAAGGTTTGTACGGACGTGTTAATTGGCCACTCGTTGAGGGCCAACCCCCTGTAGATACCCGTAACTGACATTCAAATGACATCACTGACAGGTACTTCCCGAGATACTGATGACTTGCTTTGAAGCGAGGATAGTTCCTCTTGGCGGCGTGAACAATATTGCGAACGAGAATGATTATCAAGTAAGATTTTCAAATATTTTTGCATCAAGACCTGCTCAAGGCGAACGCATGAACGTGTATTTACACGCTCAAGGACTCGTTCGCCCCGAGATAAAAAGTCCCTTAATTCCTTGAACAATAAGGCGTTAAGGGCTGTTGCGAGAAGCCCCGGAACAGCATGCAAATCTGCCGTTGAAGGGGCCTGAAAATTTTCAGAAATCACGACTGGTTCACGCCAAGGAGCAACACCATGCAATCCGATCGACTCAGCAGCAAAACCCCACTCGCGATCAGCTACCTGTTCGTGCCGGGCAACCGTCCCGAGCGGTTTTCCAAAGCCGTCGAAGCAGGGCCGGACGCGATCATCCTCGATCTCGAAGACGCCGTTCATCCGGACAGCAAAGCCGCCGCACGCGCCGCCATTTGGGCCTGGCAAGAGGCTACGCCGAGCGGCGCCTGCGAACGTTACATCCGCCTGAACAGCGTGAGCAGTTCGCTGTTCCGCCAGGACCTGACCTGGCTCAGCGACATGCGCTACCCCGAGCGTTGCAGCGGGATTTTCCTGCCCAAGGCCGAATGCCCCGAGGCGCTGACGCGGGTGGTCGAGCGCCTGCTGGAGTGGCAACCGGAACTGAAGATCGTTGCCATCATCGAGACTGCCAAAGGC
This sequence comes from Pseudomonas sp. IT-196MI5, assembly GCF_949767415.1. Lineage (NCBI taxonomy): Bacteria > Pseudomonadati > Pseudomonadota > Gammaproteobacteria > Pseudomonadales > Pseudomonadaceae > Pseudomonas > Pseudomonas sp. IT-196MI5. The sequence goes on from NZ_CATKPZ010000004.1 coordinate 54,979, forward strand.
CTGCAACAGGTCGAATCGATTGCCGCTATTGCGGGGCTGACGCGACTGGCGTTCGGCTCGTTGGATTTCTCCCTGGACATCAACTGCAGCCAGATTCCCGATGCATTTCTGTTCGCCCGCAACCGTATCGTGCTGGCTTCGCGCACGGCGGATTTGCCGTCGCCGATCGACGGCGTCACCCCGGCGATCAGCGATTTGGCGGTGGTCGCCAAGGACTCGCATTACGCGCGATCGCTGGGCTTCGGCGCAAAGTTGTGCATCCACCCATCCCAACTGGCCACAGTGCAACGCGCCTTCCTGCCGGATTCGCGTCAACTGGCATGGGCCGATCGGGTGATGAGAGCGGTTGCGACGGGCAGCCACGCGGTGCAAGTGGATGGCGAGATGGTCGACTTGCCGCTGATCGAACACGCCCAGCGCCTGCTCGATGTGGCCAGCCAATACGTGCCGATTGTCTGCGCAGATGCCTGCTGAATCCCCGGCGAATCAGGAGATCAACCATGGAACACGGTTATCAGATTGCGCTGCGGCCGCTTTGCGAAGTGCTGCAATCGGAGCAGGTCGACCCGGCCAATGTGACGATGCTGCGCGAGTCGATTATCCGGGCCGGGCATTGGCTGGAACCGATCATCGTCGAGCGCTCGCGAGGCATCGTGATGGACGGCAATCATCGCTTCAACGCGGCGTTGCAGTTGGGCTTGAAGCGAGTGCCGTGCATCCAGCTCGATTACACCGATCCGCGGGTGTGTGTGCGGCATTGGCAGACCGGGCAGGCGTTCGAAGTGGCGCGGATTTTCACCACCATCGCCCGCGGCGAGATCTTTGCGTACAAGACCACCCGGCACGCGTTTGACCCCGCGTTGCCAGTGGTCGCGATACCGCTGGAGCACCTGTATGCCTGACCTTGGCTGCACAGAAGCAAAAAAACTTTACTGAGGGTGATACTTTTTCGCAGGTCGACTGGCAATAGGAGTGATTACCATTTTCTTTTGATGAATAGGATCCTCACGTCATGCCTGTTGTCAGTCGTCCTTGCGGTGAGCGCGTGTTAACACTCGCCATTCGTACCGCCATGCTGAATTTTGTTTTGGTCGCAGGAAGCGCCAACGCCTGGGCCGCCAGCCCTGAGCAACAAGCCGTTGCCGCCGACAAGACCTCGAACATTTCGGCTGCGACGCCGACCGATGACGGCACGGATACGCTGACCCTCGGCACCACCAACATCAACGGCCGTTACAACGGCGCGACCTCATTGCCGGAAGCGTTCGCCGGTGGCCAGGTTGCGCGCGGAGCCCGCCTGGGCATGCTGGGCAACAAGGACGTGATGGACACCCCGTTCAGCGTGACCAGCTACACCGCCAAGACCTTGGCCGACCTGCAAACGGTAACCGTGGCCGATGCACTGGAACGTGATCCTTCGGTGCGTTCCACCGGTCAGACGGGCGGCATCGTCGACTCGTTTTTCATCCGTGGCTTTCCGGTCGGTGAAGGCAATCTGGGCGAACTGGCGTTCGATGGCGTGTATGGCGTAGCGCCGAACTATCGGGTGTTTACCGAGTATGCCGAGCGTGTTGAAGTGCTCAAGGGACCGGGCGCGCTGATGTACGGCATCTCGCCCAACAGTGGCGTCGGTGGCGTGATCAACATCGTTCCCAAGCGCCCGCTGGATGAAGACCTGACCCGTTTCACCGGCACTTATGCCTCGGATTCCCAGGTTGGAGGTCATCTGGATCTCAGTCGTCGCTTCGGTTCGGAAAACCAGTTTGGCGTGCGCTTCAACGGCAACCTGCAGGGTGGCGACACGGCCATTGATGATCAGCACCGCGACCTGGGCATCGGCGCCATCGCCCTTGATTATCGCGGCGAGCGCTTGCGCTTGAACCTTGATTACATCAGTCAGAAAGAAAGCTTCAATGCACCATCGAGGCCATTCACTATCGCGCCTGGTATTGATGTCCCATCCGCGCCCAATGGTCGTACCAACCTGCCGCAAGACTGGGGCTGGTCGGACACCAAAGAACAGTCGGCCTTGCTGGGGGGCGAATATGACCTGACTGACACGGTTACCGTTTTTGCCCATGCCGGTGGCGGCAAATCGGACGTCAAGCGGATGTCTGACCAGGTGCCGAGAATCCTCAATGAGGCCGGCGATACCAGCAGCATTCCGGGTTACTACAAATTCAATGTCGATCGTTCGACGGCCGATGTCGGCATCCGCGGCGTGTTCGCTACAGGTTCGATCACCCACACGACCACGCTGATGGCGACCCAGTATCAGGATGAACTGTCCCGAGGGATCAACAACGGCACCGAAATCCGTTCGAACATTTACCACCCGATCGATGTGCCCAAGCAATTCATCAACTCGCCGAAGGTGCTGCGTATTTCCGAATCGGATCTGTCCGGTGTCGCGTTGACTGACACGTTGTCCATGCTCGATGACCGATTTCAGTTGACCCTCGGTGTGCGTCGCCAGGACATCGAATCACGCAACTACAACGCCGCAGGTTCGGTCAGCTCGAAATACCACGACAGTGCCACGACTCCACTGGTCGGCGTGGTGGTCAAGCCTTGGGAAGATGTCTCGCTCTATTACAATTATGTTGAAGGCTTGAGCAAAGGAGACATCGCACCAGGCACGGCGGCCAACGCTGGTGAGACGTTCGCCCCGTACACATCGAAGCAGCATGAACTCGGCGTCAAATATGAGCTCGGTACGTTCATGACCACGCTGGCGTTGTTCCAGATCGAGAAGCCAAGTGGTGAAATCGGCGCCGGCAACGTGTTCTCGGTGCAGGCTGAACAACGCAACCGCGGCATCGAGTTGAGCCTGTTCGGCGAAGTCGCGCCGGGCACGCGCTTGATGGGGGGCGTGACTGTGCTTGACGGCGAGTTGACCGATTCGGCGACAGTAGCCAACCGCGGCAACAAACCGGTGGGTGTGCCGGACGTGCAAGCCAACTTCTGGGCCGAATGGGATACACCATGGCTTGAAGGCTTCACGCTGACCGGTGGTGCCATTTACACCGACCGCCAATTCGTCAATCAGGCCAATACGCAGGAGCTGGACGCCTGGACCCGCTTCGATGCCGGCGCGCGTTATGCCACCAGGATCGAAGGCCGGCCGACGACATTGCGCGCCACCGTGCAGAACGTGTTTGATCGTGAGTACTGGTCGGGCGTTGCTTCGTACGGCGCATTCTCCCCGGGTTATCCGCGGACCTTGCAGCTGTCGGCCACCGTCGACTTCTGACGAAGACGGGAAGGGTTGCTACGGCAGACGTAGCCACCCCATCTGAACATTTCGCAAAGGGAGTATTCGCGTGTTGAACAACTCAGGCTCAGCGGCTGAAAGCGCACCTTCACCGTTTCGGACAGCGACCAATCAGCTGGCGTTCGTATGCGATCGCAGCTCGAATGCACACATCCGTGAATTGCTTCGTTTCTATGGACTGCGCGCGAGTCTGATCCGCTTCAAGGTCCTCAATGCGCTGGTCGCCGCCACTTTGGATGGGCGTGCCGTCGGTGTCCGTGGGGTGCATGCCTATCTGGTGTCGCTGTCTGCCGGGATGACATTTGTCAGTGTGCGCGAAGTGCTTAAACGCCTGTGCGACGAGGGCGTGATCCTGCTTCAGGCCGACAAGAGCTACCGTATCACCGACGAAGCCTGGGCGATGCTGAAGCCGCATCTGGATGGCTGAAAGGTGTTTTCGATTGGCTGTTTTCGTCGCGGCCCTCGAATGACCCAGGTTTGAACAGTGACAAGTGTCGAGGCTTTTACGGGCTTCAACACTTGTCATGACTCACCCGCGACATGTGTCGTCATGCCTGAGCCTGAATGCGCGCTTAAGGTGCGAACCCATGAATTAGCTCGCCGGGGCGGCCTTCCCTTGGGTTTGATGATAGGTAAGTCCAGTAAGCTGTGGCTAAATCCAGAAAAAAAGCGATAAGGCACAAAATCAGGGAGTTACGTAACTTGATAGGACTTGGCGTTAATTCTATAATATTGGGGATTAACTGGTACGGAATGGGCTAGATACACACTATGTTGGATTTAAGCTTCAGCAAGCCGAGTGAGGTCGTCAAGCGCCTCTGCGATCGCTTGCGCACAGAGCGCTTGGCGCTGGACATGACACAAGCCGACTTGGCCGGGCGTGCCGGCATCGGCACCAACACCGTGTCCAACCTTGAAGCCGGGCGCAATGTCGGGTTCGAGAACGTGGTCCGGGTGGCGATGGCCCTTGGCCGAACCAAGGAACTCGAAGGCCTGTTCCTGCCAAAGCTGGAAAGCATCGAGGATATTCGGCGCTACGAAAACAGCGCCAATCGTCTCCGTACAAAGAGGAAGTCCGGCAATGCTTGAGCAGGTGAACGTCTTCTACGAGGGCTGGGGTGAGCGATGGCAATGGGGCACGCTGGTCTCCACGACCGCCCTGACCGGTCGCCCGCTGATCGTGTTCGAGTACAGCAATGAAGCCAGGCAAAGGGGCTTGGAACTGTCCTCCTACAGGCTGCCGTTGGAGGGGGCTCAGTTGCGCCGAGATTTTCCAGACCACCAACTGTACTTGCCAGGGCCTGTTTACGACTCGTTGCCGGATGGGTGGGGCATGTTGCTGATGGACCGTATGTTCAGGCGCCGCGGGCTCACCACGGCGCGCATCGGCTCACTGGAACGGCTGGCCTACATCGGTAGCAATGCGATGGGCGCCATGACGTTTGAGCCCGTGGCACCCGAAGGTCAGGAATCTGAAGTCCACATCCCGCTGGAACAGCTTGCCGCCGAAGTGCAGGAAGTGCTCCATGGAGACGGTGGCGAGTTCCTGCAGACGTTGCTGCTGGTGGGCGGCTCGCCTCAAGGTGCAAGGCCTAAGGCCCTCGTCTATCGCGATCCCGAAACTGGCGGGTTTACCACTGCCGTCACGCCGGGCTTTGAAGCATGGTTGATTAAGTTCCCGGCCAAAGAAGAACATGCCGAGGTGTGCGCTATCGAAATGGTCTACGCCGAGTGCCTGCGCATGTGCGGTATCGAGACCCCTGACACGCAGTACTTCAGTCTGCCTAATGGGTTGGCAGCGTTTGCCAGTAAGCGATTTGACCGCCGGGATGGTCTGCGTGTACCCATGCAAAGCCTCGCGGCCTTTACGGGGGCAAATTACCGGTCTCCGGGGGTGTTGGACTACGTCAACTTCTTGCGGGCAACACGGATGTGTACCAACGACGTGCGAGGGATGGCGGTGGCCTTCGAACGTGCCGTCTTCAATGTTGCGTTCAACAACAGAGATGATCATCCCAAGAACTTTGCCTACATCATGTCGCAAGACGGTCAGTGGAGACTGTCGCCGGCTTACGACGTGACCTTCTGCGAGGGGCCAAGTGGGTATCACCAGATGGATGTGATGGGGGAAGCCCTGTCGATTTCCCGCACGCAAATGCTTCGACTTGCCGAGGAAGCCGAGGTGCCCCCGGACGCTGCAGGAAGAGTGATTGACGGCATTTGTGATGTAGCGAGCCGGTTTGCAACCATCGCCGAGAATCTATACCCACGGGCTATTACTCAAGACACTTTGCGCACGGTCCAAGGCCGCATCGACCAGAACGTGGCTCGGCTACACCACGTTCACGCGGGCAGCGGTCGTCGGTGAAGATCGGGAGGAGCTTACGGGACTCAACCCTCAGCAATTGCAACCGATCATTCGTCGACTCGAGGGCCTCGGTCTGATCGAAGGATCAAATTTGACTTCTCGCGCTAACCCCCTCCTGAAAGCCAAACGGTTGCTTCATGGGCAAACAAAATGTCTTTGGCTCGATGGTAAATATAGGTGGTACTCATTTTGCGCTGTGCCGTTCTTCTGGCCGTCCAACCTTGAGTTAGATTCTGCGGCTAAATTCGGCGTCCGGGTAACGATGACTCCATGCGCAGCTTGGCAGAGATCTGCCTGCAGGAGCTGTCCACGCTTGTGGGTGAGATGGCGGCCAAGGGACACGAGGCTGAAGCGCTGATCTACGCCGTTGCTAAAGAAGCTGGAGTAACGAAGCTTGCTCACGCCGGCCGCTTGCATATCGAAAAAGCTATCTTCATTCCGCGGTGTTTGGGAACAGCAGCGGGTGAGTTTTTGAGAGGGGGACTGTTGGACCTCAGGCTGGGGGCATCCTTTTCAAACCATCCAAGGCATGCCCTCAGATATGCCCCCGAGTGTAGCAATCCACTGGAAGTGGATGGATCTCCATAGTCTATGAAAAGGCAGAAATGATCAGCTGAACAGCCTGCCCGACGACGCCTAGAGACTCTCAGGGTCCCCAAAGAACATCTTTACTTGGCTCTAGGACGGTAGTTTCAGGTCATAAAAAACTAATGATGCCCCCAGTTTTGCCCCCAGTTACACAGGGTGCGAGAGCGCTCGCGAGCGGCGATTTCTCACGGACTCCAGTATGGCAGCGGCTGGCTTTCGGTGTAACTCCTCATTGTATCTGGAGGGAGGGTGCAGGGCTCATCAAGGACAATCTAATCCGCTCTCGCTCGAGAGCAGTGACTCCGATCGGCTGTGGTCGACCAAACATTTGATCCGCGTAGTTGGTTTGCTGGGCTTGGAGGTTTCTACGAAACCAGTGGCAATTCACTGGTTCGTCGATCGAAGAGGAGCGGGCGTGAATGTCGGGCCTGGGGTCGCGAGTCACGAATTATTCGGAATTAGGGATCATTAATAATTTCTCTGGGGGACATGGTGACCAAGGTGCATTTGAACGATGAATCAAATGAGCGAGAGCCTGCGATGACGTCAGACGTGCAAGACGACGGGGCCGGAAGTCCCCATCCGTTGCCCGGGACGATTGCAGGTAAGAAGGGGCTGTTTCCAGGCATCTCGTAGGGCACGGAGATGCTGGCAGCTCGATCTACACGATGGTCAAGGCGCTCCAGGTGATCCTGACGCTAGACCAGCTTGTCTTCTACACCTGACGCTGGATTGGGCCTTAAGGTAGTGGCTACATTACCCGATGCAAGCTCGTCGCGGTTCTGAGTTCCAGGCGGCAGAACATGTTAGCAATAGCTTTCGGTGGGATGGAGTTAGCGGTTCATTTATGAAGTGTCTTTTGCTGACCAGCGATTGTTTCTACGCCCGGCTCGGAGACGTTCGTTTCTTTGAGTGGAACCTCACCTACCGAAAGCGCACGCTCGATGAGTAACTCGCTGCCCTTGTCTTTCAATAAGGCTTGCAGCCGTTGGAATTCGCCGCACCAGATGGTTTCAATGTCGCGATCTCGCGCCTTGTCGCGATCACTGCTGAGGGCTATGGCGCGGACCTGCAGACGGCCATTATCGGCTTTGCCACCCACTTCCACTCCGTAGCCGGGGGTAGCGGCCTTGCGCAGCACGACCTTGCCGGTTTCTGCCCAGGCAGTCGCCATGCCTTCGCGCACTTCGTAGCCGAGGCTGGCCAAGCCGCCGAGCACGGCTTCGCGGCGGGAGAGGGCGGCCTGGTCCTGTAAGTGGGAAGCGATAAGCGTTTTACACTGCTCGATCAGTCCGGTGGTTACCGAGAGGTCGGTGTCGGTTGTACAAGCGCTAACTTGATCGAGCAAGGTCGCGTGTTCGATGCCTGTGTAGGTTTTGGCTTCGCTGGCCAGATCCTGCAGTTGTTCGAGACATTCGCGTTGGCGTCGGAAGTTTCGGGTGGACGCGGCGAGGTCGAGTACTAGGCTGTCGAGCAGCAAGTTGCGCCGCTTGGCATCGGTTTCCGTTTCAGCTCTTTCCAGTACCAGGAGGAACGGCGCGGCACGTTCAGCGTCTTGCAACAGTTGCAGCTCCATGATGTGCCGGTCAATGCGTAGCAGCCGTACGTCGCGCGTTGCATCCGGTTCCCGGGCCGCAATCCATTCGCGCAGGGAAACCTCGGGTTCGTCGACCTTGAGTTGCTGCGCCAGGGCGCGTTGGGCATCGCTCAGGGTTGGCTCCTCGTTTGCGTCGCTCAAGTGGGCGAAACCCTCGGCCAGCAGACGTTCGGCATCTTCCCGACTGGCACCGCTGGCCATTTGTGAGAGAGACTCCAGCAAGGCCTGATCGGCGCTTTCGGGGTTGGCTTGCAAAGCGCTAAGCAGGGTTTCTGCGTTTTCCTGAACGCGTCGGTCGCGTTGGCGTCGCTCGGCGGCACGAATGATCGCCCGTTCTTCGCGGTCCTCCAAGTCACGGCGCAGGTGCTCGATCTCTACTGGTACGGCCTTCTGCAGTTCCGCCAATCGGTCTTCTGCCAGCAGAGCGCGAAGGCGAGCGTGTCGCTCCAGGGAGGCGGAGCGCTCCTGTTCACTGAGCTCACCAAGCCTTGTGGCCTGTGTTTCCCAGCGACCCACGGCGCGCTCCAGGCGTTGCAGGTGGCCTTCACAAATGGCGATGATTTCTTCGCGGGTGACAATGCGAACGACCTTGGGACCACTCATTGGCAGATTTCCGTATCAACTGACGTAGGGCTGGGTTGCAGCGGCTGCTCGACTTGCATGGCGTGTTCGATTGCTTCACGCAGCCGTAAGCGTTCGCTGTCGCCGCTGTGATACCAGGCTTGCGATGACACACGATGGATATGCGGGATGGCGCGGTGCAGCACGGACGGGCGCCAAATTTCCCGGGCGCGGGCACGTTCCAGCAGATTGTGGCAAGGCGCATCGCACTCGATGCCGATTGCGTACAGGCCCGTGCCTGGATTCTCGATGGCGAAGTCGAGACCGAAAGCGTCGCCTTCACTCGCGGGAGCGGCCTGCCATCCCAGGGAATGAATGAATTCACCGACCAGCCTGACAAAGCCATCACGTTGCTGACCTTGGTCACGTTGCTGACAGCTGCGGTCGGTCTGCAGGCGCTCCAGCAACTTGGTGCTGTTGCTGAACTCGCCCGAGGAGAGCGCGCGAGCATATTCCAGATAGCCTTGCAGATAGTCCCGCGGGCTGTTGGGCGCGCGGTGTGTGTTGAGCATGTCGGAGATATCGGCGATCGGCATCGACGTGATCATCACCACCTTGCGCCGGGCGCGGGTCACCGCCACGTTCAGGCGTCGTTCGCCCCCCGTCTGCCCCAGTACGCCGAAGCTACGGCGGAATGTGCCCTGGCTGTTTCGACCGAAGGTGGAGGAGAAGACGATGATGTCGCGTTCATCCCCCTGCACGTTCTCCACGTTCTTGACGAACACCGACATGTCCTCGCCGTCTTCGCTGCGCTCGCGCTCCTGGGCGTAGGCGGCGCGGAACAGTTCATCCTGCTCTGCACGCTGCTCCAAGTGCTCCTCGATGAGGTCGGCCTGTTTGCGGTTGAAGGTGACGACACCCACCGAGGGGCGCTGGTCATAGGGGTTCTGCCACAATTGGCTCAAGTACTCGACGACCCGTTCGGCTTCCTGGGTATTACTCTGGTTCTGATACAGCCCGCCAACCTGGATCAGCTCCAACGGCTTGATGCGCTGGATGCTCGCCTGCGGGTGACGGACCGGAACGTTCAGGCGATTGCCATAGAACGAGGCGTTGGAAAAGCCGATCAGTTCACGGTAAGCCGAACGGTAGTGGATCTGCAATGTGGTGCTGGGCAGGACGTTGCGCGCCAGTTGCAGCAGATCGGGGCAGTCCTTGATCTCACGACGGTTCCAAGTGTCTTCGAACGCTTCGCGCTGCTCCTCATCGGCGTCTTCATCAGGTTCGTCGCCGTCGAACACTTCGGCTTCGTCGCTTTCGATGCGACTGGAAAAGAATGCCGTCGGCGGCATTTGCTTCTCATCGCCGCTTACGACGGTGACCTGGCCGCGGAACAGGGTCGGCAGGGCGAACTCAACCGGCATCTGTGAGGCTTCGTCGTAGATGACAGTATCGAACAGGCCTGCCTTGAGCGGCAGCACACGGCTGGCGACGTCCGGGTTCATCAACCACACAGGGCGTAGGCTCATCAGGCCTAAGTGACTGCCCAGCTCGATGAATTCGCGCAGGCGCCGTGAGCGTTTGCCAGTCAGGCGAGTAACATCCTCCCATTGTTTGCGATTACCCAGGTGATCAAGGTTGATGGCTTTGGCCAGCAGCTCGCGATTGAGCAACCGCATCTGCGCATCGGCTTGCGCGAGGCTGGCGACTTTGGCGCGGGCTTCGTCCTGGCTGAACAGCAGTTCGGGATTGGCTTGCTCGACGCGGTGTTTCCAACCCAGTCGAGCTTCGCGGTTAAGCAGGCGCCGCACCGCGGCTTCAAGCTGCTCGGGCGCAATGTTGTCCAACTCTCCCTGGCGTTGGCGCAGCAATGCGAGCAGTTGGAGGTCGGCTGCTGTCAACTGAGCGGCGCGCCCGCGGAAGGTCTGGTAGGCGGCCAGGAAAGGCAGAGCTTCATGCAGCCGATCAAGAGACAGTTGATTGCTCAGATTGTGTACAATGGCGTGCTGCAGTTGTTGCGCCAGTTCGTCGCCCAGCCAGTCGCCGAGTACCTTGAGTTGTTCGAGGCTGGATTGGCGAACGCCATGACGCATCAGCGAAGCATCGAGATCGCTGAGCAGCGCCTCGAGATGTTGTTTGTCGCCAGCGAGGGCGGCCTCGTCGGCCTGCCGGGCGCGAGGCGATTGCGCCAACGCCATGGCAAGTGCCTGGATTTCCAGCAGGTGGCGGATATCGCTCTTCACAAAGCTGATCAATTCCAGGCAGGCTTGCTGACTCACAGCTTCCAGTTCCAACGCCTGGTGCAGGGTACTCAGCTCGCTGCGCAATGGTCGCCACTGGCTTTCAAGGCGGATGGCTAGCTGTAGGGTTGGTAGTGCTTCAATAACACGGCTTTCCCCCCGGCCCTGAAGGAAGTTGCGCAGCCGCTTCCGCCGCAGCAGATGCAGCGGGTTGATGTTCGCCAACCAGGACCGGGCTGCCATGACCTTGGTGCAGTCTTGGTCCAGATGCCTGAGGGCCTTGTTTTCGAGCAGGCAGAGGGCCTGTGATAAGGCGGGGGCGTAGTGTTCCTGATCCAGTTGGCCAAGTTGCTGATCCAGTTGCTGCAGTTCGCCGAGAATCGACTCGCCCCGTGGGGGTTGGCCCGCTTCACGGCTGCGGAACAGCGGGAGCCATCGGGCAAGGCGCAGACGTTGCTCTTGCTTCAGGTCGAGCAGAGCTGCGACATGGGCCGCTAGCCAGTTACGGTATGGCGCCGGGTCGTCGATTTCAAAGCTGGCAGGGTGTGCTTGCAGCGTGGCCTGACGGCTGTGTTCGGCTTGGGTGAAATTGTGCAGATTCTCGGTGAAAGCCTGCAAAGTCGCGCGGTCGGCGGCGAACGACTGCAACTGGGCCAATGGACTGCCTTCGTAGCGTGCGGGCAACCATAGGCGAATCAGAGGGGCGCAGCTTTCCTCCAAGTGGGTCAGGCTAGCGAGTTCCAGGGAGGCCAGGCGTTGGCGCAGGGCTGGAAACTCGAGCGGGGCTGGGCCGGATTCCAATTCAATCAACTCGCCGAGCAGCCTGCGATAACTGAGGCCGGTATTTTCATCCAGTCGATGCAGGCTCTGGTGGAAGCGGTCGAGCTCACCCTCCAGGGCCTCGATGCGGGCCGCGACCTGTTCACGCTGGCGCTGCCAGCCCTGCGCCTGGCTGCCGTTCGTGAACAGGCTTTCCAGTTGTTCGCGGATACCGCGTATGACGGGCTCGCGGTCTCGGTTCACGTCATTGACCATGACGATGCGTTGGCCGAGGCCTTCTGCAACCAGGCGTTTGTACACTACCTCCAGCGCCGCATGCTTCTGACAGACGATGAGCAAGCTGCGCTGGCGGCCGATGGCGTCGGCGACCATGTTGACGATGGTCTGGCTCTTGCCGGTTCCGGGCGGCCCCTCGACCAGCAGCCCCGGGCTTTGTCGGGCCTGGATCACGGCCGCTTCCTGGGAGGGGTCGCTGGCCACGGTGAAGTAACGTTGCAGCTCGCCTGGCGGTGCTTCATGCGCGGTTTCGTCGGCGGTCTTGAGGCGCAACGCCGTTTCAAGGCCGGTACCGGCGGACGACAGGGTTTTCAGTTGGCGTAGGTCTTCACCAATGGCTTGCCCCATGAAGGTCACGTGAAACAACACTGCCGCGCAATCCAGCTCGTCCTGGTAGGGCGCGATTTCCACGGTACTGGCGGGTAGGTTGTCAAGGGCGCGTGAGCGAATGGAGGCGAGCATGCCGAAGGCGTCCATCACATCCGTCGCGCGAATTGACGAACGTCCCAGCAGTTCATCGGCGGTCTTGCGCCAGCGTTTGCAGGTTTCCGCGCCGAGCACGCTATCCAGCGCGGGGTTGAGCCGAACTTCCTCGCGCTCACTGTCGAACGCCAAGGCGGCGTGACCACGGGAGCCCAGCTCCAGCAGTAGTTTCACTGGCCACAGCAGGAGCGGGATGATCCGCGTACGCGTGGTGCCGCGAGGGTCGCGATTGAGCAGGAAGGGGAAGCCCAGGTACAGGCCGTCGATGCCGGTGTCGCGTTTGTACAGCGCGCTTTGCCGGTACAGGGCATGCAGGCGCGATTCCAGTTGGCCGTTGAGCTGAAAACTCTCTGGGTCGAGGTTCACTGCCCGAGCATTACGTTGCAGCAGGTGATCGAGCAACGCCGCGGCCGGACTGCGCTCGCTGTTCAGTTCATTGATGTCGATCCGTGCGGTGGTCTTGCCGATGCTCATACGTACCAGTGGCCCGCGCATCACTGCGGTCACCACCTTCTTCTCGAAGAAGTCGAGAATCTGTGAGACGTACTGCTGTTTCTGTGGTTCCAGCCAATGACTGGACGGAATGGCCAGCAACACCAGCGCCTGGGCCAACGGCATACGTCGCTCCAAACGGAACTGCTCGGCCCACTCGTCCACTACCGACACGCCACAACGGGCAAAGCCTTGGATGCGCTCATCGACACTGCGGTACAGCTCAAGTCGCGAATGCAACAGCAGTTGGGTCGCCGCTTCGCAGTCGAACCAACCGACATCGGCAGCCCTGGCCAGCTCGGCGGCAGCCTCTACAATCGAGGCCGCCGAACGGAACTGACTGATCGCTGCGCTAAGCAGCACGATCAGATCTTCTTCGGCGATCACCCGGCGCTCCGACAGTGAGGTCAGTCCCGGATGGTCGGTGTCTGGAAGCAGGCGTTGGCGCTCTTGCCATTGCGTGGACAGCTTGGCTCGTGAGGTCGATAGCAAGAATATCCGCAGTTGCTCTTCGACCAACTCGATGTGTTGGTGCAGGGCACGCTGGCGTACGTTTTCGGCGCGGGACTTGAGACGCGACAGCCAGTTGTCGGTCTGCAATTGTTCAAGCAGGTCCGGGACCGACCCGCTGATCAGGCGATAGCCTTCCAGTGGGTGCTCCAGTAGCCATCCTGGTGTGACGATGTCGCCACGATAAATCAACGGGATTTCCGGATTGAGGATTCTCAGTGCCAGCATTAGACGGAAGTCGTCCTCAATCCCTTCGTGCTGAACGACCTGACGCAAGCCAGCGACCAGGGAAGGGGCGAGCCCGACCTGCTCGGCCCACGTCACGATCACACCGCGCAGCAAATGGTCCAGGGCCTGTTGCCAGTTATCCGCCTGGGCCGCCGCCAGGGCGAATACGCCGGGCTTGTGGAAGCGGCGCTCGCCCAGCATTAGGGTGGCGCCTTCACCTTCGTCCGTTTGCTGGACGGAAGATGCCGGAGCCTCGACCGTAATACCGTTGAGCCAGGCTTCGACCTGCGGCCATTGCCAGCGCTGATGACGGTCGCGTGCCAGCAGACCTCGCAGCAGAAGGTTCAGACGCGGCTCGAGGTCGTCGGGGATCGGTACTCCGTTGGCCAGCACGTGAATAAGAAATGCATTGGCATTGATGCCGTCGAAGCAGGCGCCCTGAGTCAGTTGCTCGAGCAGGATCATGCCCAGGCTCCACCAGTCCGAGGCAGCCGCAACGCCGCCTGCGATGGCTTCGGGTGCCATGTAGCGGCTGGTTTCCAGTGGCGACACGATGTCCAGGTCGAACTCGGATAGGCGTGCCGAGCCGAAGCCGCTGATGACCAGGTCCAGCGGTTCGCGGGAACGTACCAGCAGGCTGGCTGGGCGCAGGTCACGATGGCGCAGGCCAGCCTCGTTGAAAGCATGCAGCGCCAGGCCCAGTTCGGTGACCACATGGTGCACGCTGTCGCTGTCGCGGATCACGCTGCCAAGGTCTGCCAGGGTCCCGCCGGTGAGTTCTTCAATGACCTCGTAGGCACGGTTATCCCAGCGGCCGGTGGCAATGATTTCGGGTACGTGCTCGCGTGGTAGTCGGCGGATCACATCATAGATCGCTGGGTCCGGTTCGGCGCCGGGTCGATACAGGGTCAGGACCGCCTGTTGCGCGGCTTCCTCGTGCTCGGCGAGGTATCGTTCTCGCACACCGTCGGTGCTGCTGATCTGGCGGATCAGGCGCCAACCATCGATCAGGGGTTGGGGGATACCCTCTGGTTCGCTGCCGTCTGGCCGGGCGTCGTAGGACGTTGCTTGCGCAGGTGAGCTGCCACATTCAAGGCACATCAGGTCGCCATCGACCATCGGGTGCCCATTTTCGCAGAGCAGGTCAGGAGCATTCCCCTGAGTCGTACTGACCGGCGGGAGGGTTTCCTCAGTGGCGACTGCTTGCGGCCGCCAGCCGGCGGAATGAATGGGTTCGCCAGCGAGGTCCCAGCCGCAGGGGCGTTCCTGAATGAGCCCTTCGCAGAACATTTCCTCGAGGGCGCGTTCGGTTTTGCAGTTGGGGCAGAAACGTATCATGGGGTGTACTCCACTCAGCGGCGTCGCGACGCGTGTGCGCTGATCTGTAAATGATGGCCTTGTTCATGCAGCAGATCACGTAAGCGCAATAGGTCGTCACGTCGTGGTATGCCGGCCATCCAGACGCTGCCACTTTCGTCAAACATCAGGTCGAGCGCCTTGTCGGTGGGTTCGAGCAGGCGTTCGTAATGACCCAGGCGTGCCCGGCCCAGTGGTGTGAGCAGGCTCAGGCGTTGATTGTCACTGCCGCGCAAAGCCATGGTCTGACTGAGTGCTTCGATATAGGGGTCGCTGATCAAGGCATCTATCAAGCCCTTGGTCTGGAGCAACGACTCATCGAGTTGCTCTAGGGAGTAGCCACTGTAGACCAGGATGTCGAGCTTGCTGAGCCGACGCAGGCCTTCGAGCAGTGATCGCAGGGCGTCGAACTGGTCGAACGGTTCCCCTCCGGAAATGGTGATTCCTTCGGCCTCGTGCAGCCAGGGGGTTATCTGTTCAAGCAGTTGTTCCAGCGACAAGCGTCGGTGCCCGGGGCCCCAAGTATCAGCAGAGATGCAGCCTGGACAGCGGATGCTACAGCCCTGGAACCAGATACCGATACGCCGCCCCGGGCCGAGGGTAGTGACCGGAAAATGCATGCGCGATAGACTAAGGTCCATGTTCAGCGACGTTCCATCTTCAGTCCGGTAATGTCCAACTCGGTGATCGTGAAGTGCTCGCCCGATTGCGCGTCCTGATCGAACAGTGCCCGCGACAGGGGATTGAGCAGGCGTGCCTCTAACTGGTTGCGGATGCCCCGGCCACCGTTGGACAGGTCCTGCAGACAGAGGTTGTGCAGTGTCTGGCGTGCCTGGGGGGCCAATTCGATAAACAGGTTCTGTCCCTGCAGGTCGTCGAAGGTGGCGTTGACCATCTGTTCGAAGATCTGCACTGCAACGCCTTCGCGAATGAAGTCGAAGACGATGATGTTCTCGCCGATTCGATTGAGGATTTCCGGCCGGTTGAGCACCAGCTTGAAATATCGGTCGATTTCGCTGTGCACCTTGTCCTGGACTTGCTCGAAGGCTTCGCCCGGCAGGACGTTGGCAACGCGTTCGCCATTGTCACCCTGGCGATAGATCCCCAGGTTGGAAGTGAACACGATCAGGGCCTCCGAAAAGTACACCCGATCACCGCGGCCTGAAGTCAGCACTCCGTCGTCGAGGATCTGCAGGAACTTGTCGAGAATCCTTGGGTGAGCTTTTTCGATTTCATCGAATAACACCACGCTGAACGGCTTCTCGCGGATAGCATTGGTCAGTTCACCGCCGACGTCATAGCCAACGTAGCCGGGCGGTGCGCCGATAAGGCGTTGATCGGCATGTTCGGCGCTGAATTCCGACATGTCGAAGCGGATATATGCACTTTCGTCGCCGAACAGCAGGCTGGTAATCGTTTTGGCGAGTTCGGTCTTGCCCACGCCGGTCGGCCCCGCGAGAAAGGCTACGCCCCGTGGACGGTTGCCCTTGCGACTGGCGCCAACGCCTGTCATCGCACGCTTGACGATGTCGAGCATGTGCGTCACCGCATGCTCCTGGCCTTTGACTCGCTGGTGGACGAGCACATCCGCATGCCGGATACGCTGACGGTCGATCTTCAGCCACGGGTCCTCGGTGACACCGATCTTATAGCGGCGCACCGCATCGGCAATCTGCTCCATGGCTACACCCTCGACCCGCGCCAGTTGCGCAATGGCACTGAGATCGAGCAGTAGCAATCCCTCGGTGTTCTGAACTAAGGCTTCCACAGCCTGACGCATGACCACTTCGCTTGCGCCCTGGCTGCCACTGAGCCCTTTGAGCAAGGCCGGTGCCAATGCACGGCGGGACAATTGATCGGGTTTGGACACGGGAATGTGGCGCAGGCGCGGGTTGTCGACCAGCAACCAGTCGGGCAAATCACCTTCTTTTTCCACCAGCCATAGCAGGGTATTGAAGAACGGTTTACGCAGCTGTGTGGCCGGACGGCTGCGAGCCTGATGGGATTGCACCAGGGCCTGGGTGAAGAGCTGATGTTCAGCCGCGCTGAGGGAGTCGTTGCGAACCACCAGGCGTGAGGCGAAATCGATGATCAGCGCGATAGGTTCGCCAGCACGACCCACCAGCCGTGGCAAGGTGGCGCCCAGCAGATCGATACCTGCGGGGGCTGCGCCATTTACCGGAGTCAGGCCAAGTTCCTGAAGCAACGTCTGGCCAGCTTCAGGGGCGGAGCCGGGTTTATCGATTGCCCGGAAACCGGACACGGGATCCCAGGCGATGACCTGGGTGTAGCCGGCATCGAGCAGGGCATTACAGAGGGTTTGGTTGAAGCTCTGCGCAGTCACTGTGCCGGGCGCCACTTCACTAGCCTGCAGGTCGCGAATGTTGCCTGATAGGACGAATTGGCTCTTCAGCGGCAAGAAGCGGAGAAGATCTCGTAGCCAACGTGGGCTTTCAAATATGGCAATCCCTGACATGTTTCAGCTCGTAACGTTGGGTCGGTACGGGCAGGGTATTGCTCAATGCGCCCATTTGCCAGTGCGCTGCTACGAAAAGTTGCGTTGAGAGAACGCTTCTAAGGGGGTGCTCGTTTCATAGGGAGGCGTTATGCAACTTGATCGAGGATCCGTCGGCATACGAGCTGGACGCGAAGGGTATCGATCCCCGCGAAGCTTCTTGCTCCCGAGTCATCGAGCTAATCAACGGCACGGCGTGCTCTGCTCAAACCTATCTATGCATCCATGATGAATGGGGGTTAGGTCAGCGCTAGAGTTATCAAGGATATGCTAAGATTGGATAATGTAGATAACCGGTGAGGAAATTTTCCATGAGCGTTACAGAGCAATCGGGCGTCTCAACCTTGGTAGGTACACCTAAGGAGGCTCGGGCTAGCTTGAGCCGCTCGCATGCGGATCGAGTGCTGGTCGTGTCTTTCGATCGTATCAAGCTCGGCGTATTTGAAGCGTTGGCGGAAAACTTTGCCCATGTGGCCTCCTCGATGTATGAGGTGCTGCAGGAGCGCCAGGACCCGAAGGCGCTGGAGCGTCTGGCCGAGGTGTTTGTGACGCGCAAGCCGCCTTCACCTCGCCTGCTCAAGGAAGCGGCGATGCTGGTACAAGCCCGCAAAGCAGTGTTGGAGAGCGGTGATTGGTTGACCGCAGCAGATATTGCGCAGGTGGCCCAGTTGAGTACCCGTAACCCGAGTGCCCAGCCCAACAAATGGAAAAAGCAGGGGCAGATCTTTGCCATCAATCACGGAGGGGTCGACTATTTCCCTGGTTACGGCTTGGATCCGGACGCGGGCTATCGGCCGTTCAAGGCACTAGCCAAAGTCATTGAGGCTTTCGGTGGCCACAAGGACGGCTGGGGTCTGGCTTACTGGTTCCGGTCAGATAACAGTTTTCTGGGTGGTAAAAGGCCCCAGGACCTGCTGGCATCGGCGCCTGATCGGGTGATTGCTGCCGCACTGGATGAGATCCAGGGCATTGTCCATGGCTAAACAGCGTACCGAGTCCAGCGAGGGTGTGGCGACACCTGCCACGGATTTGGCGGAGTCCGTCACCCCGGTGCCTGCGGCTACGCTGCACGTGACTCTCACGGTGCTTGCCAAGGGCGACGTTCTCCATCGTGTGCATCAGGAAAAATATCAGCCGGATCAATTCAATCCCGGCGTGCATGGCAATGCACGCTTCAGCCCCATTCAGGATGATCAGGGGCGGGCGATTCCTACCTTGTATGGTGGCACGACAGTTGAGTGCGCCTTGATGGAGACCGTCTTTCACGACGTACCCCACACCGCTGGCTTCAAGAGTTTCGACAAAGGCAAGCTGGTTGGGCAGGTGCATTCAGCTGTCCAGGTTAGCCAGCCGCTGCACCTGGTTGATCTGTCCAGTGTCCCCCTGCGTAAATTGGGCGTCACTCGCAAGCAATTGATCGACACTGAGAAAGATCAATACCCCGCAACGCGCAAATGGGCTGAGGCGATTCACCGTCAATACCCGGATGTACAAGGGCTGTCTTGGGTGTCGCGACAGGATGATTCGGCACGCGCGGTGGTGCTCTTCGGTGACCGGATTCCAGGCGGTGCGCTCCATTCGCAAGGGGCGTCGCGCAGCTTGATCGAAGACTCGACTGTGTTTGACTCGGTGCTAGATCTAGCAGACCGGATTGGGGTCGTCATCGTCGCGGGAAAAAGCTGAGTTGTCTTCATTAATCGTTGTTGCTCCGAGCAAAGCCAGCGCAGATCCAACGAGTACGCACGATGAGGATTGACATGTTCAAGGTTAAAAAAACACGTCCAAAATTGCCCGTTGTTGCGAGGGTATCCCGGGAGCTGGCACTCGCCTTCGCATTGGGAGGAGTGCCAGTTCTGTTAAATTCAGAGTCGTCAGCACAGTTCAAGGCAATGCTGGACCTTTTACTCGCCGCACCTTTTTTGATGGGCTACTACGCGTGGCTATGTTTAGCATTCGCGGTGGCTGCAATTGTTAAATACAAGTGGAGGTTCATGTCCGCTCGGTATCAGCGTTGGCTCGACGCTGTGCATCTTTTTTTAGGTGACATTGGTGGAAGTTTTTTGACAGCAGGCAGAACGGGTCTAGGGGCGATACTGGGATTTTTAATGGTGTGGCACTGGGTCGAACCGGACTCATTGAGCGCTGAGCATGTAATTCGTACGCTTTTCATGGTATTCAGTCTCACTTTACTTAGCGTGATGCTGGCGTTAGGCGAAGAGACTTTGAAAGATCCAAAGCAAGCAGCAGCCAGTAAATAGCTCAGGAAAGTGGGGGCACTCTGCCGAGGGCAAACATCTATGGGGGCTAGTACAGTCACTGAGCGGCATTCATCGTTCGCTGCACATTAAGGCCAAACTGAATTTGCTCGCAGGCTGCTCTGGCTTGCATCGCAAGGGGCATCTGCTGCTGAAATCAGCACCGCACAAGTAGCGGTTTCCACGTTCTCAAAAACGTAGCCAGCCATCTCACCTTTGATTATTTCATCACTCATGCTCGAACCGCCTATGGCTTGTCCCAACGCCATTAGCTTTCCGGTCACGTCCTTGAGGTTCGAAGACCTGCCACCAAGGCGGGAAAGACATTCATCATTCAGTTTTGATGATTGTGAAAAGCTGCTAAGGATACTGGCAGCGTAGGTAAACTGGGGCTCTAGGTGTGGTAATTTCTCCGGCATCAGCACAGCACATAGCCAAAGGAATTCGTGTGGATAGGGAATGGGTAAGAGATTTCATTGAGAACATTTCGTCGGCCACTATCGGTGATATGGACATCCCGAAGCTAGTCAACGGGAAAATCCTGCACACGCCCAATCGGCTTTTCAAAATCAGAAAATGCGGCGAGTACGCATTCAAAAATTTGGCTGAGAAAACCCTCTATCTGGGCGTCGCCAATGAGTTCAACGACCCATACGATACGGCGTTCTGGATTGATTACCGGAAGCTCGCTGCTTGGAAAAAACTCGATGAACTGGGCTTCAGCGATGATCAGGTTGTCACTGCTCTGGCCTCCGATGACCCCATCGCAGCGGTAGTAGCACTGGCATCGGCTCAGGAGCCACCCCGCCTGAACGTGGATCAATGGCTCCATGAAGTAGAGGTTTTGGCGCCGAATCACCAGGCCGGGCAGCTCCCGACCCTCATTGATCAGCTCAAAAGCAGCTACAAAATCTGCAGCCTAAGTGCGCGTGTGGATTCGGTGCTGATGTGGAGTCACTATGGCCACGACCACACCGGCTTTGCCATGGAGTACGACTTCACAAGGCTCCATCGGAATGAGCTTCCCACCCTCACGCTATGGCCGGTTGCCTATACAGACAAGCTGTTCGACGTCACCCCGATCCTTAGAGCCCACAACTTGGGCAAAGATTACAACGCTCTTTTTGGCATTGCTGCATCGTTGTGCAAGAAGGCTGTCGACTGGCAGTACGAGCGTGAGTGGCGCTGGGTAGTTCCAGATGGCGATAGAGAGGTTAAAGGCTCCAACTTTCCCGCGCCCCTCAAGGCCGTTCATCTAGGGGCCAAAATCTCAGATGCTGATGCGCTTGAGATCTTGAAGATCTGCAGAGACATCGATATACCAGTCTACAAGGTCACGCTTGCGCCAAACGAGTACCGGATGCTCTCGTTGCCTACCAGCTTGGACGATTGGTGTTCCATGGGTGGATGGCAGCAGGGCAACATGCCTCGGTGGGAATTAACCCATGAGTAACCAGAAACTTCGCTTGGACGAGAAGTGGGAGCCACTGGTGGTACGAAACACCGGACTTGGCATTCTTTGGTGCTACCTGCCGGAAGAAGGGATGCTACACGCCGAACGCTAATCTTGTAGACCTTGTTCCGGATGGAGTGCTTTTCGTGGGCGAAGCTGTGAAACTCTGTGAGTGCCCCTATCGTCGACATGCCTCATCCGGTTGTTGGGAAATGGCTCAATGTGAATGCAGGTGCAAACGCGTATCCGCCATTCATTACCTGAAAATGACGATGGCGGGCTAAGATCTAGCCTCCGATCTGATGACTGAGAACGCTCAGTCGATCATCAACCGAGGTAGCTGTATAGCGCTCTACGGCGGCTGGGAACAGCCGCGAGTGATATTTCGCGAAGGGGAGTGTTGGACCTTGAACTGGGGGCATCTGTTTCAACGTCCCCAAAGCATGCCCTCAGATATGCCCCCAGGTATCTCATCCTCTGGAAGTGTGTAGATCTCCATGGCCTATGAAAAGCCAGAAATGATCAGATTAATACCCTGCCCGACGACGCCTAGAGACTCTCAGGGTCGCCGAAAAACATTTTGACTGGGCTCTAGAGTAATATTTTCAGGCGGAATAATTTTATATATGCCCCAATTTTGCCCCCATCTATATCGGCTGTGCTAGCCATTGTGAATGAAGATTCCAACGGTCTTCGGGGTGGTACGCGCTGGGCTTCAGTGTTTCTTGGTGGCGAGGTGGCCAAAAGTCCCGGGCACTGCGCTCATAGGGGCCGTTTATAACGAGCGGGCGCTTCCGGCCTTTTGAGAGCAGTGGTCTTCCTCTTTTGTCCAAGGCTGACGCGAACTTTGAGGGAGTAGATTTACCCGCGAACGCCAGCAAGGCCGGTGGCATTAACCTCGGCCGCTTTGGGTTCAGGCTGTGTGAAAATGGACCTGAGTACATCGAATAGGAATAGAGGTGGGCTTAGCGCTGCAGATCCAGCAGATGGAAGTGCGGCTCACTAATGCATATGCGTGGATGGTGGGCCTGAACCTCCCTCTCTTACACAGAAATTTAAACGTATTCAGCCTCTTAAGGCAATGTTCCAGAGCGGGACTTGCTGGCTTGAAAAAACCTTTTACGGCACTGGCAGTTGCACCGGCCTTGACAGTGATAGTGGCGGAATGCAATTTTCCGCACCGGGTTGGATCCAGCCGGCATCAAAGGCGGATACAAAGGAACTGTCCGTTTTAGAGGTATCCAGCTGTGTTGTTGAATGCGTTTCTGACCGAGTATGACGAAAGCCTCGGTAACGAACTGAATATCGACCCCTTGGGGTTGCAGGTGATCTGGTCCGGGTTCGGCCAGCAGATTTTCCAGAACCGGATCAGCTCCATTTCTGACGACATCCGTAACTTCACCCTGAATCTGTTCAACCACTTCCTGATCAAGAGCCTGGTGGAGGATGACTCGATCGTGCTGGGCAGCGGGTTGAAGAAAGTCTACGACGGCAAACACGACCTCAGTTTCAAGCATGCCTGCCTGGTGTATTTGGAAAACCTCTTCGTCTATAGCGTCATTGCCCGTGAAAATACTGCCGGCCTGAAAAGTGCCGGCGTGCTGGGGATCAGCAAGGCACGAAGAGGATGGCTCGACAGCACAGGGAACCCTTCGCTCACCTTAAGCCATGCCAAAGAAGCGCAGGTACTGGTTCGCCAAACCCTGCTAGGCGTCAGTGGCCGGTACAAGACGCCGCTGGTGGAAATGGGCTTTTTCGATCGCCACTATCGTTACAACCTGCCCACAGCCACAACACTGTGGAAGAACGCGGAAGCGTTGATCAGCAAGACCCCGGCGCTATCCCGGCTCTACCACCTCTTGCGTCCTCACCTCAAAGACCTGTTGGCAAGCAGCCGCAGCCAGTCGAAAACGAACTTCCAGGATATACCGGCAGCGCTTCCCAAGGCTCTGGTCGAAGCCTTTCCGTCATCGGCGGTAGTAGGTGCCAGAACATGCGATTTCTGGTTGTCCACTACCGGCCTGGATCAGGGCGCTCCGGGAGCGCTTTACAGCGTGTTGTCATCGTCCAGGCACAACGAGGAAATCAGCAAAGCGGCTGCTGCGGTTGTATTCGATGAGGCAATGAAACAGCCGCTGTCAAAGGACGCGCAACGAAAACTCGAGCACGTGCGCTTATTGGAGCCCCTGCTGAGTGAACTGGATCTGTTGTTCCAGCTAATGCTGGCCGAGAAATCCCAGCCCGTCGAGACGGTTCGGCAGCGCTGGAAAACACTGGGTCGTGATACCTCGACCCTGGCCGCCTGTGCAGCTGCCATCGAAGCCGACGCCTCCATGGCGACGGTGCTTTCCGCCACCGGGCAAGCAAGGCTCAGAGGTTTGTTGAGCGTGGCGGGGCAGGGCGATGCCGACGCACAAATGGACGCATTGCTGAGTTATCACGCGCTCATCATGGAAAGCCGTGGTCAATCGCCGTGGGTTACCCGGGTCAATGGCTCGCAGCTCAAGATCCATGTGCGGCCGCGCAGTGAGCCGACCCTCGCCGACCGGCCACTGGGAAGCTGGGTACACCAGTACTACATTCCCCAGTTCCGGCATTTGCTCGCAGGCTTGCACGGGGTGGCCACATGAAGCTGCTCGAGGCTTTCAAGCAACAGTTGGGGGAGATGGATGAGCTTCATCGGGTCTGGCTGACCACATTCAACCTCAACCTCGGTTTCGTCGAGTCTCAGCTGCTTCCGGCAGTGCTGAACATGGACCCGCCGCGCAATCGCCTGGATTTCGAAGGCTATCAGGCGCACCTGGTGGAAAAAGGCATCGACTTCCGGGTGTTCTGTGACAAGCGCTTGCTGGGGGCAGACCAGTACAAGCGCACGGCCATCAAGGTTCACTGCGTGTCTGCGCGTGCCTTTAGCGCTTACCGTGGCATGACCAGTGAGACGTTGTTTCATCCCAAGCTCATACTCCTGGAGAGCAAGAAGGGGAAGATGGTACTGGGCGCAGGCAGTGCGAACCTGACTATCGGTGGCTGGGGACGCAATCAGGAGGTGTTTACCTTCCAGCGCGTCTGCAATAACGACCAGTACAGGCAAATCAAGACGTTTTTCAATGCATTGGCCGGGCCCCTCGAGCTGGAATTCGAGTGGCCCGGAAGGCGTTTTGAAGCCAACGACTCTGATTGGCAATTCGTGCACAGCTTCGACAAATACACCTTTCTTCAGCACCTCATGACACAGGGCACGATCACTGCGTTGCAAGTCTGGTCTCCATACCTGGCGGCCGACGTTCCCGACTTGCTGGCGCGGCTACAGGCGCAATCAGGTAACCCGGATTTGCAGGTGGCATTGGTTGCGGACCGGCTCGAGGGCCGGTATTTCCGTACGCCCTGGAGTGAGGCCCTGGCGGGTTGCATCAAGGCTGATGCACTGGCGTTCCATCGCAACCCATCTTCTCCTCACCTCCTCACCGAAATCACCCATGCCAAGGCATGGCTGTGTCGCTCATCCCAGGGGAGTCGCCTGGCGATCGGGTCGTGGAACTTTACCCATGCCGGTACCAGCAGCTTCGAGCAACGCAATATCGAAGCCGGCATCATGCTGAACTGCAAGCGCAATGCAGACATGCTGGGAGCGTGCATCGAAGTTACCGAAGCAGACTTTGCCAGCGCCCAGTTGCTGTCTAAAGACTGCCTGGAGGTTCCGGAAGAACTGCCTTTCGACCTGCAGGTACTCTATGACTGGAAGCGAGCCCGCTTTTCGGTTTCAGGCAACTGGTGCGTCGGCAAACCCTGCGATGATTACTGGTTGAAGTTGCCGGGTGTAAGCAAACCGATGCCCCTGCTGTGGCGCACACGGCGACAGCAGGGCAGGTTGTTGCTGATACCGATCGAGTGTGTGACACCAGATAACGAAGCCATGCTTGCCGACCACAGCTATAGCATTCTTCTGCGCAAAAAGTCCCCGGCAGTGTTCAGGGGCATGATTGTTGAAAGCGGCCAGTCTTTCCGGCGAGCACAGGGTTTCGAGTCGCTCAAGGACCTGCTCGACAGCCTGGTGGCAGGGGTCGACCCGAACAGCGATACCACGACCGTGTTGCGTCCTTGCCTGCGCAATGGCGGTGAGCCGGATGAGAAGCTGACAGTGCCTTCACTCGTAATCGAACAGGACGCGTTGTCTTACTTTAGGTTGTTCCAGGCAATCGAACAGTATCGCGAGCGTTTGCGCGCAACTACTGATTCAGCCCAGCTTGAGCTATGGGCGTTCGGTTATCCGGGCTGCCTGCAGGAGCTGGCGGCCAAGGCCCGGCAGCAAATTAAGGACAGCTCGCCCAGTGTGTTCAACTGGTTCCTCGCCCAGGAAGTTAATTCGCTTCACAAGTTGGCAGCCGATTTTTATCGTAAGTTCGGACATCGCACGCCTAGAGACGAATTATGGTCAACGCTCCGGGTGTTGACGCCACGTTTGCCGAAGACGCTGCAAAAACGGCTGGCGTATATCCGCCGTGTTCAGAAGGAATGTGGCTATGTGTGATATTTGCTGGGGTGGCTTGAAGCCGGAACAGGTCGCGAACTGGATCAACTTCGACGCTGGCAACGAAGCGTGGCAATACTCGAGCAATGACATTTCCATGCCCGCCCGGCAAATCGAGGGTGTTGCTGGTTTGTGGAACAAGTTGTCTATGCACAATGTGGCATTGCTGGCCGACGAGGTCGGCATGGGCAAGACGTTCCAGGCATTGGGCGTCATCGCGTTGCTGTGGAAGCTGAAGCCCGATGCCAAGGTGCTGGTCATGGCGCCCCGAGAAGACATCTGCTATCAGTGGGGCCGTGAGTATGCCGCGTTCCTGCGCGATCACTATCGGGGCGGTGGGCACCTGACCAGCGATGGGCCTGAAAAAGCGCCGCGGCACGAAGCGCAGATTCACAAGCGGCTCGATGAACTGAGTGATGCGGTGAAAGCGGATTGCGGACAGTTTTACTTCACTACTATCCATTCGCTCAGCAACCTGGTTCAGCGGGAAGAAAAGCAATCGGGAGATGTGTCAGTCAAAGCCCAAAAAGCGGCTGCCAGGATTCACCGTGCGCTCAAGTCATCGTTGGGAAGCAAGGGCTTCGACCTTGTCGTGGTGGATGAAGCTCATTATTTCCGTAAAGCCGACGGCAGCTCTCAACGCGCCAAGGCGGCACGAAAGTTCTTCGGGGAAGTGGGCGACCGACTCGGGCAGAAAGTCTTGCTGCTGACCGCCACGCCCAGCCATTCTTCGCTACGAGACATAGCTTCCATTCTCGGGTATTTCATCGACCCTCCGGCTGAAGGGTTACAGCCCGCGCCTCCGGATGAGTTGCTCTCCAAATATGCATTGCGCCGTTTACGCTTGATGCAGGGCGCTGAAGGTTACCGCAACAAATATAACTACCGTCATGAGAAATCGCTTCCGGCAAAGTTCGAGGGCAATCCTGAGGCTGAGATGTTTTTCGCGTTGTACCAGAAGAAGTTGGTGCAGCAACAAGGGCAGAAGGGCAGCGGCCGCAGGTTCCTGTACGGCTACCTCGAAGGGTTCGAATCCGTTGGCACGCAGCAGGGTCCCGAGGTCGGCATGACTGCACAGCTGGAGCAGGAACACTCCGCGCAGGCATTTTCTGGTGCCCCGGATACCCGCATTCTGACGCAGCTCACCGAGTTGTACCGTGAGTATTTCCAGCGTCATCCAGAGCACCCAAAGTACGACACGCTGATGCTCGAATGCCAGCCTGTAGACGTCTTCGACACTCGCATACCGTTGCACGAGCACAAGCACCTGATATTTGTGCGACGGATCGCTTCGGTGCGCGAGATTACCCAGCGCATGAATGCCGCCAGTGACCTGATGCTGGCGCGGCGTATCGTTCAGGCCTGGCAGCCGAAAGATTCGGAGCGGTTGTTGGAGCGATGGCGGAAGAAGAAATGGTCGCGCGCGTTCTTCAGCCGGTATGTCTGCGAGCAGACGGCCGAGGAATCGGGCGACCAGAATCTCCTTCAAGATGACGACGAAACAGAAGTCAGTGATGGTTTGGGTGGCGATGAGAAGCTGGCCTCGCATATTGCTGACTTGTTCGTGGTCAAGAAACAGGGGAAGGAACGGAGTACTGACTGCTCGAAATTCAGCTTGCGCTTGCGCAAACCAGAGAGCCTGTTTTCACTACTGCTGGAGCCTGCAAGTGACTACCGCCAGGGCACATACACCGGATATGACCGTAAGCGTGTTGGCGAGCGTGATCGAGACGATTATGGCGGTGCAGCACTGCGGGCGCGTCTTTTACTCCACGATGAGCGCACGCCGCAAGCCGGTGAGCTGTACGAAAAAGCGATACCGACCTTGTGGGGCCTGTTGTTTGAAGGGCTGCCCGAAACTACACGCTTTCGGCTGGAAACCTGGCTGGCTCTTGGCCCACGGGGCCGGGGTATTGCGGAGAATTTTGGCAATTATGTGAAGGCCGGTTTCCTGTTTGCCAGCCCGGTCATCATCGAACTCTATAGTTGGTTCACCGAATTTCGTTGGGCTGATGAACAGGGCGATGTGCAACGTCGATATCTGGCCTTTATCGATTGGCTGAAGCCGCGGCTTCACAATTCGCTGATTCGCCAGTACTTCATTGCGGCGCTGGATTCCTTCGAGCAGATTTGTGGAAAGATTACGGCCCATGGGCTAGCCGACTGGAAGAAGGATTGGCGCATTCTGACCAGCCTGCAAAGCCCTGCGTGGTACGCCAGTAGTCACTCCGGCGATCGCCGACGGTTGATTCTCGGTTTCAACAGCCCGTTCTACCCTAACGTGCTGGTGGCGACTTCGGTCTTCCAGGAAGGTGTAAACCTGCATCTTCAATGCAGCAAGGTGCACCACTACGGAATTGCCTGGACACCCGGTGACAACGAGCAGCGTGTGGGACGTGTGGATAGGCTGTTCGGTCGGGTGAACCGTCAATTGCAGGAGAAGGGCGAGGCTGAGCTAACGATTCATTATCCGTACCTCGCCAAGTCGTTCGACCAGGAACAACTGGCTTCATTCGTAGTTCTCAAGCATGCGGTCGAGGCGCGGATGGATGCCTGTCGACACACGTTGTTCAATGATGAAATTGACCTGCGCCATGTCGCGGATGGCTGGGAGCGATACTTGCGAAAGCCGGTGAAGGGGATGAATTCGTCGGACCCGTTTCCTGCGTGTTTCAAAGCTGGGTCAGTTCCATTGGAAACCTATGAGCCGAGTGTGTGAGCTTCTGGAAGGAGTTGCTGAGAGAGAACTGCGGATACATTGAACGAGATTTTGAGAGTCGACGGCAAGGTTTCTGCAGCGTCCAGGGAATAGGCGTTGTTGTCCTCAATCGCCTGCCGCCGTTGCCTGAACAACCCAGCGACACGGTTTGTCGCCCGACACTGGAAGATGGGGTCAAATGCCACCGAGACCCTCATCATGAAAAACCTCTTCGCTTTCATTGGACTGTGCGTAGTGCTTAAAAAGGGCTACGAGCTCTACACCGAATACACCGACCTCAAAAACGAGCAACGCCAGCGGGCAGACTCCTGACGTGGCCGCCGTCATGGATTGGAGGATGATTTCGGGGTGGAACCATCACGCAGTTATGGCAGAATGCCACTCTGTTGAATGGGATCCACTGCAATGCCTGGCCGCTGTAGCGGTCGCGAAAAGTACAAGGAAGTCTTGATGTCCCAGGCTAAAGACACACTGCTCAGGCTGTTTGCCTTGTTGCGCCTTATTCCTACCGAACCGCAACGTATCGCCACCACGACCTTGCTGGAAAAGCTGCGCGACAAGGGCTTTTCGGTGACGCTGCGCTCGATCCAGCGCGATCTCAACCGGCTGTCCATCCCGTTCTCGCTGCAGTGCAACGACAGCGAGATGCCGTTCCGCTGGAGCTTCACCAAGGACGCGCCGTTGCAGCTGCAGGACATGGACGCTTCGACGGCGCTTGCCCTGTACCTGTCGGAAAGCTACCTGAACACCTTGCTACCGCAGACCGTGCTCGACCAGCTCGGCCCGCAGTTCCGCCGGGCCCGCAACTTCCTCGGTGATCTTGGCCACAACGGCCTGGCCGACTGGTCGCGGCGGGTGCGTGCGGTGCCTAACGGCAAGACCCTGATCCCGGCCGCCATCACCCCGAGAACCTGGGCCCAGGTGTCCCAGGCCTTGCTCGAGCGTCGACCGCTCGACGTAGCCTACCGCAGCCGCAGCAAGTGCGAACTCAAGCAGTTTCGCCTGCACCCGGCGGGCCTGGTTTCGCGGCACTCCATCAGTTACCTGCTGGCCTCGGTAGATGGCTACGACGACGTGCGCCAGTTTGCCCTGCACCGCATGCAGCAGGTCGCGGTGGTCGACGCCCCGTCGCCGTTACATGGCCAGTTCGATGTCGACGACTACATCGCCACCGGGATCTTCAGCCACCGCCAGGCCGAGATGCAGGTGGAACTGATCGCCGATGTCAGCGCGCAAATCGCCGTGCTGCTCGAAGAGACCCCGCTCAGTGCGCGACAGTCCCTCGAGGTCATCCCCGGACAAGCGTGGAAGCGCCTGCGCGCCTGGGTGCCCCAGGATCGCGACACCCTGTGGTGGATCTTTGGCCTGAACGACAACATTCGTGTCCACGCACCACAGGTTTGGGTCGACGAGATCGCCCAGCGCCTGCACAGCATGCACGCGCTTTACCGGATGCCTGGCCTCGACGGCCGGCAACCCCTTTCAGCGGACACCGCTATCCAGGAAACCAGCCTGAGGAATACCCATGGATAAAGAACGCCAACGCGCGCTTGAGCAGTCCGTCAGCCTGTGCCCGATCTGGACCGTGCAAGCCGCGGACAAGGCCGGGCGCATGCTAGCGGAAATCGGCCAGGCCAACGGCATCCTCGCCAAGGTCTCGTCCACCGCGCAAAACGCCGCGATCAAGGGCGGCTTCGCGGCGGAGACCTGGCACGCCGAGTCATTCAATCTCGACGCGATCCTGAAGGATAAGGACGTGCGTGCCTTCACCGACAACTTCGCCAACACGCCGCTGGGCCGCAACGACATGACCCACGACATCGTGGTCATGCGCGGTGACGACCAGTTGCTGGGCGCGCAGCTCAAGTACTTCAAGAATGCCGAGGCGACGCAGAAGGCGTTTCGCTCCACCAAGGACGGCGTACACGCCTATAAGGACAGCGACCTGTTCCTCGGTCCCTCGGATCAGATCGAAGGCGTACGCCTCTCGGCCGAGCGCGACGTCTTGAAGAATCAGCAGACCCGGCCGGAAGTGTCCCGGGCTGCGGAAAAGGTCCGGGACAACACCAGCGGGCAACTGGACGTTGATGGCGTGCAGTCCACTTCCTTGAGCAAGCGTGAGGCCGAGCACCTGGGCACCGCGAGCAAGACCGGCCAGGAGCTGCACGACAACTTGCAGACCGGCTACCTGAACAAGGCAACGGTGCAGCAAAGCCTGCGCGCCGCTGGCTCGGCGGCGGTCATCACCACGGTGATCGCCGGCAGCATTAACACCTTCCAGTACATCAAGCAGTTCAAGGAAGGCCAGATCACGGCGGAGCAAGCCACCCTGCGCATCCTTGAGAACACCGTGATCGCCGCTGGCGACAGTGCCCTAAAGGCCGGTGTGGCCAATGCCAGCGTGAGTATCGCCGCGCGTTCCATGCCCGGCCTGTTTACGGGCACTCTGTTCCAGCGCAGCCTCGCCAACGGCGGCGTCGCCGGTGCGACAGTGTGCGCGGTCGACCTGGTGCAGTGCCTGGTGCTGTTCTCGGCCGGCAAAATGAGCGCGCAGGAAATGGAAACCCGCACCGGCAAGAACCTGTTCCATACCGGCGCGGGCGTGGTCGGCGCGTCGGTCGGTGCCACTGTGGGGGCCATCGGCGGCCCGCCCGGGGCGCTGGTGGGCAGCCTCATCGGTGGCTTGATCACCACCCTGGCGATGAACATCGCCCTGGATAACCACATCGAGAAAGAGTTCCAGCTCACCCTCGCCAGTACCGAGCAGGTGGTGGGCAGCGCCATGGGCATGCATCAAGCGCTAGAGTTTCTGCAGGTTTCCCAGCAGTTCTACGCCGATTTTCACAAGGGCCTGTACCTGTCCGAGCGCCATTTCGCCGGGCAGGTCCGGACCCTAGCAGGACAAAGCAAACGACTGAAACACCAGATCGAAAACCTTTAAGGCCAATGAAATGACCGACACCACTGTTGAGGTAACGCAAGAGATCTTCGAACAGCCTCTCGAAGACGCAGACGCTCGAGCGATCGAAGCTCTGGTGAACCAGCACAAGGGCAATGCCGCCCTGACCCAGCAGTTGGCGCTCGATGCCTCGCGGGTCCTGGCGTCCAGCCAGGAACGCTTGGCCAGGCAGACCGGCGCGGGTTTCTTCAAACGCCTGGGCAACAAGGTCAGCGGCAAGACTGGCCAGGACCAGTTGCACAACCAGGTCGACATGCTGCAGATGCAGAAATTCGCCTGGCACTACCTCAAGCAATTGCAGCAGCAAAACCTGATCAACGCCCAGAGCATCGCGGTGATCCGCAACAACCTGGGGACGATGAACGAATACATCATCGAGACCCGGGAATTCCTCTCGCTGGCGGTCGACAAGATCAACAGTCGCCTGGTGCAGGTAGAGAACCACGCCAGTTTCACCAACTGGTCGTTGCACATCGAAGCCAACAAGCGTCGCTTCAAGTCGATCCCGCGCAACCTGCTGGTGCTGCATCTGACCTATGACTTCATACGCAGCCACCGCGACGTGGTGCTGACCTCGCGGGACGTCAACCACCTGGTCGTTACCCTCGACAAGCTGGGGATCGACTGCGACGAGGATGTCCGCCTGCTGGACTTCATCATGGAGTTGATCGAGGGCATCGAGCTTGCCGGCATTGATCGCTTCCGCGAAATGATCGCTCTGGGATTCGACGAGCATGTGGTGGATTCGCACTTCATCCAGAAGAACATCTCGGGCATTGGTTTCAATGCGCTGTATTTCTTGTCCGATCAGTACGAGCGCATCGTCAGCCTCATTGATGACGAAGAGATCTGCCGCAGCGACGAGGACCGCGAGAACATCATCTCGAAGCTGTTCGGCGAGGAGTTCTCCGGGCTGTCGACCACCTACGGCATCCGTGATCTGATCGGCGAGGTGATCGGCGGCAGCGCACTGGCCATCGACATCTACAAGGACGTCAACGGGCTCAACGTAGTCGAGGAGGACGA
Organism: Pseudomonas sp. IT-196MI5; assembly: GCF_949767415.1. NCBI lineage: Bacteria > Pseudomonadati > Pseudomonadota > Gammaproteobacteria > Pseudomonadales > Pseudomonadaceae > Pseudomonas > Pseudomonas sp. IT-196MI5. The sequence continues at coordinate 87,187 of NZ_CATKPZ010000004.1, forward strand.
CGAGCACGAGCATCAGGAGGGCGAGCCGCTGTCGCTGACCTCGGAGTTGCCAGAGATCAAGGTGCACAGCTTCTTCGACACTACTCCCGACGAAGAAACCCGGCGCACCTACCTGCGCCTGTTCGCCCTGGCCATCGAGGGTTCCGCAACGCTGAACAAAGCAGGCGTGGAGTTCCTCGAACACCTGGCGGAGAAGGCCGGTTCCCCAGACATCGTCGGGCAGATCGGGCAGATCGCCGACAGTCCGCGCAAGCTGCAGGACTATCTGCCGGTCGTGCAGACGCTGCTCAACGAGGATGACCGCACCTACACCTGGCTGCTGGATGCCTTCTTCCTGCTGACCCTGTGCGGACGGAAAATCGAGAACCCGTACGTGGCGCGGATTCTCGCGACCCTCAAGCCGGCGCAGTTCCGCGACAACTTCTCGCTCATGCAGACGCTGCTCCGGGAGACCGAGGAAAAGCCGTTGCTCGATGCCGCCGCGAAACTGGCCGCGCAGACCCGTGGCTGGAAAAACATCGTTCGTTACCGCGTCCTGAGCTTCGAGCAGACCTACGAGGACATCGGCAAGAAGCTGCACACCGCCAGTTGGGCTGCGACGACCCTGAGCTTCGACCTGATTGCGGTCACCAGCAGGGCCTCGGACCATTCGTTCTACATGGAATCGTTCGACGATGGCTTCCTGGCCAAGGTCAGTTCGGCGGTCTCCGCGTCCGCCTGCTCGGTAGGCCGCGGCCTAGCGCTGTCGAGTCTCAACACCGTTCGCAAGAAGGCCAGCGAGCTGATTTCAGAACACGGCGGCGCCTTGAATTCGGCCAACGGCATGATCCGGCGAATGAACCTGCCGTCGATCAACTTCGACAGCGAGCTGGGCTACAGCGACTTCGACCTGGACAACTCAGCCTCGAACGACGACTGGCATGAACAGTTCTGTCGTTACGAAAGGCAGGTCGACAACACCCTGAGCGCCTTCTCTGAAGCGTGTTCCGCGGCGGATCGCCAGATCGACCTGTTCAAGGCTGGTGAATTCGACAGGTCCGTGGTGGAGATCGAGGCGCAGGAGCGTGCCGCCCGCGAACTGGCCCGGCAGCAGGAGCGGCTGGAGAAGTCGGCCGTCGTGCTCGAGATCGAGGGGCGCGCGCACCGCTTCAGTATCGAATGGCAAAACCTCGACAATCCACCCTGTGATCCGGAAAACGTCCGCCAGATCAAAACCAACGGCAAGGTCTGGCTGCTGGTCGACGACGATGGCGTGTTCCATCGCAGCGAGGACGGGCTGCACTGGCAGGTCGTGTGGCCGGATCCGCAGGAAGAGAAGCTCTACGTCAGGAAACTGTCTGTCGTCGACGGGGTGTGGATCCTGGTGGCGGGGTATCGCGAGGCTTTCTTCTACTCCCACGACGGGTTGTCTTGGCAGCGCAGCCAGATGCCGGACCTGCCCGATACCTACGGGTACTCGGCGACCGAGGATATCGTGCATTTCAATGGCAAATGGCTCTGGCGGTTCACTGAGCGAACCGAGTACTCGTATGTCGAGAAGGGCATCATCTTCGACTCCAACAGGACGTCGAGCTACGACAAGCCGTTGATCTACAGTGTCGATCGTCTCGATGGCACCTGGGAACGCTGGGAGGGTACTCCGAGGCTGCCCGAGGGCGTTGAGGCGAAAAGCATGCGCTCACTGCCCGGCTCACCGTGCCTGCTGCTGTTCTGCGGCTACAGCTACTCATATGTCTCGGCCAAGAAGAAGAATGACGCGGCGTCCTTCGTCAAATACCTCCTGCCGGGCAAGAGCGATCGCACCTGTACCTGGGGCAGCGACAGGGACCACTTCGACGATCCGCTGATCACCCGCATGAGTGGCAAGTTGATGTGCGTCTGCTGGGATCAGTATCTGACTTCGGACAAGGGCTACGACTGGAAACTCCAGTCGCAGGAATTGCTCGTCGATAGCGTTTTCCACCTGGAGCACCTGAGTCTGTTCACCAGATCCAGCGACGCACAGCGCATCTACCTGAGCGAGGACGGCGAAGCGTTTAAGGAGTTCATGCTCGAAGAGGGGCGCTGGCGGTATCTGGCGGCGAAGGACCATGCCGTGTTGAGCGTCCACGAACTCAACGCCCATGAAACCTTCTTGCGCATCGGGCGCATTGTTTGCGAGCCGGTGGGGTGAAGGTGGGCGTCGCCGATGCCCCGCTTCTTGAATCGCACTAGCGCTGGCGGGCGTCTGTACTGATCATTGCAGCGAACTTGAGGTCGTGGGAGCGGGCGTTGCCCACGATGGCGCCCGCCTGGACAACCCCTTCGCCTGTGCTGGTTGCATCGCTGGTAACGTCAGCTCCCACAGGTTTTTGAACTGCACCGCGGAAGTTAGACACTTGCGCCTGAACGGTCTGCTCCCGGGTTTGCCACTGGGCAGCCTGTTGGTCAACCTAGTCGGTGGCTTCATCATCGGCGGGGCCCTGGCGCTGTTTATCCGCTGGCTGATCCGATAGCATTCAACGGCGATAGGGAACTGTCGCAGGTGATTTTTCGAGAAGAAGATTGTTGAGCCTCAGGCTGGGGGCATCCTTTTCAAACCATCCAAAGCATGCCCTCAAATATGCCCCCAAGTGTGGTAATCCTCTGGAAGTGGATGGATGTCCATGGTCTATCAAAAGGCAGAAATGATCAGATAAACTGCCTGCCCGACGACCCCTAGAGACTCTCAGGGTCCCCAAAGAACATCTGAATGCGCGACCGCAACCAGCGCTCCCCCGGATCGTTATCCTGCGACCCGCGCCACGCCATATGCAGTTCAAAGCTGCGTACCGGCAACGGCGGGTCCTCTGCCCGCACACCGCCGGCGGCAGTCAGTGCATCGGCCGTGTAGTCCGGCACCGTGGCCACGATGTCAGTGCCCGCGAGCAGGGTGCTCAACCCGTTGAACTGCGGCACGGCGAGTACCACATGACGTTTGCGCCCGAGTTTCTCCAGCTCTTCATCTATGAAACCGCTGAGGTCGCCGGCGAACGACACCAGTGCATGGGGGCGAGCGCAGTAATCGTCCAGGCTGAGCGGCCCCGGCACGGTGTCGGCGCGCAATAGCTTGGGCTGGCTGCGGCGCAACACTTTGCGCTTGGCGTTGGCCGGCAGGTCGGTGGTGTAACTGACGCCGATGGAAATTTCCCCGGACGCCAGCATCCCCGGCATCAGGATGTAGTTGACCCGGCGCACCACCAGCACAATCCCCGGCGATTCGGCACGCAGGCGTTTGAGCAGCATGGGCAGCAAGGCGAACTCGACATCGTCCGAAAGGCCGATGCGGAACACCGCGGTACTTGTGGCAGGATCGAACTCGGCCGCACGGCTGACGGCGGTGGAAATCGAATCCAGTGCCGGCGACAGCAGGGCGAAAATCTCGATCGCCCGGGCGGACGGCTCCATGCTGCGGCCGGTACGCACAAACAAAGGATCATCGAACAAGCCGCGCAGGCGCGAGAGCGCCGCACTGATGGCCGGCTGGCCGAGGAACAGTTTTTCCGCAGCACGGGTCACGCTGCGTTCGTGCATCAATGTTTCGAAAACGATCAACAGGTTCAGGTCGACACGACGCAGGTCATTACGATTCATCTGGAGTCCTGGCAGAGTCAGCAAACTTGACGTGAGCGGCCATATGAGAACAATGGCCAGCAGGAATATTACGGGGAAAGGCTGGTACTCTGCACCGGGTAATTCAGATTTCCTACAAAGGCGGCTCCAGTTTCTTACGATATTTCACGATATTGCCGCCGCCGCGGAATCAATGACAGGCATGTCGACTATTAATAGCCACAGATAGTGTTGGGTTGAAAGCCCAGCTAGAGTTCAAGGCATTAGAGGTTCAATTGGCGAGGTTTGCGATGTCCCGCACGATCCGTTTTCACAAGTTTGGTCCAGCCGAGGTGCTCAAATGCGAAGAGCATGCGGCGGCTCTGCCTGCACCGGGCGAAGTGCAGGTGCGCGTCGAGGCGATCGGCATCAGTTGGTATGACATTCTTTGGCGCCAGAACCTGGCCTCGTCCCACGCTCGTCTGCCTTCAGGCCTTGGTCATGAAATGGCCGGTATCGTCACTGCTGTCGGTGACGGCGTAGAAGACCTGGCCGTCGGTGACAAGGTTGCCAGTTTCCCGGCCGAAAGCCCGAACGATTACCCGGTCTACGGCGAGCTGATCGTTCTGCCGCGCTCGGCACTGACCCGCTACCCGGATGTGCTCAGTCCGATTGAAGCCAGCGTGCACTACACGCCGTTGTTGATTGCCTATTTCGCTTATACGGATCTGGCGCGGGTCAAACCCGGGCAGTTTGCCCTGGTGACCGACGCCAGTCATTGCGCCGGACCTTCGTTCGTACAACTGGGCAAGGCCTTGGGTGTTCGAGTGATCGCGGCGACCAAGTCAGCAGAAGAACGTGAGTATCTGCTGTCACTGGGTGCCGAAAAAGTCATCGTCACCGAGGAAGAAGATCTGCTGGTACGAATCAACAAGATCACCGATAACCGCGGCGTGGATGTGGTATTCGATGGTTTGGGCGGCCCGCAGATGTCGTTGCTTGGCGATGTGTTGGCACCTCGCGGCAGCCTGGTGCTGTACGGCCTGCAAGGCGGCAACCAGACGCCTTTCCCGGCCTGCGCAGCGTTCCAGAAAAACATTCAGTTCTTCGTACACTGCATCGGCAACTTCACTGGCAAGCCGGAACTGGGGATCACCCAGGACCAGGTCGCACTGCAGCGTGCCTTGCGCGACATCAATCAGATGACCGCCGACCGCGTTCTGCTGCCGCTCAAGACTCGGGTCTTCCCGTTTGCCGAGTTTGTCGAAGCGCACCGCTACATGGACGAATGCCCGTGTCGCGAAAGGGTCGCGCTGCAGGTCGAGCCGGCATAACAATTGCCGCAATAGCCCACCCAAGAGTCCGTGCCACACGGACTCTTTCGTTTCAGTCCCCCTCCCCAAAAAAGGTTCTTCACGGAATCTCGGGGGAACACATATAACGAAATATCTGTAGGGGCTGCCGAAGGTTCGGGCCGCGTTCGGACGATCTTTTGATCTTGCTTTTGCGATCTGGAGATTGCTGAAGATCAAGATCAAAAGATCGCAGCCTTCGGCAGCTCCTACAGGGGAACGCGTGCACCACCAAACAACGAGGTCGAGCGTTAGCTCGCCTCGCGGTGCTGTTGCGGTGCACGCCCCCTCGTGAGGCTTCGTTCCGGTTCTGCGTAGTGGGCAACCCGGCATGGATGCCGGGTTAGCCGCGCACGGCCATGGATGGCCGATCGCGGCGGGCCCACGGAGCAGGACCGGAGCGAGGGCATGCCGAGCCAAAGCGAGGCACCGAACGTCAGGGGCAAAAGCCCTTGGTTACTTGGGGCTCTTCCAAGTGACTCGCTGTAAAAGCGAAACCGCTAGCGGCCGTTACCGCAGAAATGGATATGTACACCAGGAAAAAATGCTCGGCCGTAAGGTCGCCATCGCTGGCAAGTCGGATCGCCGCACCGCAGCTCCTACAGGTATCGGTGTTCCCCGGGATTGCGTGAAGAACCAAAAAAAGCCGTCGATCCGCAGGCCAGTCCAGCAACTGAACTGGTTTTTGCCCGTAATCTGTAGCTTCTAATCAGCCACTAAGCCCTGATAATTGAATGATTACTTTCATCTCAAGGAATGAGTCATGGTTGGGTGTCAGGCTGAAACTATTCAATGTGCGCCGTCGGTGCGCATCTCCAAACTAGTGTGTCGTTGCGTAGTTGCCAACAAGATAGCGACAACTTCCTTCCTTATTTCTTGTGTTAAGTGTCTGTGGGACATTGTCGGAAGTTTCCTAGGACTGCCGTTTAAATCGAGCAAGCCCTTGCCAGCCGGGCGCTACAGCTTAGCTTACGTCGTTAAGCCGAGGAGGCGCTACGAACGTTTCAAATGATCGCCAGAAAATTCAAGTGCTAGCATTTGGCAATAAAGTCCATGACGTCATACGTGCAGACAGTCCAACGGGATTTTCTGTCTGCGCGATATTGAACTTACGAGTATCAGGTAAATAAAGATGACCAGCATCCACGACCAAGCGATGAACTATGTCTATCAACAAGTGCTGCAGCGATTGCTGGGGTTTTTCTCCCGTGCCGAACGCACCGCATTGCAATTGTTGATTCAGCGCCTGGCGGTAGCGGCGGGGGGCATGGCGCGCATTGGCGATTTCAAGGTGTTGGCGATCCAGTCCGGCACTCGTGACAACTGCTACTCCCTGGCATTGTTGCGTGCTGCGCAGTTGATCATCGCCACGCGGGCACCGGCGACATTCCAGTTGCGCATCGCCTCGTTGCGGTTGAACGGGGCCAGCTGCGCCTCCGAGGAGAACATGCACCGGACCAACAGCGCGTTGTTCGTCTATGACGATCCCCGGGTCGAGGTGTTGATGGTCGATGATCGCGAAGTCTTGCCGTTCAACCACCTGACGCCATTCTCCGACGCCGGTCGTGAGTCCAGCCGCTTGAACCTGTTGATGATCGGCCATCGCCGGGCGTGGCGCGGCGGGTTCGACCTGTGGGACGACGGTTATCTGGCCACGGGAGAGTTCTACGGACAAATCGCCCGCTGGGACGGTGGTGTGGACGCCTTGCTCATCGCTGATACGTTGCGTCAGCAAAAGCAGTTCATCGACGGTTTGAAACGTGCCGCCATCAAGGCAGGGCTCACACCTTCATACGGGGGCGAGGCCGGTTTTTCGGGGTTGTTTGCGCTGCTCGATGAACTGGGCAGCGACTGCTATCGCGCGTTCTACGTCGATTACGGCCAGGCCCGATGGCGTCCACAAGAGCGCTTTGAGACCTGTCGTCGTACGGCTTGCATCGATATTAACGATCTGCTGGTGAGTAATCTGGAAGAGCGCAGGCCATTGCTGACGGAGTTTCTCCGATTCCAGACTGACGAACTGTTCGCGCAGATCGGTGACAACGAATTCGTCAGCCCATCGATCTCGGCGCACGTGCGGGGGTTGCAGGCGAGCTTCGTGCAGGGTCGCGATTACGAATCCGGCGTTGCGCAATACCTGCAACGTACCTTGGTGATGATGCGCCGCAAGCGTTTGCCTGAGCGTTTGTGCGAGCAGGCCATCAAGGTCTTCGGCAACCCGGCGACACTGAGCGAGCTACGCGCCCGGGCAGCGGCCGAGGCGCAAAAGAACCTGGGCCTGAGCGAAGCACAACTGGTGTGCCTGCTTTTTGCGCCTTTTATCGAAAGAGGTGCGGGGCTCGAGCGTTTTCTGCGTCAGTGTCATCCGGGCATGCTGGTGGCCGTGCCCGAGTTGCACCGGGCCATGCAGGGGCACCCGGTCGCCGAACAGATCATGCAATGGATGATGGATGTCAGCGGATTGCCCGTCAGCCTGATTGGCCGGCTTTATCGCATGGAGTGGGCGCAAGGGAGCGCTGGCGGGGTGCCGCGAGCACCGATCCGGACGGCTGCGTTGCAAAGTGCGCCGGGCGATCCTGGCGCTGACATCACGTTGGTGGATGAATGGTCGGCGGGTCACTGAACGTGGGCGGATTTTCAGCCTGTGCGGCCGGCCTTCGCCCATGAAAGGTCCACGAGAAACGGATTTCGCCTATCAGGCGGTGTATCGATACCTGGCCTGCCTGATCAACGAGTCTGAAGGGGATTCGCCCATCCGCCTGCCGTCGTTGCGGCAACTGGCGGAGCGTCTCAATGTGTCCATCTCGACCATTCAGTACGCCTATTCGCTCCTGGAGAAAGAGGGGCGCGTCTATTCGGTGGCCAAGTCCGGTTACTACGCGTTGCCGGTGTCCTCAATCAACCTGCTGGACAGCGGCAGCGACCTGCTGGAAGCCGTCTATGTCAATGCCAGGCGTCCGGGGATGCTGGTCTTGAGCGCCGATGAGCCGGCCTTGTTGCAGCCGCTCGACAGTCCTCTGTTGCTGCTGGAGCGAGAGTTGCTGCGCCAGTATCCCCGCCAGCCGCAGTCGTCATCGCAACCCTGTGGCGAGCTCGAATTGCGCACCGCCCTGGCTGCACGCTACACCACGTCTCCGATGCGTTACTGGCATGCCGATGATGTCTACATCGGCGCCGACCTGCGCGGTGTACTGGAAATCCTGATCGCCGTGCTGGGCTTGAAAGATGCCACCGTGGTGGTCGAATCGCCGTGCGACTGGACGATCCTGCGTCTGTTTCAAGCCGCCTGCGTGCGGGTGATCGAGTTGCCCGTACAAGCCGATGGCTGCCTGGATCCGCAACGGCTCAAAACGCTGCTCGATAACGAACCGGTATTGCTGGTGATGCTGTCGTCGGCCCTGAACATGCCCCGTGGCAGCCTGGCGTCTGACGAAAACAGGCAAGCCATTGCCCGGCTGTTGGCCGCGCATGACAGTTGGGTGCTGGAAAACGACTGTTATGGCGAACTCGGATTCGACCTTGCGGGTGTGCGCTTTCGCGACTTGCTGGACCCTGAGCGGCTGATGGTGTTTTCCACGTTCGAGAAAATCATCGGTCCGGAAGCGCCCTACGGTTACCTGCTTTCAAGGCATTTGAGCGCTGAGCTGCAACGGCACTTTCTGCTGCGTTCCTTCCGTCTCTCGCCGATTCGCCAGAAAGCCATCGCCCGCTTGTACAGCAGCGGTCGCATCGATCAACACCTGCTGGTGCTGCGACGGCTACTCAAGGAACGCAAGAGTCAGATGACCCTGTTGTTGCAGGAGCGATTGGGCGATGCCTTGCATTTCGTCGAGCCGCAAGGCGGTGCAACGATCTGGGCGCGCTCGTTGCGTCGGGTCAACGTACGTCGTGTATTCCAGCGCCTGCTGGCGCATCAGGTGGTCATCGCGCCGGGGGAACTGTTCAGCCTCCACGGTCTGCACGGGCAGCATTTGCGTTTGAGTCATACCTTCGGCGGCGATCACAACCTGGCTGCCGCACTGGGTTTGTTGGGGGACGCGCTGCGTCTGGAATCGATCGAGTGAGTGATGAGACAAAAAATAACACCCTTCATTCTATTGGATCGATCCCATCGCGTTGCGGTCGAACTGCCAGTAAACTGCGACCCCATTCCTGAACCACTCTATTCCAGAGGTTTTGCATGACACTCAGTCCTTTTGCGGGTAAACCGGCACCGGCACAATTGTTGGTCGATATCCCGCGACTGGTAACGGCCTATTACACCGGCCAGCCGGATGCCGCGATTTCGACCCAGCGCGTTGCCTTCGGCACGTCCGGGCACCGCGGCAGCTCGTTCGACTTGAGTTTCAACGAATGGCACGTGCTGGCGATCAGCCAGGCGATCTGCCTGTATCGCGAAGCTCAAGGCATCGATGGCCCGCTGTTTGTCGGTATCGACACCCACGCACTGTCCACGCCGGCCGGCGCCAGCGCCCTCGAAGTACTGGCCGCCAATGGCGTGACGGTGATGATCGCCGCTGGCGACGAGTACACGCCGACCCCGGCCATTTCCCATGCGATCCTCTGCTACAACCGTGGTCGCACCAGCGGCCTGGCGGACGGCATTGTCATCACGCCGTCCCACAACCCGCCGCAAAGCGGTGGCTACAAGTACAACCCAACCAACGGTGGTCCGGCCGATACCCACATCACCAAGTGGATCGAAGCCAAAGCCAACGAACTGCTGGCCAACAAGCTCGCTGGCGTCAAGCGCATCAGCTACGAGCAGGCACTGAAAGCCAGCACCACCCATCGTCACGACTTCGTGAACACCTACGTCGCCGACCTGATCAACGTGATCGACTTCGATGCCATCCGTGACGCCAAGCTGCGCCTGGGTGTCGATCCGCTGGGTGGAGCGGGGGTGCGCTACTGGTCGGCGATTGCCGAGCATTATCGTCTGGACCTGGATGTGGTGAACAAAGAGGTCGATCCGACCTTCCGTTTCATGACCGTCGACTGGGACGGCCAGATCCGCATGGACCCATCGTCCGGCCACGCCATGCAAGGCCTGATTGGCCTGAAAGAGCGTTTCGACGTGGCGTTTGCCTGCGATCCGGACCACGACCGCCATGGCATCGTCACGCCGTCCGGTGGTTTGCTGGCGCCGAACAACTACCTTGCCGTTGCCATCGACTACCTGTTCCAGAATCGTCCGCAATGGCGTGCCGATGCGGCCGTGGGTAAAACCGTGGTCAGCAGCGGCTTGATCGACCGCGTGGCCAGGCGCCTGGGCCGTCGCCTGTACGAAGTGCCGGTTGGCTTCAAATGGTTTGCCGACGGCCTGTTCGATGGCTCCCTCGGTTTCGGCGGTGAAGAAAGCGCCGGTGCCTCGTTCCTGCGCAAGGACGGCAGCGTCTGGTGCACCGACAAGGACGGTTTGATTCCGGCCCTGCTGGCCGCCGAGATGACTGCCCGGACCGGTCGCGACCCGAGCCAGGCGTATCGTGCCTTGACCGATGAGCTGGGTGAGCCGTTCTCGGTGCGGGTCGACGCCAAGGCCAACCCGGAGCAGAAAGCGCTGTTGAGCAAGCTGTCGCCGCAACAGGTCACCTCGACCCAACTGGCTGGCGAACCGATCCAGAACATCCTCAGCCACGCACCGGGTAATGACCAGGCCATTGGCGGTCTTAAAGTCATGACCGAAAACGGCTGGTTCGCGGCGCGCCCGTCGGGCACGGAAGACATCTACAAGATCTACGCCGAAAGCTTTGTCAGCGACGACCACCTCAAGCAACTGGTGGCCGAGGCGCAAACGCTGGTCGATGGTGCCATTTCCTTGTAGGAGCGAGCCTGCTCGCGATGGTCGTCAACGACAACGCTGGCAGCCTGACACCCCCGCGGTGTTCTCGGGTTTTTCGCGAGCAGGCTCGCTCCTACATTGAACCGCATTCCCCATGTAGGAGCTGGCTTGCCAGCGAAGACATTTGAACATGCACCCAAAAAAAGGGGCGACCAACACGGTCGCCCCTTTTTTTGCAATTTCGCTCAGCGAATCAAGCCAGATCCACCAGTACGATCTCGCTGTCCTCGATGGCCGTCACCCACAGCACTTGCTCATCGGCAACCGCTACACCATCTCGAGCTTGTGCACGCAAGCCATTGACTTCAATGACCCCGGTGGCTGGCACCAGGTAGGCACGACGACCGTTGTCCAAATGGTATTCGGCTGACTCGCCGGCCTTCAGATTGGCGGCTACCAGCCGGGCATCGGCGCGGATACGCAAGCTCTGGTCGTCGCCTTCCTTGCCGCTGGCCAGGGTGACAAAACCTTCGCGGTTGCCTTTCGGGAACGGCTTGGCGCCCCAGGAAGGGGCCAGGCCGGACCCGTTCGGGATGATCCAGATCTGGAATATCCTGGTCGGCGTCGCTTCCAGGTTGTACTCGCTGTGGGCGATCCCGGTGCCTGCACTCATGACCTGGACGTCGCCCGCTTCGGTGCGGCCCTTGTTGCCAAGGTTGTCCTGATGGGTGATGGCGCCTTCGCGGACATAGGTGATGATTTCCATGTCCCGGTGCGGGTGTTGCGGGAAACCGGTACCGGGGGCGATCACGTCGTCATTCCAGACCCGCAGGTTGCCCCAGTTCATGCGCTTGGGATCGTAGTACTCGGCGAACGAAAAATGATGGTGAGCATCCAGCCAGCCGTGGTGAGCGCCGCCGAGCGAGTTGAAAGGTCTGAGTTCAAGCATGATCGTCTCCAGAAAAGGTTCGTCATGGGGCAAGGCGCCTGAGCCACGAAGCGAGACCGGTGGGTGATGACGGCCATCATCCAACAGGCAATAATCGATAAAAAGCGTAAAAAATGCAGCATTCCCATCGAATACATTGATATAAAACAAACTCGAAAGTTTCTCATCCAGCCTTCACTTCATCGCATAAGCCAATGAGTCATAAGCAATTGACTAGAACTCGAGAGCAAATGCAGACACCATAGCGCTCAACAGCCTCACACCCTGGAGTCAGTCCGCGTGCCGCAACACACCCCCGATCTTCCTCCTGAACTTCGCCCCTTGGCCGAGATGCCGTTGATCAAGCGATTGCTCGCCCGATTCTTCGGTTACAGCCTGACCCGCCTGCATGCCCAGCACCGAGCATCGTGGTTGCACGGCCAGGCTGACGGTTTTCGCAGTGGCCACAGCGCCGGGGTCGATTACGGTTACAAGGAAGGCAAGCTCGACGGGCTGGAGGAGGGCCGGCAGGTCCTGCTGATCCGCGACTCGCGTGCCACTGAACACCGGCCACCGAATGTCGATGACCTGTTGTTCGACGATTGGCGCCTGCCGTTGAACGCCGAATTGAAGAAGCGCATGAAGGCGGATGTCGCCCGGTTGTTGCCGGCTCATGCCCAACCCAGCGCCGCCCAGTGGAAAATGATCTTCAGTGACACGCCGTCCACCTCGGTGATCGCGGGCGCCGGTGCCGGCAAATCGACCACGCTGGTGCTGCGTATCCTGCTGCTGAGCCATTACCTGGGCTTCGAGCTGAGTTCGATGACGGTGGTGACCTTCACCCGTGAGTCGCGCAAGGATTTCATCAATAAGCTGATCGAACTGTTTGCACTTTGGGGCCACGCAATCAGTTTCAAGGCGGCGCGGGATCTGGTGCGCACTTTTCACTCGCGGATCCTGCCGATGGTGCGCAGTCTTCCGGGTTTCGAGCGTTTGCAGGCTTTCGAGAACCTCAGCCTGCGGGCTGCACAGGGTGACGAGGAGGTCGACAGCAACCCGTTCGATCTGCGGATCAACGACGCTCAACGCCAACAGCTCAACGCCTGCTATCACCGCCTGCACCGTGACGATGAGCGCTTTCGCGAGTTGATCAAGCCATTGTCCCGGCATGCCTTGCAACTCAAGGAGCTGGAACGGGACCACCCGGATGTGCAGAAACGCATGGGCGTTACCGAACTGGCGGCCAAACGCGATGAAGAACTGTGCGACGTCATTGAAGACCTGTGGTTTCGCGCCGGAGCCTGGCCGATCAAGGGGATCGAACCGAATCGCCAGGCGTTCGATATCAACGGTTCGACATTCCATAGTCACGGCTACATCCCGTCCCTGGATGCCTGGGTGGTGCTGGGGTTCGACCCTCGGGAAAACCCGCAGGTCACGCGACCAAACGCCAAGCTGTCGGTACGCGCAGAGTGGGCAGTCAAGCGCACCCTGTTTCAAGCTTTCTGTCGTAAGCCATTGATATGGCTGGATAGTTACGAGTCATCAAAACGTGTTTTAGCCTCGCTGGCGGGTGATGCCAGCGCCGGGCCGGGCTTCGATTACAAGGTCAAGGGCGAGCTCGCCTCCGCGCCGCTGCTGGATTGTTTTGTCGCCGCCGCCGGGTTCATCGAAAACCTCGGGCTGGACGTGCCGAGCGCCGTGGGGCAGATGAGTTTCGCCAAGGACGATCCCGACCGGTTCTTCTTCGAGGCCTTGAGCCTTTACTGGCGGGCACTGGAAGATCACTTGCTCGATCAGAAACCGCCGATCATGACCTACAACCGGATGTTTGCCCTGTTCAGCGAGCATTCACCGGAGAATCTCAAACTGCTCAGCGATGAACTGCTGCGACCGCTGTCGCACCTGATGATCGACGAATTTCAGGATGTCTCGCCGCAAATCGTCTCCTGGATCAGGGCCAGCCTGGCAGAGATCCGCAGTCGCGGGCCGGCCATGCACGTCGGACGCGGAGCCCAGCGCTCCTCGCTGCTCTGTGTGGGCGATGACTGGCAGTCCATCTACGGTTGGCGCGGCAGTTCGCCGACCTACTTCATGGAGTTCAACAAGGCGTTCCCGTCGCCGAGCACCACCAGGGTCATGCTCAGCGACAACTACCGCAGCCACCAGCACATCATCGACGCCGCCGAGCACATCGTGCGTGCAGCACCGGCGATTGCCGGGAAGAAAGCCAAGGCCAGCGGCGAACCCAAGGCATTGCTGCCCGTGAATGTGCTCGATCGTGATGACCAGGGCATGGCACAGCGCCTGATGGAGCACTACCGAAAGGGCGACTCAATCTTGATGCTTTATCGAAAAGGCAGCGATAAGTCATTGATAGAAGAGCATATTCAATCTGTAGTTAATGTTGATTCGAGCTTGCCGCATGAGGCTCGCAGGCTCAAGCAACTGACCTATCACAGTGCCAAGGGCCTCCAGGCCGATGCGGTGTTTCTGCTCGGCGACTGCCAGCACCTGACCAGCTCACCTTACAAGAATCAGGTGTACCGGATGGCGGGCCTGGGCAAGACCGGTGACAGCGAACCCTACGACAATGCCCAGAAGGACGAGATCCTGCGGCTGGCCTACGTCGGCATTACCCGCGCCATCAGCCATTGCTACTGGTACGTCGATGTGCAAGACACCCAGGCCGCGAACATGCCCAAGGCCTCCGACCGGATCGGCAAGGGCAAGGCGTTTTTTGTCGACCATCGACAGGGCAAAGCGTCGGCCTGAATTGCGAAGATCGCAGCCTTCGGCAACTCCTGCGAATGAACGCAACCTTATGTGAGCTGCCGAAGGCTGCGATCTTTTGATCTTTTCTTTACCCACAAAAAAGCCCACCTGACGTGGGCTTTTGTGAGCGTTCGGCCTTCAGGCATAACTCATGAGAGTCTCCGGTGGAACGAAGGCTTCAAGTTCATCCTCCACCGCTTCGATTATTAGCTCTACATCCGCGGCATTCATGACGGTGGCGCAAGGAATACCGGCAATGGCGATCATGGTCTCGCCAGTGGCACGATCAAAAAGACGGGCAATCATGCTGCCCGGGGCGTCCATGCTCGCCTCGAAACCCATGGGATGAAAATGCCAGCGCATCAGCTGGCAGGCGTTTGGAAACGTGACCTTACTGAACCCTCTATTCATGTGTTACCCGCCTTCATTATCGAGCGCTTCCTTTAGCTCATGGTAGGAGGGAAGAACCTTCATTGGTTCAACCAGTGACAATGTTTAAAAGTAGCATCCGGATGTGAAAAGAGTGTGGCTTTTTCAGGCCATTTGGCGATTGCCGCCATTATTTTGATTCAGTCAGGCTCGTGCGCATTTGCGGCTAAAAGCCATCATTCGTTTAGTCGTTGAAGACAAGGCGCAAGTTGGGCAAGCTCGGGGTTTTCCCGTCGAGATGTTCAATGCACGCCGATGATGATGGTCCGCTGCAAACCCAGGCCACGGGCGAGACGGTCATGCGCTATCACTTGCGCTGGAAGCACCGGGATCTGGACGGCGTCATGGCGCTCTATCACCCTGAAGTCCAGTACAACGACTTTTTCCAGAACCGGGTCATGGGCCTGGACCAATTGCGCGAATACGTGCGCAACAGCATGCCCCGGGATCCGGATGAAGCGCTGGAGCATTCCGACCGCATACGACTGGACGGCAACACGGCGTTCATTCAATACCGCATCACTTTGCGTGGCGGTGAAGGGCTGGTGTCGTTCCGCGCCAGCGAAGCGATTACCGTCAAGGACGGGCTGATCTGGCGGGTCAACGAATACGCCTCACTAGTGCATGAGCAGCCCGCAAGCAAAACGTCCAGCAACCAGCGCCCGGCGGTCAGCAGGCTCGGCCTGTCGCCACGCCAATTGAGCTTCATGGCCGATGATCTGCAGCAATATTTTCAGCATCAGCAACCTTATCTGGACCCGGAGCTCGATCTGCAACGGGTGGCGGAGGAGTGCGGGTACAGCCGCAATCAGATTTCCTACTTGTTGAACCAGGTGCTGGGGCAGAGCTTCTATCGCTACGTCAACCAGGCGCGCCTGCAACACTTGCTCGCGGCACTGGATGCCGCCACGCCACCGCTGCGTATCGATGAGCTGGCCTTCGCTGCCGGATTCAATTCGCTGTCGGCGTTCTACAGCTGTTTCCGCCAACACACCGGCCAGTCACCCAAAGCCTACGTCAAACAGATTTCTTTGCGTGCACGCGCGCAAGACAGCCCCTGAGCCCACGCACTAGGATCGACGCCATCAAAGTTTGAGTGGCGGAGTCTTGCATGCCGGCGTGGCGCACTATCAGTTTGTGGATGGACCAGCTCGATGAGCCTCTATTGGCGCGTCCGGCGCTGGAGCGGGACCTGGATGTGGACGTGGCGATCATCGGCGCGGGCTACACCGGTCTCTGGACCGCGTACTACCTCAAGCAGCACAAACCGGACCTGAGCATCGCGATTGTCGAAGCCCAGACCGCCGGTTTCGGCGCGTCGGGGCGCAATGGCGGCTGGCTGATGGGCAACTTGCTGGGTGAAGATCGCCTGCTGGCCGACCTGCCGGCCGAAGAGCGACGTGCCTCCTACGATTTGTTGCACAGCATTCCGGACGAAGTGGAGATTGTCCTCGAACGTGAGGGGATCGACTGCGATTACCGTAAAGGCGGAGCGCTGTACTGCGCTGCGCGCTATCCGGAGCAGGAGGCCAGCCTGCGCCACTATCTGGACGATCTCCACCGCCAGGGCCTCAACGACAACCACTATCGCTGGCTGAGCCCGGAACAACTGGCGCAACAGATCCGCGTCGCCAAACCCTACGGCGCAATCTTCGCGCCGCACGTGGCGACCATTCACCCGGCCAGGCTGGTCCGAGGGCTGGCCCGGGCGGTGGAGCGCCTGGGGGTCAAAATCTATGAAAACAGCCCGGTCACCCATTGGCAGTCAGGCAGCCTGCGCACGGCGAAAGCGTCGGTGCGCAGTCGCTGGGTGGTGCCGGCGGTAGAGGGCTACTCCGTGACCTTGCCGCCACTGGGGCGTTATCAGATGCCGGTGCAGAGCCTGATCGTCGCGACCGAGCCATTGTCGGCGGCCACCTGGGACGAAATCGGCCTGAGCCACGGCCAGGCGTTCAGTGAGGCCAGTCGCCAGGTCACCTACGGCCAGCGCACCGCTGACAACCGATTGATCTTTGGCGCTCGAGGGGGCTACCAGTTCGCCGGCAAGCTGAGGCACGACTTCGACCTGACCACGGATGAAAAGGAGCTGCGGCGCTACCTGTTCGGCGAGCTGTTCCCGCAGCTGAAGAACGTGCAGATCACTCATTCCTGGGGCGGCAATCTCGGCATGTCCCGGCACTTCAAGCCGCACATGCTCTGCGACCAGGCCAACGGCATTGCCTTGTCTGGCGGCTATGGCGGGGAGGGTATCGGCGCCAGCAACCTGGGAGGACGCACGCTGGCCGACCTGATCCTGGGCCGCGACACCGATCTGGTGCGCCAGCCGTGGGTCATCCCGCAACGCGGCCTCGACGCACTCAGGGCCTGGGAGCCGGAGCCCATCCGCTGGCTCGGCTACAACGCAATCATCCGCAGCTTTGTCCATGAGGACCAGACCCTGGCCAACCCGGCCACAGCGCGCTGGCGGCGCAAGCTGGCCAGCGGGGTCGCCGGTTTCATGGAAGGTTTCATGCACTGAAAAACGGCACGCTTTTCATCAAAAGGCTACTTCGACAGGTATTCCCATGAGCATCACGCAATTCAAGAACACTGCAACCCTGAAACTGGAAGAGTCCAACCCGGTCGCCGTGCCCCTGGGTACGCCCGTGGCCGTGGCCTCGACCACCAGCGTCGAACGCGACGACGGCGTCGAGACCGGCGTCTGGGAATGCACCCCAGGGCGCTGGCGGCGGCAGATCGTTGCCCAGGAATTCTGTCACTTCATTCAGGGCCGCTGCACCTTCACCCCGGACGGCGGTGAACCGCTGCACATCGAAGCCGGCGATGCGCTGATGTTGCCGGCCAACAGCCTCGGAATCTGGGACATCCAGGAAACCGTGCGCAAGACCTATGTACTGATTTTTTGAGTGCTTTTGAAATTTGAAAGCTGATCCTTTGATTGCCTGCCAACAACAATAACCCCTACAGGAATCGACTCATGCTCCGAAAGACACTGACCCTCGCTCCGCTGATGCTGATTGCATCGATCAGCCAGGCAGCCGAAACCGTCAAGATTTACAACTGGTCGGATTACATCGCGCCGGACACCACGAAAAACTTCCAGAAAGAAACCGGCATCGGCTTCACCTACGACGTCTACGACAGTAACGAAACCCTCGATGGCAAGCTGATGACCGGCAATTCCGGCTACGACGTGGTGTTTCCGTCCAACCACTTCATGGCCCGGCAGATTGAAGGCGGCGCGCTGAAGAAACTCGACAAGCGTCAGTTGCCGAACTGGAAAAACCTCAACCCGGTATTGCTCAAGGCATTGCAGGCCAACGATCCGGGCAACGAGCACGGCTTCCCGTACCTGTGGGGCAGCACCGGCATCGGCTACAACATTGCCAAGGTCAAGGCGGTACTGGGCGACAACGCCCCGGTGGATTCCTGGGACCTGATCTTCAAGCCCGAGAACATGCAAAAACTGCAGAAGTGCGGCGTGGCCATCCTCGACAACGGCCCCGAACTGCTGCCGGCCGCGTTGAACTACCTCGGGTTGCCGCCTCACAGCAAGAACCCGCAAGACTACAAAAAGGCCGAAGCCCTGCTGTTGAAAGTGCGGCCGTATGTGAGTTATTTCCACTCGTCCAAGTACACCAGTGACCTGGCCAACGGCGATATCTGCGTCGCGGTCGGTTTCTCTGGCGACATCCTGCAAGCGGAAAACCGCGCCAGGGAAGCCAGCAACGGCATCGACATCGGCTATTCGATTCCCAGGGAAGGCGCCGCGATCTGGTTCGACATGGTTGCCATGCCGGCCGACGCTCCAGACGAAAAGGCCGGTTACGCCTTCATGGACTACCTGCTGCGCCCGGACGTCATGGCCAGCGTCAGCAACTATGTGCATTACGCCAATGGCAACGAGACGGCCGACAGCCTGATCGACCCGGCGATCAAGAACGACACCAAGGTTTACCCAAGTCCTGAAATGATGGGCAAGCTGTTTGCGCTGGAGGCCATGCCGCTGAATATCGATCGGGTGCGTACGCGAGTGTGGAACAAGATTCGCACCGGCAGTTGACGCGGTGAACGGCCATCGGGACAGGACGTCCCGATGCCATCGTCCTCAGCCGACCGGCTCGGCTGCGCAATTCATCTTTCCTGAGCCGGGTATCTGCAAAAACACGTCATCGCCGATTTGCCAGAAGCTGTAGTTGCCTTTGTAATCCTTGCCCGTGTACTGGGTTCCGTAATCGTTCGGTACCTGGTCCAGGGTGATGGAGGTGTTCGCCCATTTCAGGAGCACAACGCCCGGTTCGACCGTAAAGAAGGTCGCGGCAACCAATGCGTTAAACCCTGCGCAACGATAAGCCAAGGGGCCTTCCGTGAGCCTGCTTGGGTCCTTGGTTCTCGCTATGGCCGAACCCTGACGCAGTTGGAACGCACGCTCGGCATAACTTCGCACGATGCACGCCCGGGCTTGCGGCCCGGCACCACACTGGTTACGGGACTCTAACCAAAACCTGTGATCGATCTCGACTTTATTCGGGCGCGGCACTGAATGTTCATCGGTGAGCGCCAGCAGATATAGACGATTGAGCTCCAGGTCCATGCTCGCCAGTTGAGCGTCGTGACAGATAAGCTTTTCGGCGGATGCCTGGGGCGTGGCGCAATCGAAACTGGTTTTGTACGTTGGCAAGGGCTTTGGTTTTGGCTTTGCCTTTGTGGCGGCGTCACACAGGCTCGCCGTCACGCACGCGCTGACGGCGAGCACAGAGACAAGAAGTGGCATGACCATTTTCATTTCGGCGTCACCTGAGTCTTTGCGTGATGCCCGTATTGCAACGCCTGTGTCGAAGTGTTGCACAGTCATTCGGTCGCACGGGGTCTATCGAGTGTAAAGCAGTGCTCGAAACCTGCCACATCGTGCCAGGAGAAACGTCAGTCTTCTTCTTTGCGAATCGTCGCCACTTCATCGGACCTGACTTTCACCGTCTTGCCTGAAATGTCCTCAAACTCGAAGAAGCCGTCCCGGGTTTTGGTTTTCGGCATGTCTTTGGTCAGGTACTGAGTGCCGTTCTGCAGCGTCACCACCGTTGGCGTCGAGCAACCGGCCAGCGTCAGCAGGGCCGCTGCCGCCAGGGGCAAGCCCAAAGTCTTGATATCCATGATCACCTCCATAGGTTCTGAAGCAGCGCCATCGGTTCGATGGTTGTCACTGCACCTCTATCGCGGTTGGTGCCGCCGGGGGGCAGAAAGTTCTACTGCTCGGGAAAAATTCCTACAGCGCCATTTATCCTTTTCCGATTGCACCGGGCAGGGTGGAGCTGGTATCTGTACGCATAACCAGTACTCGCTCGCCATGGCCCATTTCCCTGTGACTGCAAATCCCCTCGACGATCCGTTCTATTACCTGAACAACTTCATGCAAGTGCTTGATTGGCTTGAGCGGCGCTCTGGCGATGTGTTGAGCGTCGAAGAGCTGCATTTCATTCAAGCGTTCAAGGGATTACCCCGTGAATCGCAGGCACTGCTGGTCAGAATGGTGATGCGCAAAGGCGTTCATTTCAGGGCGAGCAAGCTGCATTACGACGAAATCGGCGATATCGGCACAGCCGCCGGCCCGCTGCTCGAACTGGGTTGGGTCGACAGGCAAATGCCCATCGCCATCGACGAACTGTTCGAGGTACTGCTCAAGGCCGAAATCCTCCAGACCTTTGCCGCTGCCATCGATCAACCCAAAGGCAGGAAAAACGACTGGTTGCCGACGCTGAGCGCGCAATTTCCCCAGACGCAGAGCTTCAACGATTGGTGCCCGTGGCTGGATGAGCGTCTGTTCAGCCTGACCATCATGGAGTTGTGCGATCGCCTGCGCCTGATGTTCTTCGGCAACCTGTACCAGGACTGGTCGGAGTTTGTGTTGGCCGACCTGGGCATTTATACCTATGAAAAAGTCGAGTTCTGTGCCGAGTCCCGTGGCTTGCGCAGCCGCGAAGACGTGGATGCCTGTGTCCTCCTGCACGCGTACCAGCAACAATTGGAGGCCGGTGAAGCGCTGGAAGCGGCGGTCGAGCGCATCAAGGGGCTGGTGCTGGACAACCCATGGTTGCAACGCCGGCGCGGCAAGCTGCTGTTCCAGATGGGCCAGTATTGCGAACGCATCGCGGATTTCGCCATGGCCCTGGACCTCTACCGCGAATGTGCCTATCCGGGCGCGCGTTCACGGCTGATTCGCGTGCTGGAACGCAGTGGCGAGTTTGAGTTGGCGCTGGAGCTGGCCGTACAGGCCGAACAGGCACCGCAGAGCGCCGCCGAACAACAACAGCTGCTCCGTGTGCTGCCGCGCCTGCGGCGCAAGCTCGGCGGGCCGCCCATCAAGCGGGTAGCGCCTCGGGAAATGCAACGTCTGGACCTGCAACTACCCAGAATCGATCCCGCCGTGTCGGTCGAGTTTTACGTTCAGGCGCATCTGGCTGAGGATTCGGCGCCGGTGCACTACGTCGAAAACAGCCTGATCAACTCGCTGTTCGGCTTGTTGTGCTGGCCGGCGATTTTTGCGCCTTTGCCGGGCGCGTTTTTTCACCCGTTCCAGCGCGGGCCGGTGGATTTGCTCAGCGAAGACTTCCATGGCCGTCGGGCCGAACAGTTTGAGGCGTGCCTGGCCGAACTCGACGACGGGCGCTACCGGCAGACCATCCGCGAACGTTATGTCGCCAAGTGGGGCGTGCAGTCACCTTTCGTGTTCTGGAGCGTGCTCAGCGAAGAACTGCTGGAGCAAGCTCTGGATTGCCTCCCGGCCGAGCACCTCAAGCACTGGTTCAACCGTTTGTTGCTGGACATCAAGGCCAATCGCGCCGGCATGCCGGACCTGATCCAGTTCTGGCCGCAGCAAAAGACCTACCGCATGATCGAAGTCAAAGGCCCCGGCGATCGCCTGCAGGACAACCAGTTGCGTTGGCTGGAGTTCTGCCACGAACACCAGATGCCGATTGCCGTGTGCTACGTGCAATGGGCGGAGCAGGGCGCTTGAGCTACAGCATTGCGGTGCGGGCGCTGTGTGAGTTCACCGCCAAGGCCGGCGACCTCGATCTGCGCTTCACGCCGTCGCCCACCGCGCTGGAGGGCATCGTCGGGCACCGCACCGTGGCATCGCGGCGCAGCGAGGGTTACCAAAGCGAAGTCGTCCTTGAGGGCCAGTATCGAACCTTGACGGTCAAGGGCAGGGCGGACGGCTACGACCCTGGGCAAAACTGCCTGGAAGAGGTCAAGACCTACCGCGGCGACTTGAGCAAGCAACCGGCCAACCACCGTCAGTTGCATTGGGCCCAGGCGAAAATCTACGGCTGGTTGATGTGCCGCAAACTGGACCTGCCCCGGATCAACCTGGCACTGGTGTATTTCGACATCGTCAGCGAAAAGGAAACCTGCCTGGTCGAGCCCTTCGAGGCGGCGCAGCTGCAACCGTTCTTCGAACAGCAGTGCGCGCGGTTCCTGCAATGGGCCGAACAGGAAGTCGCCCATCGTGACGGGCGCAATCTCGCGGCGCAGCGTCTGGCGTTTCCCCACGCCGACTTTCGGCCGGGGCAACGCCATCTGGCCGAGTCGGTGTTCAAGGCGGTCAGCACGGGGCGCTGCCTGATGGCCCAGGCACCCACCGGAATCGGCAAAACCCTGGGCACCTTGTTCCCCATGCTCAAGGCGCTGGCGCCGCAGCAGCTGGACAAAGTGTTCTTCCTCACGGCGAAAACCCCAGGACGCCAACTGGCCCTGGACGCCGCGCAAGTGATGCTTGCCAGCGCCGGTGCTCCGCCGTTGCGGGTGCTGGAGATGATCGCCCGGGACAAGGCCTGCGAACACCCGGACAAAGCGTGCCATGGTGAGTCGTGCCCATTGGCCCGGGGTTTCTACGATCGCCTGCCCGCTGCGCGGCAGGCGGCCAGTCGACTGAGCCTGCTGGACCAGAGCGCCTTGCGCGAGGTCGCCCTGGCGCACGATGTCTGTCCGTATTACCTGAGCCAGGAAATGGCGCGCTGGGCCGACGTGGTGGTTGCCGACTACAACTATTACTTCGATTTCAGCGCCTTGTTGTTCGGTCTGGCCCAGGCCAACAACTGGAAAGTCGCGGTGCTGGTCGACGAAGCCCATAACCTGGTGGAACGCGGCCGGCAGATGTACAGCGCCAGCCTCGATCAAGGGACCTTCAACGGCGTGCGCAAAACCGCGCCCGAAGTGCTGAAAAAGCCGATGCAGCGGGTCAACCGCGAGTGGAATGCCCTGCATGGCGCGCAAACCGGTGCTTATCAGGCCTATGACAAGGCGCCGGACAAGCTCCTTCAGGCACTGTCGTCGTGCAGCGCCAGCATCGGTGATTACCTGAACGATCACCCTCAAGGGCTGGACAGTGCACTGCAGGGTTTTTACTTCGACATGCTGCATTTTTGCCGGGTGGCCGAGCTGTTCGATGAGCAGTTCCTGTTCGACATCAGCAAGCGCGACCTGGAGCGCCAGCGCAACCTCTCGCAGCTGTGCCTGCGCAATGTGGTCCCCGCCGGGTTCATCCGCCCGCGCCTGACGGCCGCGCGCAGCACGGTGCTGTTTTCCGCGACCCTCAGCCCCCGGCACTATTACGCCGATTTACTGGGGACACCGGCGGACACGGTGTGCATCGACGTCGAGTCGCCGTTTCATGCCGATCAACTGCAAGTGCACATCGTCGAGCAGATTTCCACGCGGTTCGTGCATCGCCAGTCCTCCCTCGAACCGATCGTGGACTTGATCGCCAGACAGTTCTGCGCACGCCCCGGCAATTACCTGGCGTTTTTCAGCAGCTTCGATTATTTGCAGCAGGTGGCGCAGTTACTCGCGCAGAAGCATCCGCACATCAGTCTGTGGTCGCAGTCGCGAGGCATGGGCGAAGCACAACGTCAGCAGTTTCTCGATCAGTTCCACGCCGACGGCCAGGGTGTCGGCTTTGCGGTGCTGGGCGGGGCCTTTGGTGAAGGCATCGACTTGCCTGGTGCCCGGCTGATCGGCGCATTTATCGCCACCTTGGGGCTGGCGCAGCTCAATCCGGTGAACGAGCAACTGAAGCGGCGCATGGCCGCCATTTTTGGCGCCGGTTACGACTACACCTACCTTTATCCCGGTGTGCAGAAAGTGGTGCAGGCCGCTGGACGGGTCATCCGCACCCAGCAGGATCAAGGGGTGGTGATGTTGATCGACGACCGTTTTGGCGAGAGCAAGGTCAGGCAGTTGCTGCCGCGTTGGTGGGCGATAGCGGGCAATTATTCGGCGCATCACGGCATCGGGTTGTCACCCTGTGGGAGCGAGCTTGCTCGCGATGGCGTCCTGTCAGTCAGCAATGATGTCGCCTGACACTACGCCATCGCGAGCAAGCTCGCTCCCACAGGGATCTTCGTTGTTGCTGAGGGAGTATCAGGCCTTGAGGTTGCGCAAACTGCGTTCCATCCGCGCAATGCCTTCTTCCAGCAGTGATCGTGGGCAGCCGAAGTTCAGGCGCACGAACTGCTTGCAGTCATCGCCGAAGTCCAGCCCGGCGCTCAAGCCAACCTTGGCCTGTTCGAGGAAGAACTGTTGCGGGTTGTCCAGTCCCAGCGCCGTGCAGTCGAGCCATGCCAGATAAGTGCTTTGCGGCAGGTTCATGGTGATGCCCGGCAGGCGGGTGCGCACGGCCTCGGCGAGAAAGTCGCGGTTGCCTTGCAGGTAGACCTTCAGCTCGGCCAGCCATGGCGCGGCTTCGCTGTAGGCAACGCGGGTGGCTTCCATGCCCAGCGGATTGACGCTGTCGACCATACCGCAACGGGCGTGGTTGACCTTTTCGCGCAGGTGGCGGTCCTGGATGATCATGAACGAGGTCTTGAGACCTGCGATGTTGTAGGCCTTGCTCGCCGACATCAGCGTGATGGTGCGCTGGGCCACTTGCGCGTTCAATGTGGCCATCGGAATGTGCTGGCGCCCGTCGTAGCACAACTCGGCGTGGATCTCGTCGGAAATGATCCAGGCGTCTTGCTCCAGGCAAATGTCGGCAATGGCTTGCAGCTCTGCGCGGGGGAAGGCCTTGCCCAGCGGGTTATGCGGGTTGCTCAGCAGCAAGGCGCCGCCGCCCTGCAGCGACTGGCTCAGGGTGTCCAGCGGCGTGGTGTAGGTGCCATCGGCTTGCGCATCGAAGTTCAGCTCGACCTTGTTCAGGCCCCAATGCCCGGGGGCGTGGCGCAGCGGCGGGTAGTTCGGCACCTGCACAACGACGTTCTGTGACGCCTGCACCAATGCCTTCAATGCCATGTTGAAGCCGGATTCGACGCCCGGCAGGAAGATCAGCTCCTGGGGTTCGACGCGCCAGGCGTACTTGTTCCAGAGGTCGGCGACGATCGCCTCGCGCAGGTCGTCCCGGGCCACGCTGTAACCGACCATCGGGTGTTCCAGGCGTTTTTGCAGGGCCTGGATGATCACCGGCGGCGCGGCGAAATCCATGTCGGCGACCCACATCGGCAACACATCGGCCGGGTAGCGGCTCCATTTTGTACTGCCGGTGTCGTGACGGTCGAACACCTGATCAAAATCGAAAGTCATGCGGGATCTCGTAGAGGCGGGGTTGAACATGCGCCAATGATAAGCGCCAACCTACTGTAGGAGCGAGCCTGCTCGCGAAGGAGTGTCAGATACGGTGATGTCGACTGACACACCATCGCGAGCAGGCTCGCTCCTACAAGGATCTTCGCGGCAAGCTGAATTTGTCCGACGGTCGGCTGTCATGGTGATTTCGACAGCATTGACTACAGTTTGTAGTGTCGGCAGTCAGACTGCCACTACCGTGGTTGTTCAAAAAAACCCGGCCATATACCGGGTTCCACCTGATCAGGAGTGCACGATGGATCTCAGCCGTCGTCAGTTCTTCAAGGTCGCCGGTATCGGCCTTGCAGGCTCTAGCCTGGGTGCGTTGGGCATGGCCCCGACGACAGCCTTTGCCGAACAGGTGCGTCACTTCAAGCTCGCCCACACCCATGAAACCCGCAACACCTGTCCGTACTGCTCGGTCGGCTGCGGGTTGATCATGTACAGCCAGGGCGATGACGCGAAGAATGTCGCGCAAAACATCATCCACATCGAAGGTGACGCCGACCACCCGGTCAACCGCGGCACCCTTTGCCCCAAAGGCGCAGGCCTGCTGGACTTCATTCACAGCCCCAGTCGTCTCCAGTACCCGCAGGTGCGCAAGCCCGGCACCACGGAGTGGACGCGAATCTCCTGGGATGAAGCGCTCGATCGCATCGCCGACCTGATGAAGGCCGACCGCGACGCCAACTTCATCGAGAAGAACGCCAAGGGGCAAACGGTGAACCGCTGGTTGAGCACCGGTTTTCTCGCGGCGTCGGCATCGTCCAACGAAGCGGGTTACATCACCCACAAGGTGGTTCGCAGTCTCGGCATGCTGGGGTTCGATAACCAGGCGCGTGTCTGACACGGTCCGACGGTGGCAAGTCTTGCCCCGACGTATGGCCGTGGTGCCATGACCAACCACTGGACCGATATCGCCAACGCGAATCTGGTTCTGGTGATGGGTGGCAATGCCGCCGAAGCGCACCCTTGTGGTTTCAAATGGGTCACCGAAGCCAAAGCCCACAACAAGGCGCGGCTGATTGTGGTCGACCCGCGTTTCACCCGTACGGCCTCGGTGGCCGACTATTACGCGCCGATCCGCACCGGGACCGACATTGCCTTCATGGGCGGGCTGATCAATTACCTGCTGACCGAAGACAAGATCCAGCACGAGTACGTGCGGGCCTATACGGACGTGTCGTTCATCGTCAAGGCCAGCTACGGTTTCGAGGACGGGTTGTTCAGCGGTTACGACGCGAGCAAGCGCAGCTACACCGACAAGTCCGGTTGGGGCTATGAAATCGGCGAGGACGGCTTCGCCAAAGTCGACCCGACTTTGCAAGACCCTCGCTGCGTCTACCAATTGATGAAGCAACATTACAGCCGCTACACCCTGGAGCTGGCCAGTCAGGTCTGCGGCATGCCCGTGGACGCAATGCAAAAAATCTGGGAAGAGATCGCCACCTGCTCGCAACCGGGCAAAACCATGACGATTCTCTACGCATTGGGCTGGACCCAGCACTCAACCGGCTCGCAGATGATCCGTAGCGCGGCCATGGTGCAATTGCTGCTGGGCAACGTCGGCATGCCGGGCGGGGGCGTCAACGCCCTGCGCGGGCACTCCAACATCCAGGGCCTGACGGACCTGGGCTTGCTGTCCAACCTGTTGCCTGGTTACCTGACCTTGCCGGCCGATGCCGAACAGGATTACAACGCCTACATTGCCAAACGTGCACTCAAGCCGCTGCGTCCGGGGCAGATGTCCTACTGGCAGAACTACGGCAAGTTCCACGTCAGCCTGATGAAGGCCTGGTACGGCGCCAATGCCACTGTCGAGAACAACTGGGGTTACGACTGGCTGCCCAAGCTGGACATTCCCGGCTACGACATCCTGAAAATGTTCGACATGATGGGCAAAGGCGAGGTCAATGGCTACCTGTGCCAGGGCTTCAACCCGATCGCCGCCTTGCCGGACAAAAACCGGGTGATGAAGGCGCTGGCCAAACTCAAGTGGCTGGTGGTGATGGACCCACTGGCGACCGAAACCTCGGAGTTCTGGCGTAACGTCGGGCCTTACAACGAGGTGGAAACGGCCAACATCCAGACCGAGGTCATCCGCCTGCCCACCACCTGCTTCGCCGAAGAAAACGGTTCGCTGGTCAACAGCGGCCGTTGGCTGCAATGGCACTGGAAGGGCGCCGATGGCCCGGGGCAGGCGCGCACCGACGTGAAAATCATGGCCGAGCTGTTCCTGCGCCTGCGCAAGCGTTACCAGGCCAACGGCGGTGCCTGGGCCGAGCCGGTCCTCAAGCTCGACTGGCCCTACAAAATACCGGATGACCCGACGCCGGAAGAGCTGGCCCGGGAATTCAACGGCTACGCCGTCGCCGATGTCACCGACGCCTCGGGCGCGGTGGTCAAGGCCGGTCAGCAGCTGTCCGGCTTCGGCCAGCTCAAGGACGATGGCAGCACGGCATCCGGTTGCTGGATTTTCTGCGGCAGCTGGACCGAGCAGGGCAACAACATGGCCCGGCGTGATAACAGCGACCCTTACGGGATGAAGCAGAACCTCGGCTGGGCCTGGGCCTGGCCGGCCAATCGACGGATCCTCTATAACCGCGCCTCGTGCGACCCGAAAGGCAAACCATGGGACGCGAACAAACGGCTGGTGTGGTGGAACGGCAAGGTCTGGACCGGCACCGACGTGCCCGACTACAAAGTCGACGCCGCACCGGAAGCGGGCATCAACCCGTTCATCATGAATCCCGAAGGCGTGGCGCGTTTCTTCGCTCTCGACAAGATGAACGAAGGGCCGTTCCCTGAACACTATGAGCCGTTCGAGACGCCCATCGGCATCAACCCGATGCACCCCAACAACAAGCAGGCGACCAGCAACCCGGCCGGGCGGATCTTCGATTCAGTCTGGGACACCCTCGGGCAGGCCAAGGACTTCCCGTATGCGGCGACCAGCTACCGGCTGACCGAACACTTCCACTTCTGGACCAAGCATTGCCCGATCAACGCCATTACCCAACCTGAACAATTCGTCGAAATCGGCGAGGTGCTGGCTAAGGAGAAGGGCATTGCTGCCGGTGACCGAGTCAGGGTCAGCTCCAAGCGCGGGCATATCGAAGCGGTGGCGGTGGTGACCAAGCGGATTCGTCCGCTGCAGGTCAACAATCAGGTCGTTCACCAGATCGGGATCCCCTTGCACTGGGGCTTCACCGGTGCCACCCGTCACGGCTACCTGACCAACACCCTGGTGCCGTTCCTCGGCGATGGCAACACCCAGACCCCGGAATCCAAGTCATTCCTGGTCAACGTGGAGAAAGTCTAAATGGCCAGCCAAGACATCATTGCCCGCTCGGCCACCACCACCCCCGCGCCGTCGATACGCGGCGCGGAGGAAGTCGCCAAGCTGATCGACACCACCAAATGCATCGGCTGCAAGGCCTGCCAGGTCGCCTGCTCGGAATGGAACGAGTTGCGTGACGAGGTCGGTCACAACCATGGCACCTACGGCAACCCGCAGGACCTCACCGCAGAAACCTGGACCTTGATGCGCTTCACCGAGCACGAGACCGACGCCGGCAACCTGGAATGGCTGATCCGCAAGGACGGCTGCATGCACTGCGCCGAGCCCGGTTGCCTGGCGGCATGCCCCAGTCCGGGGGCGATCATCAAGCACGCCAACGGCATCGTCGATTTCGATCAGGACCACTGCATTGGCTGCGGCTACTGCATCACCGGTTGTCCGTTCAACATTCCACGGATCTCGCAGAAGGATCACAAGGCCTACAAATGTACGTTGTGTTCGGATCGGGTGGCGGTAGGGCTGGAACCGGCCTGCGTGAAAACCTGCCCGACCGGTGCCATCGTGTTCGGCTCCAAGGAGGACATGAAGGAACACGCCGCCGAGCGTATCGTCGATCTCAAGAGTCGCGGTTTCGATAACGCCGGCCTGTATGACCCCGCAGGCGTCGGCGGTACCCATGTGATGTATGTACTGCACCACGCCGACACGCCGAAACTGTACGCCGGTTTGCCGGCCGATCCGATCATCAGCCCGTTGGTCAACCTGTGGAAAGGCGTGAGCAAACCTCTGGCGCTGCTGGCCATGGGCGCGGCGGTGCTGGCCGGGTTCTTCCACTACGTGCGGGTCGGCCCCCAAGTGGTCGAAGAGGATGAACACCCGAGCCCGCCGGATACCTCGGTGCACGAAGTCGACCCGGCGGTGCATACCTTCGATCCCCGTGGGGAGGGTAAGCCATGAGCAACAAGACCATCCTGCGCTATACGAGCAACCAGCGCACCAATCACTGGCTGGTGGCAATCCTGTTCTTCATGGCCGGGTTGTCCGGGCTGGCGCTGTTCCACCCGGCGCTGTTCTGGCTGAGCAACCTGTTCGGCGGCGGGCCGTGGACGCGCATTCTGCATCCGTTCATGGGCGTATTGATGTTTTTGTTGTTCCTCGGTCTGGTGCTGCGTTTCTGGCGCGCCAACTCCTTCATCGCCAACGATCGCCTGTGGCTCAAGCGCATCGACCGGGTGATCAAGAATGAAGAGGAGGGCGTTCCGCCCATTGGCAAGTACAACCCCGGGCAGAAGTTGCTGTTCTGGACTTTACTGCTGTGCATGCTGGTGTTGCTGTTCAGCGGCCTGGTGATCTGGCGCGCGTATTTCACAGATTACTTCGGCATCACGCTTATCCGCTGGGCGAGTTTGCTGCATGCGCTGGCCGCTTTCGTGCTGATCCTGAGCATCATCGTGCACATCTATGCCGGCATCTGGATCAAGGGCTCGGTCAGTGCCATGGTGCACGGCTGGGTCAGCCGCGCCTGGGCCAGGAAGCACCACGAGCTCTGGTATCGCCAAGTAACTCAAGATGAGACCCGCGACGCAGCACCCAAGCGACCGATCACCAAAAAGGGCTGACATTTGCCAACTATCCTCGAACCCGGAGAAATCGAAGCGGCGGCCAGTTCACCGCCGTTTCTGTACATGCCACCGCATAACCTGTTCAGCCTGCGCGCCTTGCGCCTGGAAACGCTGGCCGAAGGGCATCCGCTGGCCGATTACCTGCGTCTGATTGCCGGATTGTGCCGGGTGCAGCAACAGGTGCTGGACGACCCGCCGCTAAGCGAACCCCTTGACCGACAACGCATCGAGTTGTGCCAACAACACGGCTTGCCGCCGTTCGCGGCCGACAGTCTGGCGCGCGAAGACGATTGGCAGCTTTACCTCGATGCCTTGCTGCAACGCTATAGTGCACCGTCACAATCTGCCGTGGCCGATGCCGTGCAAACCTTGCGCCTGGCCGGTGCCGGGCAGCGCCGCGCCTGGGCGGTGGCGTTGGTCAGCGGCCAGTATTCGCTGGTGCCGGCAGCACTGGTGCCGTTTCTCGGCGCGGCGCTGCAAACCGCCTGGAGCCACTGGCTGTTGAGCACGCCCAATCTGCAACTGACCCGCGGTGACAGCCTCAGCCAGTGCCCGGCCTGTGGCTCGCCGGCCATGGCCGGGGTCATCCGCCATCGTGGCAAGTACAATGGTTTGCGTTATCTGGTCTGTTCGCTGTGCGCCTGCGAGTGGCATGTGGTGCGGGTCAAGTGCGTGTATTGCGAGCAGAGCAAGGGCCTGGAATACCTCAGCCTTGAAGATGACCGCCATGCCGCCAACCAGGCACCGCTGCGCGCCGAAGTCTGCCCCGGTTGCAACAGCTATCTGAAGCTGCTCTATCTGGAGAACGATGCGGATGCCGAAGCGCTATCGACAGACCTGTCCAGCCTGATGCTCGATATGCGCCTGACCCAGGACGGTTATCAGCGTTTGGCACCGAATCTGCTGCTGGCTCCGGGAGACGAATAAGCGCAGCGTCTACACTC
This sequence comes from Pseudomonas sp. IT-196MI5, assembly GCF_949767415.1. Lineage (NCBI taxonomy): Bacteria > Pseudomonadati > Pseudomonadota > Gammaproteobacteria > Pseudomonadales > Pseudomonadaceae > Pseudomonas > Pseudomonas sp. IT-196MI5. The sequence goes on from NZ_CATKPZ010000004.1 coordinate 118,504, forward strand.
TGGCGCGAGGGTCTTTCGTTTTCAGGAGCGTCAGATGTCTGCACGCGGTGCCAGCCAACCCCTGCGTCTACCTTCCATCGACAGTCTGTTGCGGCACCCGGCGTGCCAGCCGTTGGCTGAGCGTTATGGACGCGACGCCTTGCTGAGTACCTTGCGGCTTTTGCTGGATGAGTTGCGCGAAGGGGGGCAGCAGGGTTTGCTCGAACCTGCAGAAGTCAGCGCCGAAGTGCTGGCGGGCAGGGTCGGCGAACGACTGGCCATCCAGCATCGCAGCCAGGTGCGCCGGGTGTTCAACCTCACCGGCACAGTCTTGCACACCAACCTCGGGCGGGCGTTGTTGCCCGAAGAGGCGATTGAGGCGGTGCAAATGGCGGCCCGCTATCCGCTCAACCTGGAATTCGACCTGCGCAGCGGCAAGCGCGGTGACCGCGACGACCTGATCGAAGGCTTGATCCGCGAACTGACCGGCGCTGAAGCGGTGACCGTGGTCAACAACAATGCCGCAGCGGTCTTGCTGACCCTCAACAGCCTGGGGGCGCGCAAGGAGGGGATTATTTCCCGGGGCGAACTGATCGAAATCGGTGGCGCCTTTCGCATCCCCGACATCATGGCCCGCGCCGGGGTGAAGCTGGTTGAAGTAGGCACCACCAACCGCACCCATGCCCGCGACTACGAGGCCGCCATGGGCCCGCGCAGCGCATTGATCCTGCGCGTGCATGCGAGCAACTACAGCATTCAAGGCTTCACCACGCGTGTGGCGACGGCTGAACTGGCGCAAATCGCCCACCAGCATGGACTGCCGTTGCTTGAAGACCTCGGCAGCGGCAGCCTGCTGGACCTGACCCGCTGGGGCTTGCCCGCCGAACCGACGGTACGCCAGGCGCTGCTCGATGGCGCGGACATCGTTACCTTCAGTGGCGACAAACTGCTCGGCGGGCCGCAAGCCGGGCTTATCGTCGGCCGCAAGGAATTGATCGCCAGGATCAAGAAAAACCCGCTCAAACGTGCGCTACGGGTCGACAAAATGACCCTGGCGGCCCTGGAAGCGGTGTTGGCTTTGTACCGCAACCCGGACCGACTGGCCGAGCGCTTGCCGAGTCTGCGCCTGCTGACCCGGCCACAGGCCGATATCCTCGCCCAGGCCGAGCGATTGCGGCCAACGCTGGCCCAGGTGCTGGGTGAGGGCTGGAGCGTCAGTGCCATGCCGGCACTGGGCATGATCGGCAGCGGCAGCCAACCGGTGGCACGGCTGGCCAGTGCGGCGCTGTGTGTGCGACCACTCACCTCCAAGCGCTTGCGCGGGCGATCCTTGCTGACTCTTGAGCAGGCTTTGCGCGGTTTACCGATTGCGGTTCTCGGGCGCATCGACGATGACGCCCTGTGGCTGGATCTGCGGCAACTGGACGACGAGCCGGCATGGCTGGCGCAACTCGATCAATTACAGGTGGAGGGTCGGGCAGGGTGATTGTCGGCACCGCAGGGCACATCGACCATGGCAAAACCGCGCTGCTCCAGGCGCTGACGGGTCAGGCGGGTGACCGGCGCCGCGAGGAGCGCGAGCGTGGCATGACCATCGACCTCGGCTACCTGTATGCCGCGCTGGAGCCGAATGCGCAGCTGACCGGTTTCATCGACGTTCCCGGCCATGAACGCTTCACCCACAACATGCTGGCCGGGGCGCAGGGTATCGATCTGGTGTTGCTGGTGGTGGCCGCCGATGACGGGGTGATGCCTCAGACCCGCGAGCATCTGGCGATTGTCGAGTTGCTGGGCATTCCCCGGGCGTTGGTGGCAATCACTAAATGCGACCGGGTCGATGGCGACCGGGTGCAGGCTGTTCGCGAGCAGGTGGAAGCATTGCTGGCGCCGGGGCCGTATGCCAATGCACCGCTGATTGCACTGTCGAGCGTGACCTTTGATGGCATCGACACCTTGCGCCAGGCGCTGCTCGATGCCCAGCGTGAAGTGTCGCAACGCAGCACCGAAGGTGGTTTTCGCCTGGCGATCGATCGGGCCTTCAGCGTGGCCGGGGCCGGTATCGTGGTGACCGGTACGGCGCTGTCCGGCCAGGTCGCAGTGGGCGATACCCTGCTACTGGGGCCACAAGGCAAACCGGTGCGCATTCGCGGCCTGCACGCGCAAAACCAGGCCACCGACCACGCCATTGCCGGCCAGCGCGTGGCGTTGAACCTGAGTGCCGAACGGCTGGCCCTGGAGCACATCCATCGCGGCCACTGGTTGCTGGCCGCCGGCTTGTACGCACCGACACAGCGCCTGGACATCGACATGCAGTTACTCCCCGGCGAATCCCGCGCCTTGGAGCACTTTCAACCGGTGCACGCGCACCTCGGCACCCAGGACGTCACCGGTCGAATCGCCTTGCTCGAAGGCACCAGCCTGGCGCCCGGTGGGCGGATGTTGGCCCAACTGCTGCTCAATGCACCGGTGCATGCGGTGAGGGGCGATCCGCTGGTCCTGCGCGATCAGAGTGCCCAACGTACGCTGGGTGGCGGCCGGGTGATCGACCCGTTTGCACCCACCCGGCAACGCCGCAGCCCCGAGCGGTTGGCGCAACTGGTCGCGCTGGCGAACAGCGCAACGCTGGAAGATGTATTGCCGGCATTGCTGGCCCATAGCGACAGCGGGATCGATCCGCAGCGCCTGGAACGGCAGTTCAACCGACCGCGCAGCAGTTGGGTGTTGCCCGCTGATGTGCGCTTGATCGACACCCGTCAAGGCGCGTTGCTGTTCAGTGCCAGCCGTTGGCAAGCCTTGAAGCTGGCGGTACTGGAGCACCTCGCACGCTTTCATCAGCTCGATGCGGATCAAATGGGACCGGACCGCGATCGCTTGCGCCGTTTCGCCGGCAGCACGATGGAACGCGCGACATTTATCACCCTGCTCGAGGAGTTACTGGCCAGCGGCGACATCGCCAGCAGCGGTCCGTGGTTGCATCTGCCCGGGCATCAGGTGCGTTTGAGCGAAGAGGACGAAGCCCTGTGGCTACACTTGCAGCCGCTGTTCGAACAGGCCGGTTTCGACCCGCCGTGGGTGCGCGACCTGGGGCATGAGGAAGCGGTTGTGCGCGATCTGCTGCGCAAAATGGCGCGCCTGGGCTTGATGCATCAAGTGGTGCGCGACCTGTTTTACACCGACAGCATGATTCACCGATTGGCGGCTATGCTGTTGCAACTGGCCGACGCCAATCCGGTGATTCAGGTGGCGGCATTTCGGGACGCGGTGGGCCTGGGGCGCAAGCGCAGCATTCAGATACTGGAGTACTTCGACCGTATCGGCCTGACCCGGCGCTTTGGCGATCGACGGCAGATTCGCCCGGACAGTGCGTTGGCCCGGCGCAATGAGCACTGATTCAAGGGCATGATTCAGAGGCAAGACTTCAAGGAAGGCAATCGCGCCCGGTGGCGCGGCCGGGCTTCAAACCCGGTTGGGGACGGCATCCGTTCCCGGGCAGGTTCGACTCCGGCTGCCTTCCGCCAATCAACCCCAAACTTTCTGACTCAACCCAATCCCCTGTGGGAGCGAGCCTGCTCGCGTCAGCCATGCGCGGTTAACATTCTCTGTTTGAATGCAACGGGATCGAATGGGCGAGGTTTTCCGCTGGATTCACCTTCCCGAAGGGCGGCACGGATCGTTTCGAGTTCAGCGCTGCGCTCCTGTTCACGACGGATCAGATCGCGAATATATTCGCTGTCGTTGGTGTAATGGCCCGCTTCTATCTGCGCTTTGATCCAGTTGTCTTGCTGGTCAGTCACAGTGATGGTTTTTCGTACGGTTCCCATGATTGGGCCTCCACAGAGATGGTCGACTGCGTGCAACCTATCATACTATTGGTGCGGTATCGAGCAGTCGGGCCTCTGTCGCGATCCATCCAGTCCGAACAGAATTTGCAGCTCTGCGGCAAGCCCGCTCCAACAATTGAATGCATTCCAGACATTGCCGATTGCTTTGCTCAGAACCCCAGCGGGTACTGAATCACTACATATATCCGGTCTATGTCATCACCTGCCTGCGCCTCATTGGCCCGGTGCGAAACGTGCGACACCTGCACCGACAGGTCTTTCGCCGCACCCGTTTGGACGATGTACTTCAAATCAATGTCTCGCTCCCAGTGTTTACCCCCATCACCCTGTTGCGGCACGAAGGTGCCGGTCGCCGGGTCGAACGGGTTGTAGGCCCCGCCTTGTGGCGCATGGGTGCCGTCGATCTGGTCGCCGGTGACGTAACGGGTCATGAACTTCAGGCCGGGTATCCCGAAGGTGGCCAGGTCCAGGTCGTAGCGAACTTGCCAGGAGCGTTCGTGGGCGCCGTTGAAGTCGGCGTACTTGATCGAGTTGGCCAGGTAGATGGAGTCGCCACCGACAAAATCGAACGGCGTATCACCGTTGATTTTCTGATAGGCCAGGGTGAAACCATGGGCGCCCAGCGTGTATCGGCCGGACAAGCTGTACGCCGTATTGTCGATGGCACCGGCCAGTGCCTGACCGGTGTCCCGGGTGTGATAGAGGTTGGCGTCGAGGAAGACTTCGGTCTGCTTGAAGTGCAGGTTGCCGTAGTACTGGTGCCAGGTGTCAGTCAGATCTGAGGCATACAGGGCGCCGCCAATCGGGCTTTGTGTAAACAGATCGGCGCCGACAAACGAAATGCCGCCAGCCTCGGTGTTGGCGCCATAGCCGAAAAAGTTACCCTTGCCTGAAGCACTGTCCTGATTCTTGAATGCCGTGAAGTGGCCGGCTTGCAGGTTCATGCCGTCGATTTCGCGGCTGTCGAGCAGAAAACCGCTGGCGTACTCCGGTTGCAGGCGTTTGTCCGCGGTGTCGAACACCGGGCTTTCGACCTCCATTTCACCAAACGCCAGGGTGGTGTTCGAGGCCTTGAGCTTGATCGCGCCGCCACCGCCGGAGTAATCGCTTTCACTGCGGCCGTCACTGCCTACCGGCAGTAATCCGGTCCCGGAATGGCCCTTGCCGCTATCGAGTTTCAATCCCAGAAAGGCATGGGCATCGAGGCCGAAGCCGACCGTGCCCGGCGTGAAACCGGATGCAAAAGCGCCGATAAAACCTTGAGCCCATTCGGCTTTGTAGCTCTTGCCGGTTGGCGAGGGGGATCGATAGTCGCTGTTCAGATAAAAGTTTCGGCTGAGTACGCCAAGGGTCGCTCCGTCGAAAAATCCTTCTGCGCCTTGTGCCGGTTCATCGGCCATTGAGTGGGTAGCGAACAGGCAGAAGCACAGGGCAATCGTCACCCTGAAGTCTTGCGGGAAGAGGGTCATCAATGGTTCACCACAGGGGGTAGCGACTGCGATGATTCACTGTAGGAGCGAGCTTGCTCGCGATGGTCTCAATAGCGCCGCGTTCAGCCGGTAAACACGCGTTATCGTTAACGACCATCGCGAGCAAGCTCGCTCCTACGGGAGTCCGCCTGCAGTCGCTGGTTTTTTTCAACGGACCTTAATGGCCTTCGGATGCACCAAACATGGTCTTGGCGTAGATCAGGCCCAGACCGTAGGCACCGCCGTTGGCAATCGAGGTTTTCACCGTTTCGTCGTAGGTCTCGCTGCGCGCCCAGTCACGTTGCAGTTCCAGCAGGTATTGCAACGCGGTCATCGGCCGGGCGCCGATCTGGATCATGCGCTGCATGGCCATTTCATGGGCTTCGGTGCTGACGTCGCCACAGGCATCGGCAATCACATACACCTCGAAGCCCTGATCGATCGCCGACAGCGCCGGGCCGACGATGCAAACGGAGGTCCACAGACCGGCGAGGACAATCTTCTGCTTGCCGATGGCATTGACTTGCACGGCAATGCGCTCGTCTTCCCAGGTGTTCATGCTGGTGCGGTCGATGACGTTGTGTTCCGGGAACACGGCTTTGATTTCGTCGAAGATCGGCCCGGAAAAGCTCTTCTCGGCGACGGTGGTGAGAATGGTCGAGACCTTGAAGCCACGGGCTGCCTTGGCTACCAGTGCGGCGTTGTTGCGCAGGGTCACGGCGTCGATCGACTTGGTCGCGAAGGACATCTGCGACTGGTGGTCGATCATGATCAGGGTGTGGTCGGTCGGGGTCAGCAGGGTTTTGCCGGGGACTGCTTTTGCAATGGCCATGACAGGGTCCTTACGGGGTGAGTGAGGACGTCATGGTTACGCAGATCGAATCGGGAATATTGAATCGGTGTGCTGTCTTTGACCGACGTGTGCAGGCTCGCTCCCACAAGGATTGGTGTTTGCCAATTCTGCTCAGTTCGTTTTCACCACGGCCGGTGGGGTCCATTGGCCGTTGAGTGCCTCGGACTCTGGCCAGTAAGCCCGGATATACAGCGAAAAACTGGCGTCCCTGGGCGAGGGCAGCCAGTTGCTTTCCTTGTCCTTGCCGGGTGATTCGCTTTGCACGTAAAGGGTCAACGAGCCATCAGGGTTGATTTGCAGGGACTTGTTCTTGGTGCCAATGGAATAGCGCTTGAGGGCATTCGGGGCGAAGAAATGTTGTTCGTTGTACAGCGTCAGCGACCAGAAGCCCCTGACTGGCGGCAGCTTGCCTTTGGCGAATGTCAGGCTGTAGCCGTACTGACCGTTAAGGCGCAGGCCGTTCTCATCCAGGTCCTGGTAGAAGTATTTGGTCTCTTTCTGCTGATTGACGAATATGTTCGAGCGCGCCACGGCGGTACGGCTGAAATAGTCAGTGCCGAACGCTGCGCCGTTGCTCACTGTGCTCCAGTGATCGGGCAATTGCAGGCCATAGTTGCGGAACTGCAACAGCGGGTCGATCACTTCGTTGTCAGCCTTCTTCGCCTCGTCGATCATCGCGGCGCGAAGTTGCGGGTCGGCTTTGGCGATGGCCGCCAGGGCGGCCATTTGTGCGTAGCGGGACTCTTCGCCCGGCAATGGCTTGGCATCCTTGAGCAGGGTCGGCAGTTCGTCGAAGAACTTCTCAGGTACCACCCATTTGGTTTCGGCGTTGCCTTCGGAAGCCTGGGTCGGGAATTTCGGCAGCCTGGCCCAGGCTCGCGTCTTCATCTTGCCGTCGTACTGCGACAGTGGGTACATGTCGATGCCCGACAGTGCCGGTTGCACAGCCAGACGGTCGGTAGCGGTGTCATCCTGGAATACCCGCGGGATCACGAACCCGGTGTTGGTGCGCGCCCGGTACACCCGCTTGATGCCGGGCGGCACCTTGCCGTTCCAGTCCGGGCCGACCAGCAGGTAGAAACCCGGTTGGGTGTTATACATTTTGCCCAGTTCGGCAAAGCTGTCGGAACGCAGGTCGACCACCTGATACACCCAGAAACGGCCGTCGAAGTCCGGTACTTGCAGCACCACCGGCTCAATGTCCAGGGCGATGCTGCCGGCGCCGTACACCACGTCCTGGTTCGGACAGGCCACCCACCGCTCGGCCGGGTCGATGTAGTCGCTGAGCATCGACAACCGATTGATCGGAGCCACGGGCACGATGCCGCCCATCAATCCGGGTTCGGGCAGGTCTTTGAAGGTCTGGCGACGATTGAAGATGTTGGCCATCGGCCAACCCCAGAAATACGCCTCGCGCGCCATCATGCGCACGTACGGCTCAGTGACTTTGGTGCCAGCGACGGGGCCCGCGACCGCGCTGGCGGCGGTGGCTTCGACAGCGCGGTTCTGTGCCCCCGGCAGAGGCGTGGCGGCGAGCGTACTGGCAATGGTCAAGGCAAAGAGAGCGTGGCGTCGGGGCAAACGAATCATAAAGCGTCCTGACTTGTCAGCGGTCACCTGATGCAGGTGAGTTGCTGAAAAGATAGCTCATGTTTGCCGCACCAATACCTGTAGGAGCCGGCTTGCCGGCGATGGACTCAAGTGCACCGCGTTTATCCGGTTCACACGCGTTATCGTTTACGACCATCGCCAGCAAGCTGGCTCCTGCAAGGGACCGTGCCCACGAAGGTGGTTATTCGGCAACAGCAGGCGAATGCCGGATCCGCCCTTAAAGATGATCCGCATCGATCACCGCCTTGGCGAACGCCTGCGGATCTTCCTGCGGCAGGTTGTGGCCGATGCCGCCACTGATCAGCCGGAATTGGTACTTGCCGCTGAAACGCTTGGCGTAATCCTCGGGGGCAGGGTGGGGCGCGCCGTTGGCATCGCCTTCCAGGGTAATGGTCGGCACGCTGATGGACGGCGCCGTGGCCAGTTTCTGCTCCAGCGCTTCGTACCGGCTTTCGCCCTGGACCAGGCCCAGGCGCCAGCGGTAGTTGAACACGGTGATATCGACATGGTCCGGGTTGTCCAGCGCCTTGGCACTGCGGTCGAAGGTGGCGTCATCGAACGCCCATTTCGGCGAAGCCGATTGCCAGATCAACCTGGCGAAGTCGTGGGTGTTCTTTTCATAACCGGCGCGACCACGGTCAGTGGCGAAGTAGAACTGATACCACCACTGCAATTCCGCCTTGGGTGGCAACGGGTTCTTGCCGGCCGCCTGGTTGCCGATCAGATAACCGCTGACCGAGACCAACGCCTTGACCCGCTCCGGCCACAACGCCGAGACAATGTCGGCCGAACGCGCACCCCAGTCATAACCACCGAGCACCGCTTGCTTGATCTTCAGGGCATCCATGAAGTCGATGACATCACTGGCCAGCGCAGCCGGTTGGCCATTGCGCAGGGTTTTGTCGGAAAGAAAATGCGTATCGCCATAGCCGCGGGCATAGGGCATCAGCACCCGGTAACCCTTGGCTGCCAGCAAGGGCGCGACCTCGTCATAGCTGTGAATGTCGTATGGCCAGCCGTGCAGCAGGATCACCACCGGCCCGTTGGCCGGGCCTGTTTCAGCGTACGCCACGTCCAGCAGCCCGGCGTTGACATGTTTGAGTGGGCCGAACGGCGAGGGCGCCGCCTGAGTGGTGTCAGCCGGGGTTACCGCTGGCTGCGCAGTGGCAGCCGTTTGCCCGTGGGCTGCGCCGAAAACGCCGAACAGGGTCAGCGCAAGGATCGAAGGGCCGACCAAGTGGCGGCGAGCGTTGCCGGTGTTGCTGTTGCGCAGTGCCATTTTCATGGGATGTCTCCATTGCTAGTCATGGGGCAGGGGGCCGGTCTGTGCCCCTGCAAACCTGGCTTGCATTGAAACGCGGCAACGTATCTGGCCTGTGTCGAATCGCCGGGCGGGTGAAAGTCTGTGTATCGGGCGTTGGTGCTGACACACTGTGATACACAGAGATTTGGCCTGAGCCTCTTGGTAACCCGGTCGACACACATAACCCGCTTTTGTCCTTCTCATTCCCGCCAATGATGCACACGGGAGGCGTTGATTGCGCCCAGGCAGCTTTTGCGCACGACGCAACATGACGTTGCGCCATGTCCATATTCACTCGGTAGGGCGTGCCGCCTATTTTGTGACCTGACAATCATCAGGCGGGTGACCTTCATTGGAAAGTCACCGCTGTCGAACCTCAGGAGTTCATGGCATGAGCGTTTCAACAAGCGGCACAGCAGCGGCGATAACCAAAGCTTCAATGACAAGGGGAATGGTGCTTCTCTTTGCGTTTTGTTGTGGTGCCATCGTGGCCAACATCTATTACGCACAACCGATTATCAGCTTGATCGCCCCGGATATCGGCATGTCGAATGGCAGCGCCAGCTTTATCGTATCGCTGACTCAAATTGGTTACGCACTCGGATTGTTTTTCCTGGTCCCCTTGGCGGACCTCATGGAAAACCGCCGACTGATGATCACGACGATCGTGGTTACAATCTTCAGTCTGATCGCCGCTGGTTTGGCCAGGCAACCGAGTGTGTTTCTTGTCGTCTCGGCACTCATCGGTTTCAGCTCGGTCTCCGTGCAAATGCTGATTCCATTGGCCGCGCACCTGGCACCGGAAGAGTCTCGTGGCCGAGTGGTGGGCGCAATCATGGGGGGCTTGCTGTCGGGGATCCTGCTTGCGCGGCCGCTGTCGAGCCTGGTTGCTGATCATTTCGGCTGGCGGGCAGTATTTATCGGCGCGGCTGCGTTGATGCTCGTCATCTCCATGGTGATCGGCATGACCATGCCCAAATGGCAACCGACCCATCGCGCGTCGTATGGTCAGTTGCTGAAGTCCCTTGGACAACTGTTTTGCCGCGAGCCTGTATTGCGTCAGCGAGCGCTCTATCAAGGGTTGATGTTTGCCGCGTTCAGTTTGTTCTGGACCGCTGTCCCCCTGGTGTTGAGCCGTGAGTTCGGCCTCACGCAAAGTCAGATTGCGATGTTCTCTCTGGTCGGCGCCATCGGTGCAATCGCCGCACCTATCAGTGGTCGACTCGCTGATGCAGGGCACACTCGACGAGCCTCACAGTTGGCCATGATATTGGGCGCAGTGAGTTTCCTGCCGGCCTTCATCAATCCTTTTTACGGTGTGATCGGCTTAGCAGTTACGGGGATCGTGCTGGACTTTGCCGTGCAGATGAACATGGTGCTTGGGCAACGAGCCGTCTACGCCTTGGGCACTGCCAACCGAGGCCGTCTGAATGCGTTGTACATGATCAGCATCTTCATTGGCGGGGCGATCGGCTCCTCGGTGGCCAGCTCGCTTTATGACCACTTCAGCTGGTTGGCGATTGCCGCAGTCGGGAGTGCATTGTCACTGGTCACCTTGATCGTCTTCCTGGTGGTGTCCCGTAGAGACGGGCAGAGTCACTGAGTTATTGCGCTGCCTGAACGCCTGCCCGGTAACGGAACAGCTCACGTTCTCGGACGCCGGGTCGGGTTCATAGCCAGCGCATTCTTTTGTTTTGTATGATGCCTCGATGAAGCTCTAGTGAGGCGTTATGCAAGACTCAAAAAACGTAGACGAGAGAACGTCGGAAAAATCAGCGGACTCACAGGGCACCGTCAAAGCGGCGACTCGGCGCCTTTCGCCAGAGGTCCGGGAAAAGCAGATCGTGCAAAAAGCCATCGAGCACTTTGCGACGTGCGGATTTTCGGGAAGTACCCGTGAGCTGGCGCGGCAACTGGACGTTACCCAGCCGTTGCTCTATCGCTATTTCCCCAGCAAAGAGGCATTGATCGACCGCGTTTACGACGAGGTATATCAGTGGGATGCCTCTTGGGAGACGATGATCAAGGATCGTTCGCAACCCCTTCAGGCTCGCCTGGTTCGTTTCTATACCTCATACGCAAACGTGATTTTGCGGCGAGAATGGATTCGCATCTTCGTTTTTGCCGGGTTGACCCGTGAAGGCATCAACGATCGGTATCTGGCCAAATTGCGTGAGCGAGTCTTCATTCCTGTTATCGCGGAAATTCGCCATGCCCATGGTCTGGCGCCTTCCTGCGGTGAAACGATCAATGAAAAAGAGCTCGAACTGATCTGGAGTTTGCATGCCAGCATTTTCTATATTGGCGTGCGCAAATGGATCTACGATCTTCCAGTGACCGAGGACATTGATGCGCTGATAGAGCAGATGGTCGATGCGTTCCTCAATGGCGGTCCCCATGTATTGGCTCAAGTCGACAACGACCTCGGCGAAAAGCCTTGCTTGAATTGATTTTTCCGCTTGCCCACCTGATGACATCCTGCTTCCACCCTTCTTTTTGTCGACCACTCATCACCTGTTTCAGCCTTTAGCTGGATAGGTGGCGGGAGGGCGCGCACCCCGCTATTTCGCTCTGAAAAGCCCTTTCCAAACGCCTGGAACTCGCCCTGCCGAGACGACACCACGACGTGGTTCAGGGGCAGTCCTCAAAAAATCTTGTCCTGCGGCTATTTACTTCAATTTCATCAGGTCTTATTGTTTATCGAACGATAAATAACTACAAAAAACTGTTGGAGGCACCATGCAAGTCCGAAAACTCGCTCACTACTCGATCCGGTCGTTCGACCTGGAAAAGTCCAGCCAATTTTATGAAAGGGTGCTCGGTTTCACCCCCGGCTACCGGCCGCCGTTCGACTTTCCTGGCGTGTGGTTGTACATGGGAGGGGATGAGCAAGACTTTGGTACGGTCCACATTATCGGGATCGATCCCTCCAACCCAGAGGGCCTGAAGACGTATCTCGGCGACAAGGAAATCCCGCTGAAGGGCACCGGGACCGTTGATCACATTGCTTTTCTGGTAACAGGCCTGGTTGAGTTCTGGAGCGTCTTCAAAGCGCAAGGCATTGCCTGGCGTGATCGCACCGTTCCGAGCCTGGGCCTGCATCAGGTCTTCATCGAAGATCCTAGCGGTGTCACCATCGAACTCAACTTCCCGGCCTCCGAGATTGAAGCCGTCGGTTCCTACACCGCCCATGTCGCTGCGACTGTGGAGGTGCAGCCATGATTAATATGACGAACAAGCGCCGCGCTATTGTCGCAGGTGGCTCGCTGGGAGGTCTGTTTGCAGCGAACATGTTGCTACGCAAAGGTTGGGATGTAGAAGTCTTCGAACGTGTTCCGGACGAACTCGCTGGACGTGGCGCAGGGATCGTTACACACCCTGAATTGTTCGAGGCGATGGCTGCAGCGGGTATCCCACTCGATGCGTCGGTAGGTATCGATGTACTGTCGCGCGTCACGTTGGCCCAGGACGGCGATGTCGTACTCGAGAACGCGCTCCCGCAAACGCTGACTGCGTGGGGGAAGATGTACCAGGTGCTTCGCGCCGCTTTTCCAGACTCGCTCTATCGTTGCGGTGGCAGCGTCGTCTCGGTCGAAAGTACGGAGTCCCATGCCAGTGTCACATTGGCTGATGGCACAACCCATCAAGCGGACATCATTATTGCTGCCGATGGATTCCGGTCGACGATTCGCCAGCAGCTTTTGCCTGACTTACACCTGCAATACGCCGGCTATATCGCATGGCGCGGGTTGGTCGATGAAGGTGTTCTTTGCGACTCCACCCACGCATCGCTCTTCGATAAATTTGCGTTCTGTTTACCCCCGCGCGAGCAAATTCTGGGGTATCCAGTTGCTGGCCAGTCGAACAGCACTCTTGCAGGAGAGCGTCGTTACAACTTTGTCTGGTACCGCACCAGCGGCGACGATGAGTTGAAGGATCTGCTCCGGGATGAGAGCGGTAAACAGTTTGAAGGTGGAATTCCTCCGGCACTGATACGTCGTGACGTGCTCGCCAATATGTATAAGTCCGCCGATACGCTACTTGCCCCGCAGTTTGCCGAAGTCGTGAAGAAAGCCACGCAACCGCTGTTCCAGCCGATTTACGACCTGGAAGTACCGAAGATGAATTTCGGACGAGTCGCTTTGCTCGGCGATGCTGCATTTGTGGTCCGTCCCCATTGCGGGATGGGTGTCACCAAGGCGGCCGGTGATGCCTTGGCAATCGTCGAAGCACTTGAACGACATGCCTCCGTTGAAGATGCCTTGGCGGACTATAGCCAACAACGCTGCCGTTTCGGCGCCTCGATCGTTCAGCACGCCAGGCATCTTGGCGCGTATATGCAGGCGCAATTGAAAAGCGAGGAAGAGCGCGAAATGGCTGAGTTGTACCGGACTCCAGAAGCCGTGATGCGTGAAACCGCAGTGCCCGTGAAGTTTTAATTCAGTTACACGCCCTTCGCAGGAGAGAACCATGGAACATGCATATCCGCAAGACGGTGGCCCGGCCGTGTCCGCTGAACGGCTTGAAGACACCATTCAAAATCCGATTCTCGAAAACCCGCAGTTTCGTGCGTTGGTAAAACAGCGACGAATATTTTCGTGGAGCATGACTGCTCTGATGCTGGCGGTATATTTCGGCTTCATTCTTTCGCTGGCCTTTATTCCTGCCCGCTTGGGTACACCTATCACCGAAGGTCAACCCATGACGTGGGGCGTGCCGATTGGCTTCGCAATGCTCGCCTTTACGGTTCTTCTCGTGGCTGTCTACGTATGGCGCACCAACACCTGCTACGACCCAAAAATAAAAACAATCATCAGGAGCTTCAAAAAATGAAGCGTCTTCTTATTACATTCTCGGCCATCCTTGCTTCGGCAACTGTATACGCGAGCGATGTCCCCGCCGCAGTGCCCAAACATAATCCCATTGCCATAGGCATGTTCCTGGCGTTCGTCGTATTCACTCTATTTGTCACACGATGGGCCGCGCGTAAAAACAACAGTGTTGCCGATCACTATGCGGCAGGCGGCAAAATTACCGGTTTCCAGAATGGTTGGGCCATCGCCGGAGACTACATGTCCGCAGCGTCGTTACTGGGCATCTCCGCCCTGGTTTTTACCAGTGGCTTCGATGGGCTGATCTACTCAATCGGCTTTCTTGCAAGCTGGCCGATCATTCTGTTCCTGATCGCGGAGCCATTGCGCAACCTTGGGCGCTACACCCTGGCGGACGTTCTGTCCTACAGGCTGAAGCCAAGACCCATACGAGCTTTTGCGGCGTCCAGCTCTATCGTGATCGTGCTGCTTTACCTGGTGTCTCAACTGGTAGGCGCTGGAAAACTGGTAGAACTGCTGTTCGGCTTTGATTACACCGCGGCTGTACTGCTCGTCGGTACGCTGATGGTCATCTATGTGTTCTTTGGCGGGATGCTGGCAACTACCTGGATTCAGATCATCAAGGCAGTGTTACTGCTGACCGGCTGTGTTTTCATGGCGTTCATGGTGTTATCCGAGTTCGGATTCAGCCTGAACCAATTGTTCACTCAAGCCACTCAGGTTCATCCATCCCATGGGGCAATCATGAGCCCCGGAGGTTTGATTACCGACCCGGTATCCGCCATTTCCCTGGGGTTGGCACTGGTCTTCGGTACGGCAGGTCTTCCACATATTCTCATGCGGTTTTTCACCGTCGGTGATGTTAAAGCCGCGCGCCAAAGCATTCTTTATGCCTCCGGTCTTGTCGGCATAGGGTATGCGCTGATTGTCATCATTGGCTTTGGCACCATCGCCCTGGTTGCGAGCAATCCTGCCTATCACGATGCATCAGGTGGAATATTGGGTGGCGTTAACATGGTTGCGATTCACCTCGCCCATAACGTCGGCGGTAATGTCTTCCTCGGATTCATGTGTGCGGTATCGTTCTCGACGATATTGGCGGTAGTGGCAGGGTTGACCCTGGCTGGCTCGTCAGCTGTTTCTCATGATCTCTATGCACATGCTTTGCGGCGCGGCACCGCCAGCGACCGTGACGAAATGCGCGTCTCTCGTGTTACGACCATCGTACTGGGTGTGTTGTCGATCATCCTGGCGATTGCGTTTGAAAAGCAAAACATCGCCTTTATTGTGAGCTTGACGTTCTCCATCGCCGCAAGTTCCAACTTTCCGGTACTGTTGTTATCGATCTACTGGAAAGGCTTGACGACCCGTGGCGCCGTGATTGGCGGATCGCTGGGGCTGGTATCGGCAATTACCCTGTGCATTCTCAGTCCAACCGTTTGGGTCAAGATCCTTCATCATCAGCAAGCCTGGTTCCCTTATGAATATCCGGCCCTGTTTTCGATGGCTGTAGCATTTATCGGTATTTTCTGGTTTTCCATTACCGATCGCTCCGCCAGTGCCATCAGTGAGCGCAACCGATTCGAGAATCAGTTGGTCGACTCTGAGCTGGGTACGCCGGCAACATGGAAGGCTCAGCTCAAAGCTGATTGATCCATGTAGTGGCTGTCTGCAATAAATAACTTCTGAATAGCAGCGCTCATGCTCCATGTGCTGTTTGGGCATTTGTGCCTGAAAAATCGCTGAAGAGTTAATACAAAAATAACAACCTAAACTTGGGTGCACATAAATGAAATGTACTTTGACCGTTGCGGCTGCCATGTGTGTATTGGCGCAGCAAGCCCATGCGGCTGGTTTCATTGATGATAGTAAGGCTGCGCTTAAACTGCGTAATTACTATATCAACAGCGATTATCGTGACTCTGCAACACCCGCGCAGCAAGCCGCCAATCAAAGTTATCAAGCGGAATGGGGACAGGCTTTCCAGCTGGAATTCATCTCCGGATACACCCAAGGCCCTGTAGGGTTCGGTGTCGATGCTTTAGGCATGCTTGGCGTAAAGCTCGATTCAAGCGCCGGCAAGCATGGCAATCCAACGGGTACCAACTTCGGTGGCGTGGTGTTTCCTAGCGACGGCGACCATGCGGTTGACGATTTCTCCAGTCTGGGATTGACCGGGAAAGTGAAGATATCCAAGACCGAGTTGAAGCTGGGTACTCTGGTCCCGAAACTGCCGGTTATCTTCAGCAATGACGGGCGTTTGCTGCCCCAAACCTGGCAGGGAACCCAGGTTACCTCCGCGGACATCAAGGATCTGACCCTGGTAGGAGGGCAAATCGACGGGGTCAAGGGCCGGAACTCCAGCAATATCGAAAACATGTCAATTGCGGGTGCCAACAATCCTGTCACCGGTCGCTTCAGTAATAAATTCATTTATGCGGGCGGCGATTACAAACTGACCAAAGATCTGACCTTGCAATATTATTACGGCAACCTTGAAGATTTTTATAAGCAACACTTTCTAGGACTGATTCATAACTGGGCAGTCGGTTCTGGCGTTCTGACCAGTGATATTCGATATTTCAATAGCCACGATGATGGTGCAAACGGCCATGACCCTGCTTACTTTACGACAGGCTACTATGGCGGCAATACGATAAAAGGCAAAGTCGATAACAACCTGTTCAGTGGATTATTCACCTATGCCGTTGCCGGTCACACCTTTGGAGCCGGCTATGAAGTTAGCAACGGAAAAAGCGATTTCCCTTATTTGAACCAGGGTGACGGTCCGACCACTTACACCATCACGGAAATGCAGGTCCAGAAATTCGTGCACGCTGGCGAGAAGTCCTGGCAAGCACGCTACGCTTTTGACTTCGCGAAACTGGGCTTGCCCGGTGCGACGGCGGGGGTTGTATACGTTAAAGGTGATGACATCAATACCATCGCTTCCAGCCATTCCAGTGAGTGGGAACGCGATATAACGCTGGCCTATGTCGTGCAATCGGGACCGTTAAAAGGCGTTAGCGTCATGTGGAAAAACGCAATGGTACGAAACAACATCCCGAACACCCGCCAACAAGACGAAAATCGGATAATCATTAATTACCAATTGGCATTGTTTTAGGCGTTATCGATAGAACGCAAGTGAACGTATATTCAGCGGGTTAGCGGCCCGCTTGACTGACAGGCAGCGCGTTGAGGCGTGTTGCGTGTACATGCCGTTCTCTTCCAACGGCATGTTTTATAGAAGAGAAACATTTCCCTTGATTGGGGTAGGGCGGTGCAAGTGATCCTTCACCGCCTTTTTTATTCCGAGTGTGCGATAGGCGACCGATTCAGCACGTCAGGATCGCTCATGATCCCAACGATTCCTGCCAGCCACGTCGAGCCAGTGGAAGATCGAGCAAACGCTTGCCGGTGGCATCGCTGATGGCGTTGCCCAGCGCTGCGGCCATGGGGCCCTGGACGATTTCCGCGGCACCGAGAAATGGCTGATCCGGCTGATCGATCATGTGGACCTCGACCTGTTTCGGCACCTCGGGAAAACGCATGATCGGATAGCCACTCCAATCGAAGCTATGCAGGCCACTGGCGTCATAGAGGATTCGTTCATAGAGCGTCCAGCTGGCGGACTGCACGATGCCGCCCTGAATCTGATTGAGCAGCCCATCGGGGCTGACAATTTGCCCCACATCGACGGCGGCAACCACCCGATCAATCGTCACTTGCCCGGTCTGGCGCTGTACATGTAACTGCACGGCGATGGCGCAGTAACCCATGATGTTTTTATAGCGTGCGAAGGCGAAGCCGATTCCGCTGCCAGGGCCTGTTGCTTTTTGCGGCCAGCGGAACGCACTGGCCACGCGATCCACCACCGCCCGTGCACGCGGATCGCTCAAGTGATCCAGGCGAAACTGCACCGGATCCACAGCGGCCCGAGCCGCCAGTTCATCCACCGTGCTTTCGATGGCGAACACGTTGATATGGGCACCGAGCGAACGCATGGCCGAAGTCCTGAATGGCATGGTCAACACAAAATTCAGGTCAACCTGCTGGTTGGGTATCTCATACAACGGAACTGCGTTACGGTCGCCGTCTCCCTCGGGTTGGGCGATCGGGACTGAAGGGGCAGGGGTGAAGGGTTTGGCCAATAGCCACGCCGGTAACAGGCGCCCGGCATTGACGATGCGTTCGTTGTGCGGAGTACTCCAGAGCTCGTATTTCCAGTCCCGAAGACGCCCGCTGTCGTCCAGTCCCGCTTCCACTTCGGCCAGCATTGCCGAGCTGTAGGGCTCCCAGAGATTTTCCTGTTCGCGCATCCATTGCACACGTATTGGCTTGCCAGGCAGGGCCATGGCGATCAACGCAGCATCGGCGGCGGCGTCATCGGCGCCGTTGTGACCATAGCAGCCGGAACCTTCAGCATGGATGCAGCGTACCTGCTGCACAGGCAGACCCAGCATCTCGGCGATGCCCATGCGCAGAGGATAAACACCCTGGGTGTGGGTCCAGACGGTCAGCGTCCCATCCTTGAACCACGCCACAGCGCAAGACGGCCCGATCGAACCGTGCATCAGGTACTGCTTGGTCACCCGTGCCTTGTACGCACGCGACTCAGGGTGCGTGAGGTGACCCTTGGCGCTCACCGGGTAGCGCCGCGCTGGCAGCTCGGTGAGGAGTTGATGGATATGTGTCGAGTCAGGTAGCGGGTTACCTTCCGTCCAGCAGGCAGTGTCGTAGCCCTCGCGCATTGCTTTGACCGCCAGCCATTCATCGGTGGCAACCACGGCGAGGTAACTGCCGTTGCGGACCAGCTTCACCACACCGGGGAGTTTGTTGAGGGCGGCTTCGTCAATGTCCAGAAGCTGACTGCCGCGCCGGGGTGGACGTATCACGCGGGCATGCAGCATATCGGGCAGGCGCATGTCCTGCACATAGGCCGAACCGCCGCTGACCTTGTCCGGGATGTCCAGCCGAGGCAATGATTTGCCGATCAGGGTGAAACTGCTGGCTGGCTTGAAGGGGGAACTCGCCGATGCAAAGCGATGCAATTGAACCCCGACCACCGCTTGTGTGTAGGTCATGCTGTGGCCTTGCCCATCGTAGATCACAGCGTCCCGCGTGCTCAGGCTGTCGATGTTGCATCGCCATTGGCGTGCCGCGGATTCGAGTAACAACTGACGCACCTGGGCGGCGGCATTGAACAATGCAGTGCCGCTGTCGACGATCGTATGGCTGCCGGCGGTGTAACCCTCGTTGGGTGTCAGCGCAGTGTCGGCTGTGAGAAAGCGGATGAGACCGGGTGATACTTCCAGGCGCTCAGCGGCGATCTGCAGGAGCGCAGTCTTGACGCCAGTGCCCAGCTCCACTTTGCCGGTGTAGACGGTGATGCCGTCTTTCGCGTCAATGCGGATCCAGGCGTCCAGATAGGGCGTGGCCCGCAGGCTGCCCGGCAGATCAGGCGCCAGGATCGCCGTACCCAAGGTGTCCACTTCGGTGTCAGCGAAGGCGCGTGGAATACCCGGGAGCATGGCGAACCCCATCACCAACGCGCCGTTTATCACGAAGGCGCGGCGGCTCAGATCGACGTTTTGCGTTGAGGGTTTCATACCTTGTCTCCCTGCGCGATGACCGACTTGATAGCGGCAAGGATCCGCACATGAGTGCCGCAGCGGCACAGGTTGGGCGCCATGTGGCGACGGATCGTTGCATCGTCCGGATGCGGATTGGCCTCCAATAAAGCTTGCGCTCGTACGATCATCCCCGCGATGCAATAACCACACTGGGCTGCCTGTTCGTCGATAAAGGCTTTCTGCAACGGCCCCGGTTTGTCGGCGCTGCCCAGGCTCTCCACGGTACGCACTGATTTTCCCGCCAGCGCGCCGCAGGGTGTCAGGCAAGAAAACACCGGTTTATCGTTCACTAAAACGGTGCAAGCGCCGCACTGACCCAAACCGCAGCCGTATTTCGCGCCATTGAGCCCTACCTGGTTGCGCAGGGCATACAGCAGCGGCATGTCTTGCGGGATGTCCAGTTCATGCGTCTTGCCGTTGATGTCGAGTGTGATCACGGTTGCTACTCCTGAGCCCGAATGCTGTTGATTGTCTTGTCGAGGTCTGTCCAGGGTCTGGTCGGGCAGCTCTCGTTGCGCAAGTACTCGGCAATTGCGGCGAGGTGGGAGTCATCCAGACTGTCAGCGAAGGCAGGCATGTAGTGGCTGGAAGCGGCGGTGGACATCGGGATGCCCTGCAGGATGGTTTGGATCAGGTTACGTGGCGAGTCCGCCGTCACTGCGCTGGTGCTTGCCAGAGCGGGCCTCGATTCAATGGCGCGCATGGGGGCGGCGGAGCCGTGGCAACTTGCGCAGGCACCGTCGAACAGCGACGCGCCCGCCAGCGCCTTGGCACTGGGCTTGGCCTCAGGGGGGCAGGGCGGTGACGTCACGTGCGAAGAGGTTTTTTTGAGGTCAAGAATATAGCGGGCGATGGCATGGGCATCTTCCACCGGCAATTGCGCGATGCTCAGGCTGACCGGCAACATCGGGCCCGCCGCTGCACCGTGATCTTCGGCGACCTTGCCCGTCAGATAGGCGACCAATTGGGCTTCATTCCAGGGGTGTTGCGCTTCGGCCATCCCGCGCAGGGAGGGGGCCGTCCAGCCGTCGACGATAGCGCCGTTGAACAGTTCGCTGCGCTTTTCGCCGCCAATCGGATTCAGGGGCGAATGACAGGATGAACAGTGTCCCGCGCCTTCGACCAGGTAGCGTCCGCGGTTCCATTGCGCTGACCGGTCGGGAAGTGGTTCCAACGGATCCCCATGCAGGAACAGCAAGTTCCAGAAAGACACCAGCGCACGGAAGTTCATGGGGAAAACCATATGGTTTTCAGGTGCGGTGTACTTGACCGGGTCCACGCTCATCAGGAAGGCGTAGGCATCCGCGATATCGGCATCATTCAACTTTCGGTAATGCACGTACGGGAAAGCCGGATAGAGAAAGTGACCGTCGCGGGCGATGCCTTCACGCATGGCTCGTTCAAAGGCCTCCAGCGACCACTTGCCGATACCGGTTTCCCGGTCCGGGGTGATGTTGGTGGTGAAGAGTGTTCCGAAGGGCGTTTTCAATGGCAATCCGCCCGCCATGTAATCGCCTCCTGGCCGCGTGTGGCAGACCGCGCAATCTCCCGCTTCGACGATGCGCCGGCCTCTGTCCAGGGTTTCGCGCCCGGCACTCTGAGGCTGGCTGACAGTAGCTATTGGCGGCCTCCACATCATCCAGAACGCGAACGCTATCCCCACCACGCCAAGCGCCAGAACGGCACCGATGATCGTCTTGCGCTGCATCGCCCAACCTCTCGAACTGAGTAAACGGCAGATTTTTCAATCCGCCGCGTGCGATTGGCGTACGGCAGACTTTCTGCGCAGAGAGCTTAAACAGAGCGCTTGTGATGGAGTACCCCATCAAGGCGCAACGCTACATTGCGCCGGGCGCAAAGACGGCAGTGCGCCGGCGCGCAAATCACCTCATCGTTGCGTTTTGCGAAAAGCATCGTTGCGTGGCAGGCGGATTCTCCGGGGGGCGCCGGACGCTTACCTTGGGGGTGTGAAAACATCCAACCACGGAGACCGTCATGAGTTTGCACTCATCCACTATTCAGGTGACTTACGACTTCATCTGCCCATGGTGCTGGATCGGTGAAGAAAATCTCGAACGTGCGCTTGCCGCGTCGGGTTTATCAACTGACCGCCACATTCACTTCCTGCCTTACCAATTGAACCCGGACATGCCTGTTCGAGGCATGGATCGTAAAGCCTATCGCTCTGGCAAATTCGGCAGTTGGGCGCGCAGCCAGGCTATGGACGCGCAGGTCACCCACGCCGGTAAGGCCGTCGGCCTTGGCTTCCATTATGAACGTGTCGAAACAACCCCCAACACCATGGCAGCGCATCGGTTGGTATGGCGGGAGCAACAGGCGGGTAAAGACGCTTCACTCCTGGTCAAGGCCATTTTCAAGGCGTACTTCGGCGAGGGGCGGGATATCGGCAACCTTAACGTGTTGGCCGATATCGGTGCCGAAACAGGGCTGGACCGAGGGGCCATTGTCGACTTTCTCAACACCGATAAAGGCACTGCTGAAATCTTGAAACTCGAAGCGCAAATCAAGGCGTCCGGGATGCGCTCGGTGCCGAGTATTCAGATCGCGGGTGACGTGATCAGTGGCGCGCAACCCAGCGAAATAATGATCCAGATACTGAAACGAAACCAGGCAGCTTGAGCCGCTTGTTCAATCCCTATCCATTCAGGAAATCATCATGTCTCATCACTTGTTCAGCCCAATCAAACTCGGCCAGCTCAACCTCAATCACCGTGTCGCCATGGCCCCTCTGACTCGCTCACGGGCGGGGCAGCCGGGTAACGTACCGACATCGATGA
The DNA here is from genome assembly GCF_949767415.1 of Pseudomonas sp. IT-196MI5. NCBI lineage: Bacteria > Pseudomonadati > Pseudomonadota > Gammaproteobacteria > Pseudomonadales > Pseudomonadaceae > Pseudomonas > Pseudomonas sp. IT-196MI5. The sequence continues at coordinate 140,827 of NZ_CATKPZ010000004.1, forward strand.
ACGTCGAGTACTACCGCCAGCGCGCCAGTGCCGCGTTGATCATTACCGAGGCTACGCAGATTTCGCAGCAGGGTCAGGGTTACGCCTGGACGCCGGGCATCCATAGCAACGAGCAGATTCACGGCTGGAAAGCGGTCAGCGACGCCGTGCATGCAGAGGGCGGGCGCATATTCCTGCAGCTCTGGCATGTGGGGAGGGTGTCACACCCGGTGTTTCAACCCGACGGCGGCTTACCGGTGGCACCGACCGCACAGCCGGTCCCCGGCAAGACCTTCATCCTGAATGAGAAGGGCGAGGGGGTGTGGGGGGATGTACCTGTCCCTCAGGAACTGGACATTCCGGGGATCGAAGCGATCGTTTCCGACTTCCGCAAGGCCGCGCGCAATGCGCTTCTGGCCGGTATGGACGGCGTGGAAATCCACGCGGGCAATGGCTACCTGCTGGACCAGTTCATCAACAGTGCCAGCAATCAGCGTAGCGATCGCTACGGTGGAAATATTGAAAACCGTGCGCGGCTACTGCTCGAAGTCGTGCAGGCGGTGACCGAAGAAATAGGTGCCGAACGCGTTGCTGTGCGCCTGACACCGATGGGACGTTTCATGGGGATGGGCGATGACACCCCGGAACAGACCTTTGGCTACATTGCTTCCCGGCTCAATCAATGGAATCTCGCTTACCTGCACCTGGTGGAACCGATGATGGTCGGCACGGTGCTCGATGAAAGTAATGATCCGCGCTGGGACGCCATCATCAAACAGCTGCGTACTGACTTCCACGGCGTTCTGATGCTGGCAGGTGGTTACAACGGAGAAACCGCTGAACTGGCCATTGCGCAGGGGCGTGCCGACCTCATCGCTTTCGGTCGGCCGTTCATTGCCAACCCCGACTTGCCGGCTCGCCTGCGCGGGCGTACCGAGCTCAACCTGGCGGACGGCAACAGCTTTTTTGGTGGCGACGCCAAGGGGTACATCGACTATCCGGCGCTGGCATGACGCAGCTCAAAACCGCTTGGCATGGGAATCACCACTCTGCAAGGAGAAGGGTAATGAAGAGTCCGGATGTTCCAAAGGCCCTGGTCATTGGTGGTTCTCTGGGAGGACTGTTTGCCGCCACGGCGTTGCGGGCGATTGGCTGGCAGGTCGATATTTTCGAGCGATCCCCCGCGGCAATGGATAGCCGTGGCGGTGGCATTGTTCTGCAAGCGGATGTCTTGCAGCATTTGCGCTATGCGGGTATCCAGCATACCCGTGCGCTAGGTGTCCGGTCCCATGATCGTCTGTATCTGGATCGAGCCGGTACCGTCGTGCATAAAGAACCGATGCCGCAAACGCAGACGTCCTGGAACACACTGTATGGCTCGTTATTTTCTGCATTTCCTGTCGAGCATTATCACCGTGGCAAGACGCTGGTGGATCTGACTCAGAATGAGCACCGAGTGACCGCGCTTTTTGCCGACGGCAGTCGTGCCGAGGCAGACCTGCTGGTGGGGGCCGATGGTGCGGGCTCATCCGTGCGAAGCAGGGTGTTGCCCGGGGTGCAACATAGCTATTCGGGCTATGTGGTTTGGCGTGGGCTTGTTGATGAAGACCGACTTCCAGACTTCGCCAAGACGCAGCTTTACCAGGATTTTGTTTTTCAACAGGACCCTGGATCGCTGATGTTGGAATACATGGTGCCGGGCTTGAACGGCTCCGTTGATCCTGGCGAGCGCCGGTTCAACTGGCTATGGTATTTGAAAGCCGCGCAAGGGCCGGAACTGGACGCCGTGCTCACTGATCGCGACGGCCAGCGGCGTAGCCACTCCATTCCACCGGGGGCGTTGGCTGCGAAGCAGGAGGCTTACATACGGGAAATGGCGGAGCGGCATGCGAACCCGGCTTTTCGCGAATTGATTCGCCAGACCAAGGACATTTTTGTCCAGGCGATCCTTGATCTCAACGTTCCTCAAATGGTGTTCGGACGTGTGCTGTTGACCGGCGATGCCGCTTTTGTGCCGCGACCTCATACCGCCGGAAGCACGGCCAAGGCGGCCCGCAATGCACTGTTCCTGGCTCAGGCAATCGACAACACTGGCGACCTCGATAAAGCCCTGCAGGCCTGGCAAAAACAGCAACTTGCAGAAGGCCGGCGCATGGGGGACTGGGGGGTGAGCATGGGCAATCGGATCATGGGCATCACTCCATCCTGATTCAGCGGCTCATATCGGGCTCGATCCACTACTGATTGAGCACAGCCATGCAAGACGTACGACGCCTGGTCATGCACAGTCGTTACCCTTCTTTTTCTATCCTGGACGCCGTTTATGGATAAGTTGCTGGCGCTCAAAATGTTTGTCGAAACCGTACGCTGTGGTGGTTATTCGTCAGCGGCGCGCAAACTTGGTATCTCCACTTCGTCTGTGACTCGGCAGGTAGCGGGGCTGGAAAGTGAGCTGGGCGCCAGCTTGTTGAACCGCACCACGCGCAACACGAGCGTCACGGTGGCGGGGCAGAACTATTACGAAAAGGCAGTGGCGATCCTCGAGGCCATCGACGAAGCGGATTCCATCGTGACCGACCGTGGCAGCGAAGCTCAAGGGCGCTTACGAGCCAGTGTCCCGGTGGAATTCGGCCGACGCATCATCGCTCCTCATCTGGGGCGACTGCTGGATCGTCATCCCGGCCTGGAGATCAGCCTTTCTCTGAGCGACGAAGTCAGTGACCTGCTCAGCGAGCAAATAGATGTGTCAGTGCGTCTTGGTTCATCGGTCGTCAGTGATGACATCGTCAGCAAGCGTCTGGGCAATTTCCAGCGGTGGGTTGTGGCGAGTCCCGAATACCTCACGCGTACCGGACTGCCACGACACCCCCGTGATCTGTTGGAGCATCAATGCCTGCGTTTTGATTACCGCACGGGCCACCACCATTGGACATTCAAGCGCGATGAGGAAAATATTCGTTTGAACGTGCAAGGAAGGCTGCAAAGTAACAACGCTGACATTCTGCGCGAGGCAGCGTTGGCCGGGGGCGGGGTGACGCTATTGGCTGACTGGCTGGTGCGTGACGATGTCAGCGCAGGTCGCCTGACGCGCGTGCTGGAGCAGTATGAGGTCAACCCTGGCAGTGCGAGCACTTGTATCAATGCGCTGTACCTGCCCAATCATCGTGGTTCCAGTCGCATCAATGTGTTCATTGAGTTTCTTCAGGAAATACTCGTCCCCTGAGTGCGTCCTGTGCATTTGGCAATTCAGCCTGGGCGTCATCACGCTGAACGCAATGAAGGGGGCAGAGGGGGTTAAGGAGACTGGCTGTCGCGGAAGAGAATAGGATTGAGTTTTTTCCCAAACATAGCTCAACTAAATAGTCATTTAGTTTAGTTATTCTTTCCAGTTATAAATCAATCGTAGCTGAAGGGGAGTGTTCATACCACTGCATCTGTTCGAGTTAAGCTCTGGTTGAAAATTTCAATCTGGAGGAAGCCTGATGCAGCAGCATCTAACGCCATGGATGGTCGAGAGCGCTTACCGTTATTTGACGGCTGCAAAACATCTGAGACGTGGCCATGACATGCTGGACATTGCGCAGATTAATGCTGCAATCGGCATGGAGATCCTGCTGAAAAGCTTCGTATCGAAGCCCGATGACAAGCTTGGCCAGGTCAATGAAACCTACAAACTGGACGACGATGCGCTCAAGGCTGCACACGAGTATTTGAAAACAGCAGAGAGCATTCCGGCTGATCGCAGATACCCGAACAGGCACGATCTGCTGACGCTGTTTTATGCGATACCTGGACCGGTCCGGCAACGTATTCGGCTTGATCGCCGTGAGCATTGGATCGAGAAATATCGCGACGTTTTCACCAAGGCGCGTTATCGATACGAGAAAAGTGCCGCGAAAGGTTCCGATGACATTTTGATCGGGATCCTGGACTAACTGATTGATGACGTGGTGGACTGGTATCGCGAACTGGGCTGTAAAGACATGTTCATCGCGTATTATGGAATGCCGCCGCTGCAGCTGCTGCCGGATTCCGATCAGAAGCCGGAGACCCTGTGAGCCAGTGCTTCAAATCTGGCTACTGACTAAGTAGCTCTCTGGTGAGCTAGGGGTAGCCCAAGCCTGAACGTTAGCTTCATATCTGAGCGTTAACGATCGGCATCAGATGAACGAGGGTTCGTTCATGCTTGATCGGACATCTGCCAACGGATGAAGGATATCGTTCAGGCGTGTGAGATAAGTCGCGTCAGGCTTCAAATCTGATCACGAGAGCCCCCCAGTCCCATATATGACGGTTCGCATAATGTATATTATGTTAAATCGTGTATTGAGGCAGATCGCCACTACAGGTGTCTTCCTTGCCGTGACCGTTGCGAAATGAGGACAAAACTAGTGATCGTCTGAGGCAATCGCGAAACAACGAGACTTCGCCTCGAAAAATGCTTAACAGATTGATTTTAAACGATATTACTCAAAATGTAGTGCGGGCCTCACCATCTCTTGCAACGTAATCATGAGACTGCCACGTAGCCGACAGCTGGACTGTAAGCCTTTATTTACGAGGGTTTCTGCTGATTCCATCATTTTGTAACTAGCTCATAGGCTATCAATTAATCGTGAGACAGCATCGCGCAACCACGCTTGCACAATTAAGATAAAAGCTAATAAATACAATCAGTTAGATAGAGTTGAACGAAATCGCGAGACATAGCCTGAAGCGCTTTTTGTGAAGATTTGACGAGACACATCTGGGCCCCGACCGCTCTGGTGGCGTAGGCAGAACTCCACGCCAAACCAGCGCTCGGGTTGCCGAAGACCAAGCCTGACGCGGGCTAGCAATATTTGCCCAAAATGTTTTTCGGAAAAAATGGGCTGAGAACGGCTCTGCACCAGATCCCTCCTGGAGCTGCGGTTCTGGCTTTCCAGACACGAAATCGTGAGATCTCACCAGTGGACTTACACCCCTGACCACCACCCTGCTCCACCGGGCATCGATCGTCACGGTTCTTGGAAAGCAAATGACGTTGGCAATTATCGAATCCCGTAGTGACGTGTCCCTTCTGACCAGGGCTCGTGGCGAACTGGATCGGATTTATAACGGATAATCGTAAGCATAGGTATTCATTAGTTTTTTTTTGATTTCGTGCTTGACGCCTCAGCCGTAAAAAACGTTTAATTCCGCCGCGGCCCAGATAGCTCAGTCGGTAGAGCAGGGGATTGAAAATCCCCGTGTCGGCGGTTCGATTCCGTCTCTGGGCACCATTACTTCTAAACCCCCTGATTCCTTATGGCTTCAGGGGTTTTCTATTTGTGGGCACCGCAAACGACGATTCGAAGACAACATTAGTCGAACACCACCTCTCTTCGCCTCGCAAGCACCACCAGGTAATGGGAGGCGGGCCGCTCGGCATCCGCGAAATCTATGGTGCCTGCAGTCAGTCATGGAGCGAGAGCTGACTCGATCAAGCGCGCGTCAGGTACAGCTCGACGTACGTTTTCTATAGCAATCTCAATTGCGTCATGTGCAAAGGTTGCTTCACGGACAAACTCCAACACCAGGCGGCCTGCCTGCCCAACTCCGACCAACGCATCATCACAGCCCTCTTCCGCCATGCTAAGCAAATGAAGGAGAGAAACACCTTTTCGAGCCGCCTGACTTTCAGGGAAAGGTCGCTTATTGAGTCCTTTTGCTGCTTTCTCCCTAAAGACGGTGCAAAGTACCTCCCATTTTTTCCTTTCCAAAGGAGCCCGCTATGCCCTTGGGTAAACGTGAACTTGCGCGGATCGAGCGCCGTTTAGTTACAACGCTTACCGATGCCTGCGAAACCGCAAAAGGTGAAATCAAAGGCTTTACCTGGCTCACCCACACAACTGACTTGAACGCCCTTGCTCAAACGCTGAAGGTGACTTGGGTGTTCGAAACGTTGACCGACAAAAAGCTCGCCCAAGCTAGCGCGAAAGCGCGGATTTTCGAGCTGACGGCTATCGCGCTGCTCGAGGCAGACATCGATGTGAAGCTTTCAGATCAGACTGTCCGGTTCGACTCTGAGGAGGAGTGCCAACGCACTCATGGTGGCGATTGGCAGAAGCGCCTTGCACAGTCACGCGTGACCCAGAGTTATTGACGATGGCTAAAGAAATCGGAAATCCATGCATTTCGGTTTGCCAGTTGAGCGGCGATCTGTGTGTCAGTTGCGGGCGCAGCAAGGAAGACATCAGGAAGTGGAAACGCATGAAGCGGCCTGAAAAAATGGCCGCTGTGCAAAGGGCGAATGTGCGTTTGAAAAGTCTAAAGAAAGCACACTGATAGTCATCTGTCCTAGATAACCGCTTTGGCTCGGTAACTGCCTTTCCGATAACCAAGCGCGGAGCTATCGACCCTGAAGTTCTCGATCCGAGGGGATGCCTAAACTGGATAGCGCTCGGTACTCAGGTGATCGGTATCAAATTCAGCACACGATTCGATCATGTGGCGAGCACCCGGAAGCAACGCCGACCCGCCAGCTACACTGATTCGATACATTTCTGCACAGAGACTTCGACCATGGCTACCAGAACCGCAATCGTATTCGCTGGCGGCGGCAGCTTGGGTGCTGTCCAAGTGGGTATGTTGCGGGCCTTGGTCGAGGCCAACATTCGATTCGACATGGTGGTGGGCGCTTCGGTGGGCGCCATCAACGGTGCCTATTTTGCCGCAAGACCCGATGCCGAAGGCGTCGAGGCGCTCGCCAATTTCTGGCGGGGCCTACGTAAAACGGACATTTTTCCCCTCTCCTGGCTCGATACCTGTAGAGGACTGATCAAACGGCGTGGCTTTCTGTTGCAACCGGCGGCCTTGAACCGATTACTGGGACAGGCATTACCCATTCACCGCATTGAGGATGCGGCGCTGCCCCTGCACATCGTCACCACCGATCTGCTCAGTGGTGCCGAGACGGTTCTGTCCAGTGGCGAACTTGAACAGGCGTTACTGGCCAGCGCTGCCATCCCGCTGGTGTTCCCCTGCGTAAAAATTGCCGATCAATTCCTGGTTGACGGTGGCGTGGCAAGCAATACACCTATTTCAACTGCCGTAGCCCTGGGCGCCACCAACGTAGTCGTGGTTCCTACAGGAGTGAGTTGCGCCCTACCACAACCGCCCCGAGGCTTGATTGCCTTAGCTCTACATACCGTCAACCTGATGAGCATGCGCCAGTTGGTGAGTGACATCGAACACTTCCGCACGCTCACCAGCCTGCACATCGTCCCGCCCTTGTGCCCTGTGGAGGTCTCGGTGTTCAACTTTGACCAGACCGAATCTTTGCTGCAGCGTGCCTATGAGCAGACCCTCCGGTGGCTGGAACGTGGGGGGCTCGAACGTACCAAGGTACCCGGTGCCCTGACCATCCATTCACATGCCCATGAGCATTGAGTGATGTGAATTACCTATAAAAGAGGCCCTGTAATATTGCGAGAGGTTGAGCATGCCTCACTTCGATGTTGACCTATGCCGAGTGTCCCGACACACGGTTAAATGAAAGGCGGCAGGGTGCTTAATGTTAAGGCGTTGCATGGGCTCATCCCTGTCCGACTCAGCATTCATGCCGGCCGCGACGTGAACGCCAGGCGAACCGCAAGCCACACCAATACGAATGCCAGGCTCCGCGACTGCCACTTCGCGGACTCGCCTTTGTGGGACGCGTAACCCCGGATGATTCCCCCCACCAGGCCCAGCGCGACGTGGAAAAAGGTCGCGATCAGTGTCAACACCAGCCCCAGCGTCACGATTTGCTGTGCGACTGGAGAACTGCCCCGAACAACGAACTGCGGCAAAAACACCATGAAGAACAGCAGCGCTTTCGGGTTGAGCAAAGAGTTCAGCATCGCACGGATGAACACCGACATCAGCGAGACTTGGATGGCGGAGTGTAGTGGAAGTCCGGCACGAACCCGTATGGCCTTCCAGGCCATCCAGAGCAGATAGAACGCACCGGCCCAGCGGATCAGGTCGAACGACGGTGGCCACTGCGCTATTGCGGCCGTGAGACCGGCTGCGGTGAGCGCGGTCAATACGAGGTCAGCTGCGCCAATTCCCAATGCGGCAACGACGCCGCCACGCCAGCCGTAGCTCGCGCCGTGCGCAATCACGAAGGCCATGTTGGGGCCGGGAGACATCAGCAACAGCAACACCGCCCCCGCAAACAGCAGTAGCGTCGATGGCTCTACCATGTGTGCTCCAGATCACCGCGATAGACGATGTGAAGCTTGTTGCCATCAGGGTCTCGAAGGTAGGCACCGTAGTAGCCCTCGCCATACCAGGGCCGCTCACCCGGAGTGCCTTCATCAGTACCGCCCTGCAGAATCCCCGCTGTGTAGGCCGCGCGTACGCTGTCGGGCGTTTCGGCATGAAACGCGAGCATGCTGCCATTGCCCGGCGTCGCCGCAAGGCCATCACGCGGCAAGTAGACATAGAACCTGGGCAGTGTGCGCGTCGGATCGACCCAGCAAGCCGAGGCGGGGCCTCCATCCGGGGTCACCGCACGGCGGATCAGCCCGAGTGGCGCAAGTACGGCGTCATAAAAAGCCGATGCTCTTTCGAGGTCGGTGCATCCCACAGTAACGTGACTGAACATGTCTCAATCGATTCGACGCCACTGGAACGGTTACGTCCTGCGCGCCGAGCTCGCCTCCTTGCTTTGTGTGGTAGTGGAGCCTACGCTCGGCACTTGATACACACAAAGAATTGTTCTAGGTACATTGAATGACGATGCCACGGTACAAAACCATTGCTGACCAGGTAGCGGAAAACATTCGCAGCGGACGTTTGCGCCCTGGAACCCAACTGCCGACGGTACGCACCTTGATGAGCGAACATGGCATTGCGCTTGCGACAGCAGCTCGCGTCTACCGCACGTTGGAATCGATGGGGCTGGTGGTGGGTGAAATGGGGCGTGGCACCTTCGTGCGCGATACCTCTCTGCCACGCGACCTCGGTCTGCAACCGGCATCCGAAGCTGGAATAATTGACCTGACCTTCAATAATCCAGCGGTTCCCGGGCAAGCAGAGATGCTGAGGCAGGCACTGCGCAGCCTCGCATCGTCGGGCGATCTGGACGCCTTGTTGCGCAACGCCCCTCATGGCGGGCGTGCGCATGAACGAGAGATCGCTGCGAAACATCTTCGCAATAGAGGGATTCGAGTCCCCGGATCGCAGGTGTTGATCGTCAATGGCGCGCAGCAAGGGCTGGCGCTCGCGATGATGGCGATACTCAAGCCGGGCGATGTACTCGCTGTCGATGCGCTCACCTACCCGGGCATTAAAGCGCTGGCCGTCGCCCATCGCATTGAGCTTCTGCCTATACCGTTGGCTGCCGGCAAGACCAATCTCGATGCGCTCGCGGCAAGTTGCAAGCGGCGTCCCGTACGTGCGTTTTATGCGATGCCAACCCTGCACAATCCGCTGGGATCGATCATGCCAGCCGCCGACCGCAAGCGTTTGGTAGCGCTGGCCGAGGAACACGATTTTGCGCTGATCGAGGACGGCGCCTATGCGTTTCTAGCTGAGCCGGCGCCGAAGCCGTTGTTCATGCTCGCACCGAATCGCACGATCTACGTTTCCGGCCTTTCCAAAAGCGTCGCCTCGGGCTTGCGAATCGGATTCATCGCTGCGCCTGTATCGCTCATCCCTGCGCTCGAGCAAGCCGTGCGAGCCTCCACATGGAGTTCGCCATCGATCACCGTCGAACTGGGGTGTCGCTGGATCGAAGAAGGCGTGGTGGATGACCTGGAAGAATTGAAGCGCAAAGACGCCGCGAATAGACAACGACTTGCCCGCCGCATTTTCGGAGGCATCAACCTGATCGCGCATCCAAACGCCTACTTCCTGTGGCTACCATTGCCCGAAGACATGCGGGCCGAGAGCATTGCTGCTGCATTGCGGCGCGACAACATTTTGGTCACGACAGCAGAGCCGTTTTCTGCTGCATCCCATGCGCCTAATGCGCTGCGCGTGGCGCTGGGATCGGTGCCGGTTGAAACGCTTGAACTCGCCCTAAAAAAAGTGAGAGTTGCTTGCGGCTATTAGTTTGAGTTTTCATACCATCATGTTCTTTCGCCACGTAGGATTATTGCTACCGGCGTGCGCTAAGCTCTTGTTTACATCGCCGTGACAGATACTACCAATTTGGCTACCCCTTACTGATACGCCTCTACAGCAGCCCTCCTCCGTATCTGCGATAACACCCACGGCCGGATCAAGTTCTCGATCTGGTTGTTGTCGGATGTTTGGCATGGCGATTCCTCCCGTTTCTTGAAGGGATATCCACGCGTTTGGGGTACGAATAGACGGTATTTTCTTCCGGTCGATCGAAGGCTAGTAGAAACGCCTATGACACTCTCGCGCTCCATTTTCCGAGTGCGTTTGGCTCAACTTCGCAGATCAGTCATTGAAGAAAACCGCGATCTTGTTTCCGACTGGATCTCGAAGATATGCAACGTAGAAGTCGTCGGTGTAAGCCTCTCGGATATTCCTGTCGTACTCTGCTCGCGAGTGAGGCTTGGTCATGTCGCCCAGCTCCGCAGCAGGACTCCGAAAAAAGTCATCGCCGATGAGCCAATGAGCTCACCAGCCGATCACCAAGGCTTTGCACGCTCTGAACCAGAATCACCAGCACCACCACAGTCGCAACCATCACCTGGTTATTGAAACGCTGGTAACCGTAGCGAATCGCCAGGTCTCCGAGCCCACCGCCCCCAATGACCCCGGCCATGGATGAGAATCCGATCAACATCACCAGGGTCAGAGTGATACCCGCGAGCAAGGCGGGCAACGCTTCGGGCAGCAGCACTTTGAAAATCACATGTCGAATATCACCGCCCATGGCGAGGATGGCTTCGATGCGGCCCTTGTCGACTTCGTCCAGTGCGTTTTCGACAATTCGGGCAAAAAAAGGAAAAGCCCCTATCGTGATGGGCACCACGGCAGCAGTACTCCCCAACGTCGTACCGACTACCAGCCGGGTCAGCGGAATCAACGCGATCAGCATCACCACGAACGGTAACGAGCGACCAAGATTGACCAGGCCGCCCAGCCCTTTGTTGAGTCTAGGCATAGGGTACAACCCACCGCGGCGGCTGATGAACAGCAACACGCCAAGGGGCAAGCCGATCAGCAAGGTAAAAATACCCGCCAGCAGCACCATGTACAGGGTTTCACCGGTTGCGTTCAACACCAGTTGAACGATTTCGCTCCAATCGATATTCCGGTTCATGAACGCTCCACCCTGACGCCACGCCGCTTGAGAAAGTCCACCACCCGCGTCAGGCTCAGCTCATCACCGGGCTGTCGAAAAGCCACGCGCAAACGCCCTACCCTGCGCCCTCCAATAGACTCGACGCCACTGGCCAACAGGTTCAACTCCACACCCTGTTGTTGCACCAACTCGTTGAGCACCGGCGTGGCCAGCAGATGGTCGAAAAAGCTCAATTCCAGGGTTTGTGCAGCCTTGCCCAAAGGCGCGCAGTATCCCGGCAGCAGTGAACGGCCCAGGCTGGAATCCGGGTTGCTCAATAGCTGCGCGATCGGCCCCGCCTCGACCAACCGGCCATGGGCCAGTGAAGCGGCGTGATCACATATGGACTTGACTACGTCCAGCTCATGGGTGATCAGCACGATGGTCAACCCCAGTTGCCGATTGATATCGCGCAGCAGTTCAAGAATCGAAGCCGTGGTTTCCGGGTCGAGGGCACTGGTGGCTTCATCCGACAGCAGATAAGCCGGTCGCGCCGCCAACGCACGGGCAATGCCAACCCGTTGTTTCTGCCCACCGGACAACTGCGAAGGAAACGCCCGGGCTTTATCGTTCAAGCCCACCAGATCCAGCAGTTCCCTGACCCGTGCATGGCGCCGCGTTTTATCGACGCGCGCGATTTCCAGCGGCACCGCGATGTTGTCGAAGACGTTGCGCGAATGCAGCAAGTTAAAGCCCTGGAAGATCATGCCGATGCGCTGGCGTTGTCGGCGCAGTTCGAGGTCGGACAAGGCTGTCAGGTCTTCACCGTCCAGCAGAATACGCCCGGAACTTGGTCGTTCGAGCAGATTGAGGCAACGCAGTAGCGTCGACTTCCCTGCGCCGCTGCGCCCCAGAATCCCGTAGATCGCGCCGTCGGAAATGCTCAGGGACACGTTGTCCAACGCAGGTGCCTGCCCTGGCGAGTAGGTTTTGCTCAACTGCTCGACGACAATCATGGCTTGCTGGCCGCCACGGTTACCGGATCGACCGGAATGACCGAACCCGCAAAGGTGTCGGTAATGAACCTGGCCACCTCAGGCGACGTCAGGTCTTTGGCCAGCTGTTTTATCCGTGGGTCGTCCTGCAACGTTGGCGTGGTCACAAGGATATTGGCGTACGGATTGCCATCGGCCTTTTCCAGGCCCAGCGCATCTTTAGCCGGAGTCAGACCGGCGTCCAGCGCGTAATTGCCATTGATCACCGCAAGATCCACATCCTCCAGTGCGCGAGGAATCTGCGGCGACTCGATTTCGAGGATTTTCAGCTGCTTCGGGTTTGCGGCAATGTCCTTGGGTGTTGCCTGGTCAGTGGCCGGGTCGTTGAAACCGGCCTTGAGCTTGATCAGGCCATTGTCCTGAAGCAAGTACAGCGCGCGACTCAGGTTAGTGACGTTATTCGGCACCGCCACCGTGCCTTTTAGTGGTACCTGGTCGAAGCTTTTGTGCCGACGGGAGTAGATCCCCAACGGTTCGATATGCACCGTTGCTGCCACCGCGAAATTTTCGCCGAGGGCCTGCTCCTGAGATTTCAGATACGGCAAGTGCTGGAAGTAGTTCGCGTCCACGTCACCGTGCGCCAGCAGTTCATTGGAGTTCACACCGTTGGGGATCTCGATCACTTTGAGGTTCAACTGCGGGTCGATTTTTTGTATGTACGCCAGAATCTGCGCATGAGGCACCGGGTCTGCCGCCACGCGTAATGGTTCCAGCGCCATTGCGCTGAGAGACGCAACCAGCCCGCCCAGTACGGCCAGGATCAATCCTGTTTTCTTGAACATGTTTGTATTCCTTGATCGAGTAAAAGGGTCAGGCGCTGAGTGCGTTGGGGATCAGTACATCCCCGTAAAATCGCTGGGCAACATCGGGATGGGAACGCAGGCGACCTTTGAGGTAGTTCCAGCCCACGTCGCGAAACAACGGATTGTCGGGATCGCTCGCCGGGCCCCGTGCTTCGCGCAACAGCGCCGTCGGCAAGGGGTAAAGCGGCACCACTGCGTCCAGTTGCGCACCGAGAAAAAAGGCGATCGACAAACGCTCATTGCCCTCAGGCGGCGACAACACGCGATGCACCGTGGCGCGCAGATAACCGTTGGTGGCCAGCTCCAGCAATTCGCCGATGTTCACCACCAGGGTGTTGTCCCGAGGCAGCGCATCGATCCAACGCCCCTCCTCTATTTCCACCTGTAAACCGGTTTGATGATCCTGCAGCAGGAAGCTCAGGAAACCTGAATCCTTGTGCGCCCCCACGCCCTGATTGCTTTCGTCTGGCACCTGCCCTGGATACCGCATCAGCTTGATGTGCTCATTGGGCTTATCGCCGTACAACTGATCGAAAGCTTCTTGCGGCAGTGACAACGCCTGGGCGAAAGCGCGGAGCAAGCGCAGCGACATTCCGGTCATGGCCTGCTGCCAATCCAGCAACAATGGCTTGAGCGCCGGCAACGCGGCTGGCCATTGATTGGGGCCTTGCAGGCGTGCCCAGTAAGGACTGTTTTCATCCAGCGTTAGTGCGTCCCTTTCTGCACCCAGATCGAACTGTTCGCGCAAATCCGGTTTACCGCGAGTGATCTCCGACGCCGCGCGGTTGTAACCGCGAAAATGTGGGGAATTGATCATGCCGACGGCAGTCTTCTCGCTGTCCGGCAGCGCAAAGAACTGGCGAGCATGGCTCTGCACCAGGTTCAACAAATCGGCATCAATGCCATGGCCGGTCAGGTAGAAAAAGCCCACATCCCGTGCCGCATGACGCAGATCGTCAAGAAACCCCTGACGCTGTGCCGCAGTGCCATCGAGCAATGACAGATCAAGCGTCGGTAAGGAGGTGATACCTCGTGTGTGCGCCATGTTTCACTCCATGTCTGACTGAACCTAAAATCCTTGCTTGAAGCTAAACGATCTTAAAAAACAGCAATAAATATCTTTTTAGCATTAGCTTAGGTTCGCTTCACAGGCGCGGTGTGTTTTGGACTGGAGGGTGGCTCAGGGAGATTCATGAATGCGGGGCGTGAAAATTTCTGCCCTCTCAAAGCAGCGTTCTGATTAGTCAACCTTTGAAGGGGCACACTACTTCGTCAAGCGTAACGAAGTGCTCGTATCGACTTGATTGCTTGGCTGGCGCTTGTGAACCAGCCGCACGGGCAGTAGCGTCACCTCAACGTAGAACTCTTCGCCTGACTCCGATACCAGCGAAAATTGCGACCGATGGATTTGCCGGGAGCAAATTCTGGAGATTGGCAAAGAGGTCGCGAGGGCTGAATCATGACCGGTTTCGGGGTGCCACCGGCAGTTGCCAAATTGCGTTCAACTTGCCCACCGATTTGCATTCGACCGGTTGAATCCACATCTGCAAGCAGTCATTCAGCGACTTCAATATTGTGTGTGCGCTCCCAGTTTTTAACACCACGCGCCCTAGTACATAAAATGAGTCAGGTCATCGTCTCAATGCTCTTTGACTTTCTTGATACGGAGCACGATCAACGCAAGAATACCGATCGCGAGCGGCGTCATTACCAGCATGGCCTCTCGCGGGGCCACCCCAACGCCAAGCAGGTGCAGCCCTGAGTATCCCAGCTTGAACAAACTGAGCAGGTAGTAGGTAATGGCAATAATCGACAGCCCCTCCACTGCGCGCTGGATCTTAATCTGAGCATCGGCGCGAGCATTCAGGCTTTTCAGGATTTCCGAGTTCTGTTCCTCCATTTCTACCTGAACCCGTGCTTGTAATAAATCGCCCAGGTTGGCCACGCTTTCGGCCAAGTGCTCCAGGCGCTGTTCGGTGGCGGTGCAGTACCTGACGGTAGGTTTGAAGCGGCGCTCGATAAATACGCCCAGGCGTTGGCAATCACCTACGTGACTTTCTCGTAGCTCACCCAAACGTTCGAACACCAATTGCGCATAGGCTTGCGTGGCACTGAAGCGGTGCCGGGTTTTCGCAGAACTGCTCACCACTTGGGCAGAAAGGTTGGAAATATCCGCAAGCAGGGCTTTCGCATTGCTGCCGTCGGGGTCGGCGTTCCGTTCGGAAAGGGTGACCAAGGTCTTGTCAAAAACATCGAGCTGCGCGCTCAAGTCTTTGGCCATGGTCAACGATAACGAGGCCATCATCCTATAGGTCTCGATTTCCAGCAGGCGGCGTATCATCCGGCCCTGACGGTAGGCATTCAGGCGCCGGTTGACGAACAACATGTGGTTGTTGCCATCCTCGCTCAGGCGAAAATCACTCCAGACCATTGCATCGCCACCACCCACACAAGAACCGCTCGGATCCTTAAAGCCGTAACGGGACAGATCCAGGTCGGCTTCACCACGCACTACAATCTGCACCGAGTTGATCAGGGCCGGTACATGCACTTCAACCTTTGACGCCAGCACCTCGGGCAGCGTTGTCCAAGACAAGTCATCACAGGATGAAGTGACCACCAGTGTCAGGGTGAAAAACTCGGCATGGCGCTCCCATTTCAGTGCATGGCCATTGAGCTGGGTAATGCCTTGGGCGGCATTCAGGTCGTGGAAGCCTGGGCAGCATCGTTCAAGGAATTCATTGCACTCCTGATCGCTTCCGAGGAAGGCCAGATGAAACACATGGGCCGGTTCATCGAAATACAGTGACGGGCGTGCATGTAGTTCGTTGTGCAGGCTTTGTCGTAATGGATGCATGCTGTGTGGCCATGTTGGAATTGTTTTTATGGGACAGGCCGATGCACTCACAAGTCACTCCCGGGACGATTGTGGAGGTGTTGCGTAGTCTTTCTGTAACTGATGTCTGCTCATGCGAAATTACACTCCACTTGACCAACCGACTGCATTCGGCCTGACCAGCCATTTGCATTCGTTCTGACCAACGATTGCATCAGATTTGACCAGCACGCTTTGTCACCATGATCGGCAAAGAACGGCCAGTTTCAGCCGTTCGACACTGCAGGTGTCTTCCTTGCGACTCCATGAGTTTGAAACTTTTCCATCAAAATCTTGCGTCCTGGTAATGACCGATTACTGCAGCAGACAAACCGCCTGGAAATCCGGGCGGCGCCTGAAAAAGAGGTGACACGTCAGTTTTTGTTGGCGGCCCCCGACATGTAGGTGTCAGGCGGCTCCGGCAGTGCGGCAAGCATGTCGCGTAGTCCGGCAGCCCACTGCATTCGGACACGAATGAAGTACGGGTCGTCGGCCGTGATGCGATAACTTTTGGCACCGCTAAAACTGTCTTTCCTGTACACCAGCAGATCCAGCGGCATGCCTACCGACAGGTTGCTGTGCATGGTCGAGTCGAATGAGATCAGCCCACAGCGCAGGCCCTCTTCGAGTGATGTGCGGTATGTCAGGTTGCGGTCCAGGATCGGCTTGCCATATTTGCTTTCACCCAATTGCAGGAAAGGTGTGTCCTCGGTCGCTTGAATGAAGTTGCCTTGCGGGTAAATGCTGTACACGTCCATCGGCCCGTGCGCGATCTGCCCGCCGACCAGAAATGAGCAACTCAAGTCGGTCTTGCCTGCCAACTTGGTGTGATCCCGGGCGACGACTTCGCGTACGGTTTCGGCCACCAGTACCGTGGCGTCATAGAGCGAGCGGACATTCAACAGGTGCGGGCCCTGCCCCATGGAACGTTGCTTGAGCAGGTTGACCACCGATTGTGAAGTGGCCAGGTTGCCCGCGACTTGCAACACAATCAGGCGTTCGCCCGGCGTGCTGAAAATAAACAACTTACGGAACGTTGAAATCTGATCAATGCCCGCATTGGTTCGTGAGTCGGAGATGAACACCAGCCCGTCGGCCAAGTGCATAGCGACGCAATAAGTCATTCGTGTTAACTCATGAATTCGAGATGAGAGGCCATACCGTCTCCACGACGGTATGGCCAGTTTGCTGCGACTGATTCGGGGGTTATTGGTGTTGAACCTGAAACAGGGACGTTACCTGTACCCGAGCCAGCATCGACTCAGCCCCACCGCCACGACGCATACCGCGTACCGGACAAGCGTCCAGATAGTCCAGACCCACCGCCAGTTTCAAATGGCGTTCGGGCCGGGCCAACCGATTCGTCACGTCGAAGCTGTACCAGCCATCGTCGAACCACGCTTCGGCCCAGGCATGACTGGCCAAGTGATTTTCATCTTCGGTACACAGGTAGCCAGAGACATAACGTGCGGGAATTCCCAGGCTGCGGGCGCAGGCCAGGAAAGCATGGGTGTGGTCCTGGCACACCCCTCCTCCGCCCGCAAACGCCTCGGCTGCGGTGGTATCCACCGTGGTCGCGCCCGGGTTGTAGACCATGTGGTCGGCCAGGCCATTCATCAAGTCGATCAGCGCCGCCCGGTCACGCCGCGTGCCGCAGTGTTGCAAGGCAAAGGCGTTAAGGGCGTCATCGGCCTTGGTCAGATGGCTGGTGCGCAAGAACGGCAGCGGCGACTGAGTGTCGTGCTCCACGTCCATCGTCTGATCGATTTCAACCTGACCATAGGCAGTCAGTACCAGGGTGCCGTGGGGTTCGTCCATCGTCAACACATGCAAGACGTTGCCGTAAGGATCGAACTGGCTGCGCACCAGGCGCGGCAGCTCCAGGTGCCACTCCAGAATGTGCTGGCGCTCGGTGTTCTTGGGCGTCAAACGCAGGAACTGGATGCTGGCGCAGACTTCGTCGGCGTAGCTGTAAGTGGTGTCGTGGCGTATGGACAGTTTCATACGACCTCCAGATAGGATTCGTGAACGGTCTGACCGAGATGGCGAACCTGGGAGATGAAATCAGTCAGCCACAGGTGCAGACCGAAGCCGAGAATCTCGTCGATCCCGGTGTAACGCAGCCGCGCATTCAGTTCTGCGGCCAGGCGTTGGGCCGGACGACCGTTGTTGCCTGGCAGGCTGGCGAGGATCTGGTCCAGTTCCTCGATGCAGGCGTGCAGCGAGCGTGGCACATCGCCGCGCAACAGCAGCATTTCGGAAACCTGCTCGGCACCGGGCGCATTACGGTAGATCTCGTTGAACGCCTCGAACGACGACAGCGCCCGCAACAACGCGCTCCACTGGTAGTAGCCGCGAGCCGAGTTATCACTCACCTCCTCCGACTCTTCGCCGAACATTTCGTAGCGCGCATCCAGTAGACGCAGGGTGTTGTCGGCCCGTTCGAGGAAGGTACCCAGGCGAATGAAGCAGTAGGCATCGTTGCGCATGATCGTGCCTGAGGTCGCCCCGCGGAACAGGTGCGAGCGCTCCTTGACCCACTCGCAGAAATGGCTGATGCCGTATCGACCCAGACCATTGCTGGCGATATTGCGCATTTCCAGCCAGGTGGCGTTGATGTTCTCCCACATATCGGCAGTGATACGTCCGCGCACGGCGTGAGCATTGGACCGAGCCGCCTGCAGGCAGCAATAGATACTGTCGGGGTTGGTTTCATCCAGCGCGAAGAAGTGCAGCATGCGCTCGGTGTTGAGCTCGCCGTAGCGTTCGTTGTAGTCGTCCAGCGTGCCGGCGGCCAATAGCGACATCGCCAGCTCGGCGCGGCCATCGGTACGCCCGGCCTGGGGCATCAGCGACAGCGAGTAACTGACTTCGAGCATGCGCGCCAGGTTTTCGGCGCGCTCCAGGTAACGGGACATCCAGTAGAGGTCCGAAGCGGTTCTTGAAAGCATGTCTTAGTCCTCCACTACCCAAGTGTCTTTGGTGCCGCCGCCCTGAGACGAGTTCACCACCAGCGAGCCTTCGCGCAATGCCACGCGGGTCAGGCCACCGGGCACCAGACGGGTTTCACTGCCCGACAACACAAACGGGCGCAGGTCAATGTGGCGTGGAGCGATGCCGTTTTCGACAAAGGTTGGGCACGTCGACAGGCACAGGGTTGGTTGGGCTATGTAGGCTTCAGGGCGCGCCTTGAGACGCCGGCGGAAGTCCTCGATTTCCGCCGCCGTGGCGGCCGGGCCGACCAGCATCCCGTAGCCGCCGGAACCTTGGGTTTCCTTGACCACCAGTTCGGGCAGATGAGCCAGCACATGGGACAGCTCTTCGGGTTTGCGGCATTGCCAGGTCGGCACGTTCTTGAGGATCGGTTCCTCGCTGAGGTAGAAGCGGATCATGTCGTCGACATAGGGATAGATCGATTTGTCGTCGGCCACACCGGTGCCGACGGCGTTCGCCAGCACCACATTGCCCGAGCGGTAAGCGGCAATCAGGCCGGGCACACCGAGCATGGAGTCCGGGTTGAAGGACAGCGGATCGAGGAACGCATCGTCGAGACGGCGATAGATCACATCCACCTGTTTCGGGCCAGCGGTGGTGCGCATGTAGACATGATCGTCACGGACAAACAGATCGGCGCCTTCCACCAGCTCCACACCCATTTCACGGGCCAGGAACGCGTGTTCGAAGTAAGCACTGTTGAAGCGACCCGGGGTCAGCACCACGGCAGTGGGGTTGTCCAGGGGGCTGGAGCTCTTGAGGGTGTCCAGCAGCAGGTTGGGGTAGTGATCGATGGGCGCCACACGCTGGGCGGCGAAGAGTTCGGGGAACAAGCGCATCATCATCTTGCGGTCTTCGAGCATGTAGCTGACGCCGCTGGGGGTGCGCAGATTGTCTTCCAGCACGTAGTAACTGCCATCACCGTCGCGGACCAGATCGACCCCGGAGATATGGGCATAAATGCCGCGGTGCAGATTCAGGCCCTGCATGGCGACCTGATAACCCTCGTTGGCCAACACCTGTTCGGCCGGAATAATGCCCTCCTTGAGAATGCGTTGCCCGTGGTAGATGTCGGCCAGGAACAGGTTCAATGCCTGGACCCGTTGAATGCAGCCACGCTCGACCGTCTGCCATTCGCAGGCTGTGATGCTGCGTGGAATGATGTCGAACGGAATCAACCGCTCTGTGCCCTGCTCGTCCCCGTATAAGGTGAAGGTGATGCCGGCTCGGTGGAACAACAGGTCGGCTTCGCGACGACGTTGATCCAGCAACTCCAGAGGTGTGTCCGCCAACCAACGTGCGAACTCCTGGTAATGTGGGCGGCAACTACCACTCGCATCATACATTTCGTTAAAAAAAGCTCGGGACATACCCTACTCCTTGCCGCGATACAAACGGCATTTTCTTATAACTTCGCTA
The DNA here is from genome assembly GCF_949767415.1 of Pseudomonas sp. IT-196MI5. NCBI lineage: Bacteria > Pseudomonadati > Pseudomonadota > Gammaproteobacteria > Pseudomonadales > Pseudomonadaceae > Pseudomonas > Pseudomonas sp. IT-196MI5. The sequence continues at coordinate 161,161 of NZ_CATKPZ010000004.1, forward strand.
TTTCAATACATTCAGGCCTTACGTTGTTTTAGTGAGTACTGTTTCTGTCGAGCACCTCAGTGTGCGTCGTTAACTTCCTGTCACATTCGGAAATACATTCCTGATGATTTCGGCAATCTCTTGACGCGTCCCGACGCCAGAGACTTGGCCTTCTCGGTTTGATTTCTGGCGCCCAATTTATAACGCTCCCCATTATTTTTTTCGTAGAAAATCACACTTTCGGTGATTTGAAAGTACTTTTGCAAAGGCTGTGCCCAAGTAGTGTTACAGGTGGCAAAAAGGCAAAAAACCCTTCAATAAAGATAGTCTGGCGACATTTTGTGTCACTTTTGAGCCGAAAATTATAAAGTTTACTGAAACGTTTTTTCCACTTGAAACTTGCACAACTCTGAAGCGTACGAAAACTGTGCAATTAGCAACTCAAGTGAGTTTTGTGCCCTATAAGCGGGAAATTTCTACTCACAGTTTTTATTGCCCTTGTAATACAAAGCCTCCCGCGCAGCACGATGATTAATGACGACGCACTACTAATGATCACAAAAATGCACCAAGAGCTGACGTCTGGAGCGAAAACGCCAAGTCATGATGCAAAAAAGGAATGCAAGAGAGACGGCCAACCCCTGAGGTATTGCCGTCCGTGTAGAGGAGTAGACTTACTGCGGATTATTCGAGGAATTTCCGGGTCAGGGTCACCGACGGCATAGTCGGGGTCATCATTACAGCCTTGGGACGACGCAACAGATACCTGCCGCCGACCAATAAAATCGCTACAACCGGTAACGCAGCCACGGTCAATGTTCCGTTTGGATAATCAAATGCCATCATTACCAATACGCCCACCAGGAACAGCAAAGTCAGCCACGAAGTTACCGGCGCTCCCGGCATCTTCAACGGAACTGTTTCATCGGGCCACCTCGCTGCCATCCGCCAAGGATGACGACGAAGAGCCGTCTTCCCTGTTCGCCTGCACGACTTCGTTATCCTTGGGGGCTAGCAGCACAATTGCCCCCACGATCACTTCGAAAATCCCGGCACCGACAATCACCAGGCCGGTTTCAAAGCGGGCATACAGCGCAGCACCGCAGGCACCGGCAATCAGAATCGACGCGCCCAGCGCCGCAAAACGCAGCCGTGCCAGCCCGGCGATTTCGCTTTGTCTGAACCGGGTTTGAATCAGCAGAATGAAGGAGATGTCGATCAGTGGCCCGCCGAGTGCCGCAAGACTTGCGCCGACCATCATCCCCGTCAGGACGTGTTCCGGTGGCAGGTACAGCACCGCCGTACCGATGATCGCGATGCCCAGGCCGTTAACCACGGAACCGAAGGTAAACCCGTGATACAAGCGACGGATCTGCAGATTGCCCACAACAAAAATGGAGATCAGGTTCCCTGCCCCGTAAGCCCCCATAATCAGGCCGTAGGCAGCAAAACCCTGTACGCCGAATCCCTGGATATCGTATTTGACGACTGCCAGCGCCATGCCGATCGATATACCCACACTCCAGGCAACATTGCCCAGTCCCGCACACACATACACCGCCTGCATCTGGCTGCGTCCCGCAAGACTTCTCCAACCGGCGGTAAATCCGGCACGCCGGCTTGTTGCCTTGACAGGTTGGCGCGGCAACGCCTTGCCCAACTTCATGACCGCCCACGCGGAGATCAGGAAGGTGATGCTGTTCAGGGTAAACAGATGTTCGATCGGAATCAGCAGCGTAATCGCCGCTGCCAGCATTGGCCCGATCACCCGGGCGACCCGGATGATCGCATCGAACAGCGCGTTGACCGATTGCAGCTGGTCCGGCGCCGCGGCAATCCGCGGAAGACTGGCGCGTAGCGCCGGCTCGAACAACGAGTTGACGATCATCATGAGCATGAGCGGCACCGCCAGCATCCACAGACTCATGATGCCGAGCCCCCAAGCAAGCACCGGAATCAAGGCAAGCCCGGCCCGCGCCAGGTCGGCGCCGATCATCGTGCGACGGTGGTCCCAGCGCTCAGCCCATATTCCTCCCAGCAAAGCACCTGCCAACGCGGCAGCACCGCGTAAAGCACTGAGCCAGCTTGCATCGGTTCCGGCGATCTGCACCGCCATCCAGGCGATGGCAATCGCGAAGAGTTCGTCACCGATCGAAGAGAGCGCCAACCCTCCCCACAGCAAGGCTACGGGCCGCTGAAGCAACGGCCTGAACAATTTCATATCATCAACTCCGCACAGTCACTCAACAGGTCTGAAAAAAGGTTCTTCACGGAATTCCGGGGAACACATATAACGAAATATCTGTAGGGGTTGCCGAAGGTTCGGGCCGCGTTCGGACGATCTTTTTGATCTTGATCTTCAGCCATCTCCAGATCGCAAAAGCAAGATCAAAAGATCGCAGCCTCCGGCAGCTCCTACAGGGGAACGCGTGCACCACCAAACAACGAGGTCGAGCGTTAGCTCGCCTCGAGGTGCTGTTGCGGTGCACGCCCCTTCGAGAGGCCGAGCGCAGGTTCTGCGCAGTGGGCAACCCGGCATGGATGCCGGGTTAGCCGCCGCCGGCCATGGATGGCCGATGGCGGCGGGCCCACGGAGCAGGACCGGAGCGAGGGCATGCCGAGCCTGGGCGAGGCACCGAACGTCAGGGGCAAGAGCCCTTGGTTAAGTGACCCGCCGTCAGGGCGGAACCCTAAGTGGCCGTTACCGCAGCAATGAATATGTACACCAGGAAGAAAATGCTCGGCCGTCAGTTGCCATCGCTGGCAAGCCAGCTCCTACAGGTATCGGTGTTCCCCGGGATTGCGTGAAGAACCTGAAAAAAGCCTGTCGTCTCGTTACTCGTTGGTTGGAAACGACTGGCCCGCCGAACGGGCAGTCCATTTCGGAACTCAGTACGAAGAGGCACTCTGATTGTTTATAGAGTGGCGCTCGGTGGCTGCGAGGGAAGTCTTGTCGACGGGCGTGCCTCTGGCACGCATGCCATAACGGCAGACCAGTCATTCCCTGACCCGGTTGTTGCTCCCTGAAGAGCCCTGATCCTACGAGTGAAAATTTATGAGTGTCAACGGGCTTTTTTCGACTTTTTTCAACGCAGGCGACGGCACATTCGAGATCCGCACGCTTAGGTAGACTCGCCGAGCTGGCGCTTTCCTTGACGCAAGAGGCCGTATGCCTCTCGCCCTGTGACCCAACCGGTTTGCGTCAATAGAGGTTTTTAGCTAGGGCATGAACCCAGGTAACTGCCCCACCCGCTCGGCCAGATATTGCATCAGTAATCGCGTACGCAGTGCGCGGTAGCGGCGCTCGGGATAAATCAGAAAAGCGTCGTTTGGCGGGCCATTCCACTCGGGCAGAACACGTACCAACTGCCCGCTTTCAAGCAGGTCGCTGACAAGCCAGGCCGGGGTGATGCAGAGCCCGGTGCCCAGCAGAAGACCGTCGCGAATGGCCAATGAGCTGTTGGTTCGATAGCGCCCCTGAATCGTGACGCTTACCTGCTCACCCAGAGGGCCATTGAGTTGCAGACGATCGCCTGCGGTCAACCACGCAAACCGCAGGAAATTGTGCTCGCTCAGGTCTGCCGGGCTTTTCAAGGGGGAATGCTGGCGCAGGTATTCAGGGGCTGCCACCAGATACCGCGGTGAGGTCGCTATGCGTCGGGCGACGGCGTTCGGTGGCAAACTGCCCCCCAGGCGCAGGGCCAGGTCGACATTTTCCTCAGTGAGGTCGACGAAACGATCATTGAGGATCAGCTCCACTTCAATGGCCGGATACTGCTCCATGAACGACAACAGCAACGCATTCAGACGCAACACTCCCAGACTGACTGGAACGTTGATGCGTAGAAAACCCTCGGGGCGCTCGGTCAGACCGCGCACCTCTGCAACAGCTTCGCTGTACTCCTCCAGCACGCCTTTGGCACGTTCGTAGAAACGCTTTCCCGGTTCGGTAGGTGTCAGCCCGGTCGTGCCCCGAATCAGCAGGCGGGCTCCCAATTGCTTTTCCAGAGCGGCGATCAGCTTGCTGACCGTGGGCTGGGTGCTGCCCGACTCACGGGCGACAGATGACAGACTTCCTAGCTCGACGGCGCGGACGAAACACTGCATCGCCTTAAGATTGTCCATGGGTATTCGATTCAGGAATGGGCTGTATGGGATTTCCCCTTCTATCACACTCATTTTGAATAGATCAATCTGGCCTTCCTGAACCATTTACTGATCAAGGAGAAACCTGGATGACTGCCCTTCCCTCGAGATTACCCTTGTCTCTCACATTGACTGCCCTGCTTGCCGCAAGCCCTGTCATGGCAACGGAAAACTGGGTCACCACCTGGATGGCCAGCCCTCAACCCACCAGGGGCAATGAGTTGCCGCTGCCCACGCGAATTCCTCAAGCACTGGCCGATAGCACGATCCACCAGACAGTGCGTATCAGCAGCGGCGGCAGCCGTATACGCGTGGTGGTCTCTAACGAATATGGCCGGCAACCGCTGGTCATCGGTGCCGCGCGTGTCGCCTTCATAGAGGGTATCGATCACATTCGCGCGGGCTCCGGGCACAGCCTGACGTTCAGCGATCAGGAGCAGGTCAGCATCGCCGCGGGCGAAACGCGGATCAGTGACCCGATAGACCTGGCAGTGCCAGCACTCAGTGAGCTTGCGATCTCTCTTTATCTGCCGCAGCACACGCCGTTGACGACCTTCCACTGGGATGGCAAACAAACGGCATTCATCACACCCGGAAAACAGGTCAACGCTCAGCGGCTGGAAGGCCGCGAGCACGTGGAGGCGCGGCTGTTTCTCAGTGACATTCTGGTGGATGCACCGCCCGACACCCGTGCACTCGTGGTGCTCGGCGACTCCATTACCGACGGCAATGGCTCGACCCTGGACAGCAATCGACGCTGGACGGACTTCCTCGCCCAGCGCTTGATTACGCAGAAACTCGCCATACTCAACGCCGGCATCTCCGGGGCTCGTCTGCTCGAGGATGGCATGGGGGTCAGCGCGCTGGCACGTTTCGAGCGTGATGTGCTGGGCAAACCCGGGGTAAAAACGGTGGTTCTGATGCTCGGCATCAATGACATCAGTTGGCCGGGCAGTTCCTTCGAACCAGACAGGCTCGTGCCGCCCAAGCAAAAACTGATTGCTGGCTATCGTCGACTGATCGATCAAGCGCGCCGGAACAACATTCGCATCATTGGAACAACGCTGATGCCCGTCGAAGGCGCCCTGGAGGGAACGATCGTGAAGAATTATCACAGCCCGGAAAAAGAACAATTGCGCCAGGCGATCAACCACTGGATACGAACCAGTCACGCCTTCGACGCAGTGATCGACTTCGATCTCCTGACCCGCGACCCTGAACACCCCACTCGCTTGTTGCCACTTATTGATTCGGGAGACCACCTGCACCCCGGCGATACTGGCAACAAGGCGATGGCGGAGAGTGCCGATCTGCAAATGCTTTTCTAACACCGTTATCCGGGACGCAGGATTTCTCAGGCAACCGGCCCACAAGGCGACCCTGTGCCTGAACACCACAGCACATTCATCCTGGATCTCGCCTATGGCAGAAAAGGCACGATGACGACTCTTATGCGAGCACTCCCCTCTCCTCCACCTCAATGCAGTCTCCGATGTGGGAAAGGCACAAACCCACTAGACTTCCGGTGGGTGAAGCACCCTCTACATTTACAACCCGCATTGCCAGGCCAACGACGATGCCTTGCAGATGGCGCGCGCCTGCATTCCCCACATCGCCATCGTTCACCTGATGGGTACCCTGAGAACGGAGTAATGGATGCTTTATTTTCAGCAAATGTTGGGCACCGCCGTGTTTGCCATTACCGGATTGTTGGCTATCCAAAAGGTAGGTGTCGATCTGTTCGGGGCCGTAGTGCTGGGCATCATCACTGCTATTGGTGGTGGCACCATCAGAGACCTACTGCTCGATCAACCGATTTTCTGGATTGCAGACTTCAACTACATCTGGGTCGCATTGGTTACCTCACTACTGGCATTTTTTCTCACCAATAGATTGCACAAACGCTATCAGCTATTGCTGTATCTCGATGGTTTTGCGGCCGCACTGTTCGGATTAGTCGCTACTGAGAAAGTGATGGCATTACAACTTGGTGCACCTTTGGCGGTGATGATGGGCGTGCTGACCAGTATTGGAGGCGGCATAGCGCGTGATGTGCTAGCCGGCAGGGCCTCGTTGTTGATGTCACGTGAGATCTACGCCACACCAATCCTGCTGGGGTGCACCTTGTATGTCTTGCTGCGCGATATATTCCCGTCAATCCGGATCGCTGGTTGGATCGCTTTGATATTCACCTCAGGATTCAGGTTTCTCGCTATCTACAAGGAGCTCCAAATGCCAGCGATTTTCTCCACCAGGCAGAGGTAAGCTTGACGCTGATATTCGTTAACTGCGACGAATGGAGCGTCTACGGTAACCGTCCGGCCAACACATCTTCCTGATCCCCGCAATTAAGGCTACGGGGTCTGCCTTTGTCGATGTCAGCTACGCGGATCGAGCTTCGGCTCTAGAAGCTCTGATGGCATCAATTGCGTCTTGAGTGAGCGCCATAACTGTCGTTGTACTGATTTCAATCCGACTGATAATGTCTGCTCGCGGGCCCTGTTTCTCGGCAGGATAGACGGACCAGCGTTAAGTGGTGGACGCAGGTCACGCGAGCTTGATGGCCCCGCCCTGGATATCGTCCCGCGCCATTCGCAAGTCATTGGCGTCTTGGTTGAGCCGATGAATCAAGTTCAGCAATCGTTGGCGCAACACCTCATCCTGGAGCTGCTCTGCTGCACGCATCACATCAAGCGACGCTGCCTCATTGTTGGTGGCAACGGCGTCGAGCAGTTTGCGCATGCTTCTTGATGGCCGATTCATCTACAACCCTCCCAGGTTTCGGTGGTGCGAATCATATGGCCGGAATGTTTCGTTAGTGTTGCAGCTGCACGAACTGGTTTTGAATCATCGGCTCTGGCTGGTTTGACACTGGCTGGAGTGACGCCCCTGAGGGGGGGATTACACTTGTAACAGCCCATCCGCGATGAAGCTAAGCGGCCCGCTCCAGGGCGTCCAGCAAGCCAACAAACTCCAGCGAAAGCTTATGTCGCGGGGCCAAATGGATGATGGGAACTGACATTTCGTGAGATTCGCGCATCTTGACGGAGCTGCTCAGATAGACCGGTAGCACTGGCAAGCCTTCGGCCAGCAACTCATTCACGAGAGATTGATGCAGGCCGGTATACCCGGTGAACTGGTTGACCACCACCCCTTCCACTTTCAGTGATTCATTGTGATCAAGACGTAGTTCTTCTACCTGTGCGATAACACGGTACATCGCCTGACGAGAAAAGCTGTCGCAATCGAATGGAATCAGCAATCGATCTGCAGCCACCAGCGCGCTGAATGTGTAGAAATTCAGCGACGGAGGCGTATCGATATAGATGCGCTCATAGTCCTCGGACAGCTCTACCAGCAACTTGCGCAGCTTGTTGATCTTGAACCTGCTCTCGAGTTTTGACTGGAGGTCCGACAGTTCAGAGCTAGCAGTCACCAGGTGAAGGTTGTCGTAAAGGGTCTCGGTGATGGCCACTCGATTCCTTCTGCCTTCAAAGCCACTGGACAACGTTTGTTTGAAAAAGTCGGCTATGCCTGCGGGAATGTGCTCGTTGGTCAGACCCGTGAGGTAGTGAGTCGAGTTTGCCTGGGGATCGAGATCTACCAGCAGCGTTCGGTAACCTTCGGCAGCACTCACGGCGGCAAGGTTGCAGGCAATGCTGGTTTTCCCAACGCCCCCTTTCTGATTGAATATGACACGACGCATAGGGCTTGCTCATCCATGAAAAAGGCCAAAGGCCGGCTGAAGTGTGTAAGAAGTCATGTCAATTCTATGACGACAACATTACAGTTTTGCGACAGCGATTGGCCAAAGCTGCGGACTAGAGCATTTGACTGCCAACACAAGGTGGTAGCGACAGATTTACACGGATGAGCAATCCCCTGGGTTTGCCAGTGTTAGCCGCTTCAGCAAACCTTCCACATCAGCCAGCGCTGGAGCATGGGCTCCTGCATGGCGGCAAGATATGGATGCGCAAGCCGCTGAAAATTGCAGGCGCTCTCTCAAGTCTGCGATCCCCAACAACTGCGCAGCCAGCCAACCAGCCATACAAGCGTCTCCTGCTCCAACCGTGTCTTCTACCTTCACGGCAATCGCCGGCTGATCGAGTTGGCTGTCCGGGGTGTGGAGAACCATCCCGTGTTCCCCTCGGGTAAAAAGGATCTGCGCCTGAGGATTAAGAGCGCGAAGCTCATCCATTGCCTGGTGTTCTGTCAGTCCTGGATAAATTTGCCGAAGGTCTTCGTCGGAAAGCTTAATCATGTCAGCAAGGGTGGTCATCGTAGGGAAGGTCTGCTCCCGATAATGGCTATCCATTAAATTGCGCCAGTTCGGATCATAGCTAATCCGTTTACCGGCTTCTTTGGCCTGCTGAGCAATTTTAACCAGCCTGTCTGCGAGTGGCTGTCGAGCCAAACTGATGCAGCTGAAATGACACAGCTCTGCATGGTTGATCCATCCTTCTGGCATCAGGTCCGGATCAAAAAACAGATCGGCATCTCCAGCAAAAAAGTACCTTGGAGGATGGCTCGATGGAACGACGGCGACCAAAGGATCTCGGTCTACCCGTTGGATAAACCTCATATCCAATGCTGCCGCTTGCGACTGCGAAACTATCTCGTCACCCAGTGAATCCATGCTCACCGACCCAGCAAAAGCACTGCTGACACCCAAGCGACTTAGCGCTCGTGCAACGTTCCAGGGGGCACCACCTGGGTAGCCCTTCCACTGTCCAGGAGTGCCTTGGACAAGATCGGTCAGGGCTTCGCCAAACACTACTGCGCGAGGCAATACCATCGTCATTTCCTCAATTTTTTGTCGTAGGGAACTGCTGGCTGATCAGCTTCAACCGGTAATCACTGACTCAATGCGCTTTGATGAAAGGCAGGGTTTGTTGACGTTAGAGGAGTTTTCATAGCCAACCTCAAAGCAGATGTTGGCCGAACGCGCTCAAATATTAAAACCAGGTTTCCATTTGTATACCGTATTGCCATACACCTCCGGCTTTGAAATCCGTCATGCCAAAGGAGTCTGTGGTACTGAATCCGTCCAGATCCGAAGACCAGTTCATGAAGCTTGCGAACACTCGCAATTCGGGACGTGTAAGAAGATCTCCAACCTCAGGTTTGAATGTCGGGGCGACAGTGAATTTCCAGAAGTTACCGTCGACCGCATTACGTTGTAGATAGTCCTTCGGGTCGAGGTTCATGGTTTGCCAGCTTATTTCGTAGGCCATCTCGAAATTGCTGTTGATTTTATTGGCCAAACGCACGTTCAGGGTCAGCCAGCGGTAGTCGTCACCCTTGACGTATCTATCCTTGCTCTGTTCGGCCAGCAAGCTGGGGCCGATACGCCAGTCAGGCGCAAGGGGTGTCTCGCCGTAAAGTGCCAGACGCAGAGCGCGGGCATCGTCGATGAGTTCGCCATCCGAACCGATGTTCTTGACCTCGGCTCCCAGACCTTGCCCATAGAGCAGCGCCGTTTTGAAGAAGCCTTCCCTGCCGAAAAAGTTTTTCTGGTGATTGGCCAGCATGCTGTGCAAGCCGGAATCCGCAGGCGTCAAACCCGCTGCATTGGTGCGGGTAGCGAAATCGTTTTTCTTTGCGCCGATGCCATTGAACATCCACTGCCACTGACCATCCTCGAAGAACTGGTTGGAGGTCAGGATGTAGCTTTCTACATCGGCACTAAGATCGCCTTGACTGAAATCCCCGTAGTTACGCCCGATCAAAGAGTAGTTCGAACGCCAATTCCTGTTCATCTGCATATCGTAGATTCCACCCCCGGTGCCGGCCAGATAGACAACGTCCGAGTCCAGCCAGTGGATATCGAAATTATCTCTATCGAATCGCTTGCCTGCCCACAGGGTGGCGTTCTCGAACACTGAATTGCCCTTGAACGCAGCGAGATGGTCAAGCGCTGTGAATACCTGGCGCACGTTCAGTTTGCTTTCGTCGGCCGTCCAGTCATTGGAACTTTCCACACCGTCGGCGATGGAGACCGTGAATTTGGAACGGGTGCCGTTTTGCGCATAGATTTCTTTCGACAGGTCTATACGCATGTAGGTGTCGTCTTCGTTACCGAGTCGCCCGACTGCACCACCGACTGAACCGGCAGGCGTTTCATAAGGGCCGCCACGGCCACCACCCAGCCGATCGTTGATCAGCAATCCGGAGCGGGCGTAGCCGTTGAAGCTGAACCCATCAGTGAGGTGTCCGGTACTGCCCTCTTTCTCCAGGCTTTGCTGACGGGCCTCGAGTTTTGCCACTCGGGTATCCAAAGCGGGCGCCGAAATGACTGCCGCAGTAGACGCGGCGGGCTGCAAGGGAGCCGTGGCGAGTTTGATCTGCTGCAATTCCCTGGCAAGTGCCTGGGTTTGCTGCTCGGCTGCGGCCGCACGCTTTTCCGCGGCGCTGGTACGGGCTTCAAACGCGGCCATGCGTTCTTCCAGAGTCGCGGCCTGAGAGGTTACCGCCGAGGTGCCGAGCACGCCTGCGAGTAGCCAGCTTGATGCTTTCTGCATGTGGATTTCCTGTTTTGTTTTTATTGTCTTGTTCCCGCGACCGGCCATTTTTCGCGAGTTGCGAATTGTCGCAATCGACGAAAAAAAAGATGCCTCATCGCAAATACGCTGCTACATTTGGCGATGTTAACGTTAACTTTTTTAAAAACAAAAATAAAGAGGGCTTTATGAAACTGCTCAAATCTCTCCTTCCAGCAGCACTGCTCACCCTCTGTGCCGGGCTTCCGTCCGTCTCGAGTGCAGCCGATTTGACGATCTCCTGCGGCGCGGTGGGTGCGGAATTACAACTCTGCAAGGAGGCTGTCGAGGCATGGTCGAAACAGACCGGCAACCACGTCGAGGTGGTTTCCACGCCTAACTCGGCGACCGAGAGGTTGTCCTTTTACCAACAGATCCTCAGTGCGCAGTCCACCGACATCGACATCATTCAAATCGACATGGTGTGGCCGGGGATGCTGGCCAAACATTTGATGGATCTGCGCGAGGTGCTTCCTGCCAATGCGACCCAGGGCTACTTCCAGGCACAAGTGGATAACGCCACAGTGAACGGACGGCTGGTGACGATGCCGTGGTTCACCGACTCGGGCCTGCTGTATTACCGCAAGGACTTGCTCGATAAGTACGACAAGCAGGTTCCCCAGACCTGGGAGGATATGACCGCTACGGCCAGGGATGTTCAGCAAGCCGAGCGCAACGCCGGGAACCCCAATGCCTGGGGTTACATCTTTCAGGGACGCGCCTACGAGGGCCTGACGTGTAATGCGCTGGAGTGGATCAGCAGCCAGCCGCAAGGCGGGCTGGTCAATCCGCAAGGCGACATCGTGGTCAACAACCAGGCCTCAAGAACGGCGTTGACCCTGGCGAAAAGCTGGATAGGAGACATCTCCCCGCGTGGCGTACTCAACTACACCGAGGAAGAAGGACGTGGCGTGTTCCAGTCGGGCAATGCGCTGTTCATGCGTAACTGGCCTTATGTCTGGGCCTTGGTGCAAAGCCAGGACAGTGCCGTAAAAGACAAGGTCGGGGTCGCTCCCCTGCCCCGTGGCGGCGAGACCGGTACCCATGCCTCCACCCTCGGTGGGTGGGGCCTGGCGGTGTCGCGTTACAGCGCCCATCCAAAACTTGCCGCAGAACTGGTGAGCTACCTGACCAGTGCCCAACAGCAAAAACATCGTGCTCTGGCTGCCGCCTATAACCCGGTGATCGAGTCGCTGTATCAGGATCCCGAACTGCTCGCGGCAATGCCTTATTACAGTCAGCTGCACAGCATTCTCAACGATGGGGTCATGCGCCCCGCCTCCATCACTGCCGATCGCTATCCACGGGTCTCCAATGCGTTCTTCGATCGAGTGCATGGTGTGCTGGCGGGCGAGTTGCCTGTGGATCAGGCGCTGGCCGAGCTGGAAAGCGAACTCACACGCATCAAACGCCGGAACTGGTAAGCCACAAGGAAGAAAATCACCATGTCTGTCTCTACGACCCATGTCCCCTGTGACGAGCTTCTGCTCACCAGGGAAACGCCCGTACAACGACGCCGGGTACGCGCCGCCTGGCTGTTTCTGACACCGATGCTGTTGTGTCTGGCCCTGGTGGCGGCCTGGCCGCTACTGCGCACATTCTGGTTCAGCCTGACCGACGCCAGTCTGTCGGACACCGCTGGCGGATCCTTCATCGGCTTGAGCAATTATCTGTTCCACAACGGCTCCAGCTGGTCGGGCATCCTGGTCGATCCGCAATGGTGGAACGCGGTGCGCAACACCTTGCATTTCACCGTGGTGTCGGTGGGGCTGGAAGTCGTCCTGGGACTGTTGGTGGCGTTGCTGCTCAACATCAAGTTCACCGGCCGTTCCCTGGTGCGGGCGATGATTCTGATTCCCTGGGCGATTCCAACCATTGTCTCGGCGAAGATCTGGTCATGGATGCTTAACGACCAGTTCGGCATCATCAATCACCTGATGCTGAGCCTCGGCCTGATTGACGCGCCCCTGGCCTGGACGGCCGATGCGGACCTGTCGATGTGGGCGGTGATCCTCGTCGACGTCTGGAAGACCGTGCCGTTTGTCACGCTGCTGATGCTGGCGGCCTTGCAGATGTTGCCGAGCGATTGCTACGAAGCCGCGAGGGTCGATGGCATTCATCCGCTGAAAGTGTTCTGGCGTGTCACCCTTCCCCTGCTGATGCCCGCACTGCTGGTGGCGGCGATCTTCCGCATCCTCGACTCGCTGCGGGTATTCGACGTGATCTATGTGCTGACCTCGAACTCGTCGAGCACCATGAGCATGTCGGTGTATGCCCGCCAGCACCTGGTGGAATTCCAGGACGTCGGTTACGGCAGCGCGGCCTCGACGCTGCTGTTTCTGGTGGTTGCGGTGATCGCCATGCTTTATCTCTACCTCGGACGCCGTCAACTGGAGGTCCGGTCATGAACCTGCGCCTACTGAAAAAAGCACTGTTGCGCCTCGGGTTCTGGTGCCTGATCGGGGTATTGCTGCTGTATGCGGTCTTCCCTTTCTACTACGCCATCGTGACTTCACTGAAGCCGTCCAGCGCCTTGTTCGAGGTGAGCTACTGGATCGACAACCCCGACTTCTCCAATTACGCGGCGGTACTCCATCAAGCTTCATTCCTGCGGGCGATCGGTAATTCGCTGGTGGTGGCGCTGTGTGTGGTGACGCTGGCGCTGTTCCTCAGCCTGACCGCCGCCTATGCCTTGGGCCGGGTGAAGTTCCGAGGGCGTGGCACGGTGTTGATGCTGGTGCTTGGTGTGTCGATGTTTCCCCAGGTCGCTGTGCTGTCGGGTCTGTTCGAAGTGATCCGCGCCCTGGGTCTGTACAACACGTCCTGGGCGTTGATCCTGAGTTACACGATTTTCACCCTGCCCTTCACCGTCTGGGTGCTGACCACGTTCATGGGGCAACTGCCTCATGAACTGGAAGAAGCGGCCATCATGGATGGCGCGTCCCCATGGGTCACGCTGACCCGCGTGCTGTTGCCGCTGCTCTGGCCTGCACTGGTCACCACTGGCTTGTTGGCCTTTATCGCCGCATGGAACGAGTTCCTGTTTGCCCTGACCTTCACCCTCACCGACACGCAACGCACAGTGCCGGTCGCCATCGCCTTGATTTCCGGCGGGAGTCCTCATGAGTTGCCTTGGGGGCTGTTGATGGCCGCATCGGTGGTGGTCACCGTCCCACTGGTGATTCTGGTGCTGATCTTCCAGCGCCGAATCGTTTCCGGTCTTACTGCCGGCGCGTTAAAGGGTTGATGCCCGACAACTATAAGGAACAGCATCGTGATCAAATTGAAACTGGACAACGTGAACAAACAATTGGGTGGCGCGCGGATTCTGCGCGACGTCAGCCTGGAGATCGCTGCGGGTGAATTCGTGGTGTTCGTCGGCCCTTCGGGCTGCGGCAAGTCGACTCTGCTGCGACTGATCGCCGGACTGGATTCGATCTGCGGCGGCGACCTGCTGATCGACGGGCGTCGGGTCAACGACCTGGAGCCCCGCGAGCGTGGCGTCGGCATGGTGTTTCAGTCCTATGCGCTGTACCCGCACATGAGCGTCTACGACAACATCAGCTTTGGTCTCAAACTGGCCAGGACTGAAAAGACCAGCCTGCGCGAGCGCGTGCTGAAAACGGCGCAAATCCTGCAGTTGGACAAACTGCTGCAACGCAAGCCAAAGGAACTGTCGGGAGGGCAGCGTCAGCGTGTGGCCATGGGCAGAGCCATGGCGCGTGAGCCGGACATTTTGTTGTTCGATGAGCCGCTCTCCAATCTGGATGCATCCTTGCGGGTGCAGATGCGCAACGAAATCGCCCGGCTGCATGCCCGACTGGGCTCGACCATGATCTACGTCACTCACGATCAGGTGGAAGCGATGACCCTGGCCGACAAAATTGTCGTGCTCAATGGCGGTCGCGTAGAACAGGTCGGCTCACCGCGCGAACTCTATGAACGCCCGGCGAGCCGCTTTGTCGCCGGCTTCCTCGGTTCGCCCAGAATGAACTTTCTGGCGGCACGCCTGCATGTACCGGGTGAAACCAGCCTGGTCGATACTCCCGTCCTGGGTATGACCACCCTGCCCTTCGACAGCTCGAACCTGACAGCGGACGCCCCACTGAGCCTGGGGATTCGCCCGGAACACGTGTCGCTCAAAGCGGCGCAGGGAACCGCCGGTGTCGTCGTGACCGCGGTCGAATACCTGGGCAGCGAAACCTATGTGCACCTCGAGACAGGTCAGGACGAGCCACTGATCTGTCGTTGTGAGGTCAACGCCGGATGGCAGGCGGGCGATCGGGTCGAGCTGCAACTGGACGTCGACAACCTGCACCTGTTCGACGCCGACGGCACGGCCTTGAAGCGCCACCCACACGCCATTGAAACCCTGCCGGATGGCGTCCCTCTACGCTCGGCACGAGCAGGCGCCCTATGACTGTGTCTTTGAATTCCATGAGTGTTCCAATGTCCGCAGCCCTTGAAATTGCGCAGCATGCGCTGAGTGATGGCCTGTCTCGCGTCATCCACGATTATCGACCCGATTATCATCTTGCCCCCCCGGTGGGCTGGATGAACGACCCCAACGGGGTGGTGTACTTTCGTGGCGAATACCACGTGTTCTATCAACACCACCCTTTCGAAGCGAAATGGGGCCCGATGTATTGGGGGCATGCCAAGAGTGCCGATCTGGTCCATTGGCAACATCTACCCATTGCGCTCGCGCCCGGCGACGACTTCGACCGCCACGGTTGTTTTTCCGGTAGCGCGGTGGTGTGTGGCGATACCTTGGCACTGATCTACACCGGGCACACCTGGCTGGGGGAAGTGGGTGACGAACGCTCGATCCGCCAGGTCCAGTGCCTGGCCACCAGTACTGACGGCATTCGGTTCGTCAAACATGGCGCCGTCATCGAGAACGCGCCGCAAGACACGATCATGCACTTTCGTGACCCCAAGGTGTGGCAGGAGGATGACTATTGGTACCTGATTGCCGGCGCGCGTCTGGGTGATAAACCGCTACTGCCGCTATACCGTTCCACCGATCTGCACGCCTGGGAGTTCCTCGATTATGTGTCCAGCGGCAGCGAGGGCGATGGCTATATGTGGGAGTGCCCGGATCTGTTCCGACTGAACGGGCGCGATGTACTGCTGTACTCCCCCCAGGGCATGCAACCGGAGGGTTACGAACGGCTCAACAAGTACCAGACCGGCTATCGAGTGGGCCGACTCGACAGCGAATGGCACTTCACCGGCGGGCCCTTTATCGAGCTGGATAACGGCCACGATTTCTATGCCGCGCAAACGCTACTGGCCGCCGACGGCCGGCGCCTTGTGTGGGCGTGGCTCGACATGTGGGAAAGCCCGATGCCGAGCCAGGCCCATCACTGGTGCGGCATGCTCGGTTTACCGCGCGAACTTGAACTGCATGCAGATCGCCTTTACGTGTATCCGGCACGGGAGCTCACCGCTCTGCGCAAGGCGCCATTGCCGGGCACGTCCTGGTGGGATGGTTCGGGAGCCCGATGGGTGCGGGAAGTGAATGGCGACCGGCTCGAGATCCATGTGCATCTGGATTTGCTCGGCTGCACCGACGGCCACCTGGGAATCGCCTTGCGTTGCAGCGACGATGGCCAGGAAGAAACCCGGCTCTATTACGATGCATCACTGCAGCGTCTGGTGCTTGACCGCAGCCGCTCGGGTGCACAAGTCACCGGTCAGCGCAGCGTGGCGATAGACCCGACACAAGAGCGACTGGAACTGCGTGTGTTTCTCGATCGCTCGTCCATCGAGGTGTTCGACGCAAACGGGCGCTTCAGCCTCAGCAGTCGCTTCTATCCGGGGCCCGACAGTCTGGGCGTGAAGCTGTTTGCCAGCGGAAGTGGCGGGCGTGTCTCGATTCCCAAGGCATGGCCTCTGGGCTCTGGATGGCTGTGAGCAGCGTCATTCGAGTCGCGAGAAGCCCGGGCCCTGTGTCATGATTCTGCGTCAACCTGACCGGTCTCATCTCGCATGACTTCAGTGAAAGATGTTGCACAGCTGGCCGGCGTGTCCCTGATGACGGTTTCTCGAGCGCTCAATAATCCGGAAAAACTGAGCCCCGAAACCCTTCAGCGGGTACGTCGCGCCATTGATGAACTGCAATTCGTACCGAGCCTGTCGGCGCGCAAGATGCGCGGCGACAACCTCCAGTCGCGCACCATCGGAGTGTTCGCGCTGGACACCGCGACCACACCGTTCGCGGTCGAACTGTTGCTGTCCATCGAACAGACCGCACAGCAGGCCGGCTGGAATGTCTTCATCCTCAACCTGTTGAGCAACCCGCCCACCGACCAGAACATCGACCTGATGTTGTCGCACCGTCCCGACGGGTTGATCTTCAGCGCCATGGGATTTCGCCAGGTGAGCATTCCCGAGCGTTTGAAGAGCAAACCCCTGGTACTCGCCAATTGCCTGGCCGATGACAGTCACCTGGTCAGTTATGTGCCGGACGACGAATCGGGGCAGTATCGCGCCGTACATCACGCGTTGAGCCAAGGCTATCGGCGCCCTCTTTGTATCAATCTGCCCAAACAGAGCCTGGCCTGGGACCTGCGACAAAAAGGCCTGCAGCGTGCCTGTCAGGCATTCGGCCTGGCGCCTGACGCACTGCTGCAATACGACCTTTCCGATCATGATGCCTATGGTGAAACCGCAGCCATCCTCGACCGGCACATCATCGAAGGTCGTCCCCAGTTCGATGTTCTGATCTGTGGCAACGACCGCATTGCCTTTTGTGCCTATCAGCTGTTGTTGGGCCGTGGCCTGAAAATTCCCGACGATGTCGCCGTGCTCGGCTACGACAACATGATCGGTATTGCCGAGCTGTTCATCCCGCCGCTGACCACGGTGCAACTGCCGTACTACGAGATCGGTCGCAAGGCTGCCCGGCACCTGATCGAGACCCTCGACGTATCGGGAACCCAGCCAGTTGATTGTCCATTGGTGGTCAGGGCATCGCTTTGAGATTCAGTTAATTCGGTTGACGCTCGCGCGAGCATCGGGCTCTTTTTGAACAACTGCCTTACACCCAGGTAGAACAGATAGCCGGCACCGATCACCTTGCATTAAAGCATTGAGCTTGCCCGTGAGAATACGGACAAGCCTCAGTCACTGAGTGAGCAACAGTGTGTCGGTTGACTACAACGGAGCTACGTCAAAGGCAGGGTTTCAAAAGGTGATCTAACCCCTGCCCATTCACTCCTTGCTCGATTTGGGTATCGCTATACGGCTACTGGTCTTGACCTCGCGTAAAGCCAGACTGGACTGGATGGACGCAATACCCACCTGACGCCTGAGCACCTGCTCGATAAAGTCACTGTAGCTATCAAGATCCTCTGCCAACACTTGCAGCACGTAATCGGCATCGCCGGTGATCTTGTGACAGGACAACACTTCGGGCAATTGCGCAATCACCGCCTCGAAGGCGTCCGGAGCATGATCGGCGTGGGTGGAAAAACGGATGTGCACGAACGCCATGATATCCAACCCCAGCATTCGTCGATCAAGGTTCGCCTGATAGCCCTTGATCACGCCCGCCTCCTCCATTCTCTTACGCCGCCTCCAGCAAGGTGTCAGGCTTAACGACAAGCGCTCACTGAGCTCAGCATTGGAAATACTCGCATCTTCTTGCAGCAATGCGAGGATTGCCAAGTCGGTATCGTCGAGACTGATGCGTTTGGATAGTTTTTTCTGCATTACGCCATTCCAGAGTAAAAACGCCCGATTAATCTAGCAAACCACGAAAACAAAGCAAAGAAAGCGCCTCCCGGCTGGAACAGAATATTTGCACTGGCTCACATTAACGGATGCGCAGAATGTTTACAGTTTTCAGTGATTCCCACCGCTTGCACCACGGCACCGAATTGAAAGACGGCGTGCTCAAGCCGTCGTTCGAACAGCCCAGTCGGGCCGATACCGTCCATAACCGTGTCAAGCAGGTAGGCCTTGGCCAGATCGTCGAACCGCGAGCATTTGACCGGTCGTGTTACATCAATGCGCACAGCGAGCGCTACGTCAGCTTTCTAGAAGGCGCCTGGTCAGAATGGTGCGCGACCGGACGTACGCACGATGCCCTACCGCTGGTATGGCCAGTGCGTGACCTGTCCAACGAGCAAGTCCCGACGTTCATCGACGGCAAGCTCGGTTTCTACGCCATGGACGCCGGCTCCCCGATTACCGCCACCACTTGGCAAGCGGTGAAAACCAGTGCAGACATCGCCCTCACCGGCCTGGCGCTGATCGATGAAGGCCATGACAGTGCTTTTGCCCTGTGCCGACCGCCCGGCCATCACGCAGCGCGTGAATACATGGGCGGTTACTGCTATCTGAACAACGCCGCCATTGCTGCACAGCAGGCCGTTACCCAAGGTGCCAAACGTGTCGCGGTACTGGACGTCGACTTTCATCACGGAAATGGCACCCAGAACATTTTCTACGAGCGTAGTGACGTCATGTTTGTCTCGCTGCACGGCGAACCGGCGGTGTCCTATCCGTACTACTCAGGCTTCAGCCACGAAGTCGGCACAGGCCAGGGCGAAGGTTACAACCTGAACTATCCGCTGCCGAAGAACACCACCTGGGAAAGTTATCGCAACGCCTTGCTCCACGCCTGCAAGAAACTCCAGCAGTTCGCCCCTGAAGTGTTGGTTATTTCACTGGGCGTCGACACGTTCAAGGACGACCCCATCAGTCACTTCCTGCTGGAAAGCGAAGACTTCATCGGCATCGGCGAGCTGATCGCGGGGGTGGGCTGCCCCACCCTGTTCGTCATGGAAGGCGGCTACATGGTCGATGAAATCGGCATCAATGCGGTGAACGTGCTGCATGGCTACGAGAGCAAACGCGCCTGAGTCCCCCCTGACCTGCAGCGTTTCAACTATTGAATCGGAGAATAAAAACATGACTCTTTTTATAGACGTCGATCATGCTGCACGCCTGTTCGCCACAGTGGGAATCCGCCGGGCAATCCGCGAAATGGCGGCTTACATTGAAGCTGACTACTCACGCTGGGCGCAGTTTGATAAGTCGCCCCGTACCGCCAATCATTCGGCCGACGGTGTGATCGAGTTGATGCCCACCGACGATGGCCAACAGTACTCGTTCAAATACGTGAATGGTCACCCGGGCAACGGTCAAAGCAATTTGTTGACGGTCATGGCCTTCGGTGTCCTGGCCGATGTCCACAGTGGCTATCCCACCTTACTCAGTGAACTGACGCTGACCACAGCCGTGCGCACGGCGGCGACTTCCGCCCTGGTCGCGCAGTCCCTGGCGCGCCCAGGTGCAAGCACCATGGCAATCATCGGCAACGGTGCCCAGAGCGAATTTCAGGCCCTCGCCTTCCACGAAATGCTGTCCATCAATGAAATCCGCATTTTCGATATCGATCGCGACGCTTCACTCAAGTTGAAGCACAACCTGTCAGCATTCCCGGATATTGAGGTGATTCTGGCCAACTCGGTACAGGAAGCGGTCAAGGGCGCACACATCATCACCACGGTCACCGCAGACAAAGCCTATGCAACGATTCTGACGCCCGAGATGATTGAGCCCGGCATGCATATCAACGCCGTAGGCGGTGACTGCCCAGGCAAAACCGAACTGCACGCCGACATCCTGCGAAACGCCCGGGTCATCGTTGAATTCGAACCGCAAACCCGGATTGAAGGCGACATTCAACAGCTGGACGCCGACTCTCCCGTCGTCGAATTCTTCCGGATTGTTCAGGGCGAAGTCCCGGGCCGCGAGAGCGACGCACAGGTCACCGTGTTCGATTCGGTGGGTTTTGCCCTC
This sequence comes from Pseudomonas sp. IT-196MI5, assembly GCF_949767415.1. Lineage (NCBI taxonomy): Bacteria > Pseudomonadati > Pseudomonadota > Gammaproteobacteria > Pseudomonadales > Pseudomonadaceae > Pseudomonas > Pseudomonas sp. IT-196MI5. The sequence goes on from NZ_CATKPZ010000004.1 coordinate 181,641, forward strand.
GAAGACTTTTCGTCACTGCGCTACGTGCACGACCTGGCGCGGGAGCATGCCATCGGTGAGCGCATCCATCTGGTGCCGACGCCTGACAACATAAAAAACCTCTACCAGCTGCTTGATCAACCGTCAGCAATCGTCCCCTCGCGCCTGCGCACAGTGAGTTGAGAGCCATTGGTGATGCCCCTGAGCAAAGTGCCAAGGGGCTAATCACTGAGTGAGTGGAGAACCAACCCTGCCGCCAGCAAATCACTACCGTCAGTAGCCGTTACATCTCCAACAAGAACGCTAGACACCCACTTTCTGCCAAAACTCAAAAACATAAAATCAAGAGGTTTTGTAATGAAATCGACTCCGTCCGAGCGGGTTGAACAGCCCGCGCTGCAGCGCACGCTCAGCAATCGTCACATACAGTTAATGGCCATGGGAGGCGCCATCGGTACCGGTCTTTTTATGGGTTCCGGGAAGATCATCGCCCTCTCCGGCACGTCGATCATCCTCATCTATATGATCATCGGTCTGTTCGTCTACTTCGTCATGCGCGCCATGGGCGAACTGTTGCTCTCCAACTTGAATTTCAAAACCTTCGCGGATTTTGCCGGTGCCTACCTTGGCCCACGCGCAGCATTCTTTCTCGGCTGGTCATACTGGCTAAGCTGGAGCGTTGCAGTGATAGGTGATGCAGTCGTGGTGGGTGGATTTTTTCAGTATTGGTTCCCCGATGTACCCGCCTGGATACCGGCGATCGGCATGCTGATGACACTGTTCGCCTTGAACGTGCTGACTGTCAGGCTCTTTGGTGAAGTGGAGTTCTGGTTCGCGATCATCAAGATCATTGCCGTCGTCACCCTGATTGGCGTCAGCATGGTGATGATTGCCAGCTCCTTTGTCTCACCCAGTGGCGTCACCGCATCCCTGAACCACTTGCTGGATAAACAGGCCGCCTTCCCCAACGGCTTGTTCGGTTTCTTTGCCGGGTTCCAGATGGCGATTTTCTCATTTGCGGGCACCGAGCTGATCGGTACTGCTGCCGCAGAAACTCGCTCCCCAGAGAAGACCCTGCCTAAAGCCATCAACTCGATTCCGCTGAGAATCATCCTGTTTTATGTGCTGGCACTGGCCTGCATTATTGCAGTGACTTCCTGGCAACAGGTCTCGCCCAACAAGAGCCCCTTCGTCGAACTGTTTCTGGTTGCAGGGTTTCCCGCAGCAGCCGGCATCGTCAACTTCGTGGTACTGACATCCGCCGCCTCATCGGCCAACAGTGGCGTATTTTCATCCAGTCGCATGCTGTTTGGATTGGCCAATCAGGACAACGCTCCGGGGGTTTTCCGACGTCTGTCGAGCAATAGCGTGCCTCTGCTGAGCCTGGCGTTCACCACACTGTTGATGCTGGTAGGCGTGTTGTTGCTGTTCATCGTTCCAGAAGTCATGACCGCGTTCACCATCGTCTCTACCGTGTCGGCAATCCTGGTGATTTTCACCTGGTCGACCATCCTCGCGTCGTACATTGCCTATCGCAAAAAGCGACCTGATTTGCATGCGATATCGGCCTACAAGATGCCGGGCGGCGTGCCGATGGCCTGGTTTTCCTTGGGGTTTCTGGGTTTCGTTCTCTGTCTGCTGGCATTGAGACCTGACACCCGTATTGCCTTGATGGTCATGCCAGGGTGGTTCATATGGCTGGCGATTGCCTATCAGTTGACCCATACCAGGAAACTCAAACCCGCTGCTGGCTCGGCAAGTCATTACAGCTGATGTTCACCTATTGATGGTATTAATTGGCTGAAAGGCTTTTATCCAGCACAAAACAAACGCCCCGAACATGTCGGGGCGTTTGTTTGCGCCTTCGCTAGCATCGAAGAACTCTATAGATCTCAGAAATCACCTGCATCGTTGCGTCTTCGATCGTTCCTTCATTACGGCATAAAACCCAGCCGTGATCTGCAATCGCTCGCTCGAACGCCTTGGTACAAGCGACATGTTCTTCCAGCTTATGGATCACGGTACTGCTCAGTCCACGCCGTCGTGCCGCTGCCCTCGCCCATGAAATATCAGGGGCGGTGACAACCCCGACATGCAGGTCTGGCACTCGCACGTTTCGATCGATGTTCAACTGTAGAATCTCTGCAAACGGGACTATCCGGCGAAACGCGGCATCAGACGGGTACCAGCGATCGATCAAGATAATGCTGCCTGGTGGCTGTTTAGCCAGCACGTGCCGGGAAATCCAGGTACGGCTATCAGCAAAGCGCTCACAAACCCCCAACTCCAATTCCCGGGTGGGATTTCTGACGAGTTGGTTGACGAGGGTCATTGTTTCACCCCTATAGGGGTCGCTTTTTTTCTCGCAAAGTCGGATCACTTTTTTGTTGTCTGCCCTCAGTACTTTCGTAACGGCCTCCAACAGTGTGGTTTTGCCGGTTCCCTTGGGCCCATCTAGAGAAACAAACAGCGGACGATTCATTCTTCAAACAACGATTGATATACGTTTTTTTGCCCGGATCGTTCGCTGGAACCGCTTGGCGCGACTACGCGATTCGAGTGGAGGGTCCCTTATGAACAGACATTGATGAACACTCTAACCTGTTTTCTGGCTAGCGGGTCTTAAAATCCCGGGTTACAGCCACTTATGAACATCGGTCATCGCCCACTTGTTAAATCATGTATTGAGGCAGACCCCCACTGCGGGTTCTGACCCCTACAGAGCGTTATTTGCCAGGTATTGATCGACAGTTTTGGGTCGATTTCGGCCAGTCGTAACAGG
>NZ_CATKPZ010000005.1:0-155048 GCF_949767415.1 Pseudomonas sp. IT-196MI5
GAATGTGATGGCCTCTTCGCGAGCAGGCTCGCTCCCACAGGGTTATCAGGTGTACGCAACATCTGCGGGTATCCAAAAATCATTGTGGGAGCGAGCCTGCTCGCGAAGAGGCCCGCCCATGCAACATCGATGTCGCCTGACAGACTGCCATCGCGAGCAAGCTCGCTCCCGCAGTTTCTATCGCATAATGGCGAGCCTCGATGGTGTGTCAGGGGGGGGGCTTCGGGGGATGCAGGATTTGTTGATCTGGCGGATAGGGTGCTTTGTGTTGATCGTCCTGTTGTCTGGTTGCGGCAACAGCGACCCCCTCGAAAGCTTCAGCGGTCCCACCATGGGCAGCACTTATTCGATCAAGTATGTGCGCCACGCCGGCCTGCCGGCGCCGGACGAGGTCCGTGTCCAGGTCGAGCAGATCCTCGCTGACATTGACCGGCAAATGTCGACCTACCGCAGCGACTCGGACATCGAGCGCTTCAATGCGTTGCCTGCCAACGGTTGTCAGGCAATGCCGGCGTCGATCCTCGAATTGGTCCGCGTGGGTGAGCAGCTGTCAGTGCAAAGTGAAGGTTCCTACGATCTGACGGTGGAACCGTTGCTCAACCTCTGGGGATTTGGTCCGCAGGCCCGCGGGGAAAAAGTACCGACCGCTGAAGCGCTGGCCGAAGCTCGCAAGCGGGTCGGCCACGAACACTTGCGCATCGAGGGCGACCGGTTGTGCAAGGACGCCGCGGTCGAGGTCGATTTCAACAGCATCGCTGCCGGTTTCACCGTTGACACGATTGCTGCAAGGATCGAGGAAAAAGGCATCCACGATTACCTCGTCGAAGTCACTGGAGAACTCAAGGCCGCTGGCAAGAAGCCCGACGGCTCGCCATGGCGCATCGCCCTGGAGGAACCTCGGGATGACCGGCAAGTGGCCGAGCGGGTCATTGTTGTCGACGGTTATGGCCTGTCCACTTCCGGCGACTATCGTAATTACTTCGAACAGGACGGCCAGCGTTTTTCCCACACCTTCGATGCGCGCACCGGTGCGCCGGTCTCACACCGTCTGGCATCGGTCACGGTGATTCATCCTTCAGCGTTGATGGCCGATGGCTTATCGACGCTGTTGTTGATTCTTGGTCCTGAGCGCGGTTGGGACTACGCAGAAAAACACGATATCGGCGCATTTTTTGTGATTCGTGCCGATACAGGTTTCGTCACGCGCAGCAGTCACGCTTTTGAACGCCTCAGTGGCGAAAAAACCGAGTGATTGTGGCGATTTGAGCATTGAAAACTGGCGTTGTAGTGCAGGCAAAAGTAGCCTACGACGCGACCAAGGGTTAATGTGCGCGGCGTTGACGCTTCTATAGACTGTGTCCGGGTTCTGCACTGGCCCCAAATTGTTCCTTCATGCCACGCATTGGCGTGATTTAGCCGCAGGTGCCGAGGGTGCTGCGGCCTGTTCTGAGGAGTACGCATGGCTGTCTACAACTACGACGTGGTGGTGTTGGGTTCCGGCCCGGCGGGGGAAGGCGCGGCAATGAACGCCGCCAAGGCAGGGCGCAAGGTCGCGATGGTCGACAGCCGTCGCCAGGTCGGCGGCAACTGCACTCACTTGGGCACCATCCCGTCCAAGGCACTGCGTCACTCGGTGCGGCAGATCATGCAGTTCAACACCAACCCGATGTTCCGGGCCATTGGCGAACCGCGCTGGTTCTCCTTCCCGGACGTGTTGAAAAGCGCCGAGAAAGTCATCGCCAAACAAGTCGCTTCGCGTACCGGCTACTACGCCCGTAACCGCGTCGACGTGTTCTTCGGCACCGGCAGCTTCGCCGACGAGCAAACCATCGAAGTGGTCTGCGCCAACGGCGTGGTCGAAAAACTGGTGGCCAAGCACATCATCATCGCCACGGGTTCGCGCCCGTATCGCCCGGCGGACATCGATTTCCACCACCCGCGTATCTACGATAGCGACACCATCCTCAGCCTCGGCCACACCCCGCGCAAACTCATCGTTTACGGCGCCGGCGTGATCGGTTGCGAATACGCCTCGATCTTCAGCGGTCTGGGTGTATTGGTCGAACTGGTGGACAACCGTGGGCAACTGCTGAGCTTCCTCGACTCGGAAATCTCCCAGGCCCTGAGCTACCACTTCAGCAACAACAACATCACGGTTCGCCATAACGAAGACTATGACCGCGTCGAAGGCGTGGACAATGGCGTGATCCTGCACCTCAAGTCCGGCAAGAAGATCAAGGCCGACGCCTTGCTCTGGTGCAACGGCCGTACCGGCAACACCGATCAGTTGGGTCTGGAAAACATCGGCGTGAAGGTCAACAGCCGTGGCCAGATCGAAGTCGACGAGAACTACCGCACCTGCGTGCCGAACATCTACGGCGCCGGTGACGTGATCGGCTGGCCGAGCCTGGCCAGTGCCGCCCATGACCAGGGTCGTTCGGCCGCGGGCAGCATCGTCGATAACGGTAGCTGGCGTTTCGTGAATGACGTGCCGACCGGCATCTACACCATTCCGGAGATCAGCTCGATCGGCAAGAACGAGCAGGAGTTGACCCAGGCCAAGGTGCCGTACGAAGTCGGCAAGGCGTTCTTCAAGAGCATGGCGCGGGCGCAGATCGCCGGCGAGCCGCAAGGCATGCTGAAGATCCTGTTCCACCGTGAAACCCTGGAGGTGCTGGGCGTTCACTGCTTCGGTTATCAGGCGTCGGAGATCGTGCACATCGGTCAGGCGATCATGAACCAGCCGGGCGAACAGAACACGCTGAAGTACTTCGTCAACACCACGTTTAACTACCCGACCATGGCCGAAGCCTATCGGGTAGCGGCATACGACGGCCTCAACCGGCTTTTTTGAGCGGCTCCGGCCGGTGGCCTGAGCCGGCCGGGGAGACCGATTTCAGCAATTCTCGAGCGTGGCAATGGCCAAACCGGGAAAGTCTGTAATCAGGCTGTCAACGCCGAAGTCGGCGAGCCTGCGCATCAGCGCGGGCTCGTTGACGGTCCACACCGACACATGCAGCCCCTGACGCTGCGCCCTTTGCAGGCGTTCCGGCGTGCACAGGGTCCAGTTCAGCGCCAGGATCTCACAGCCATAGCTGGCCGCGACCTTCAGCGGGTCGAGCCAGGCGTACTCGGCCACCAGCCCGCGGGATACGTCCGGCACCAGTTCCAGCGCCGCCTTGAGCACTTCGCGGGAACTCGAAGTGATCGTCACCTTGTCCATCAGGCCATGACGCTGCGCCATTTCACGAATCGCCAGCACGGTGGTCGCGGCACGCATCCTTGATGCACTTTTGACTTCCAGCTGCCAGTGATCGAAGTCGCATTTCTCGAACAGTTCTTCCAGCGTCGGAATCGGGCACGGCTTGATCCAGCCCGGGCCGCCCTTGCGTGCGTCATAGGTCACCAGTTCGGCCGCCGTGTGTTCGACGACCTTGCCGCGACGGTCCGTGGTGCGTTTGAGGGTCGGGTCGTGAATGACCATCAGCTCGCCATCCATGGACAGGTGCAGGTCCAGTTCGCAGCGACGCACGCCGTGCTTGAGACATTCCTGAAAGCTGGTCAGGGTGTTTTCCGGTGCTTCGCCCTTGGCGCCGCGATGGCCGTAGATGAGGGTCACGGTTCTTCCTTAAATTAATTGCCTGATTCGAGTTGTTCGCGGGCCAGGCGTCGTTGCTGGGCCTGCTTTTGCAAGATGTGGCGGGCCAGCAGTTGGCGCTGGGCGTCGGTCAGGTGTTCGAACTCGGTGCCGACGTCATAGCCATCGCCCTTGCGGTCGCAATGGGTGACGCGAGCGCGCAGCAGCAAGCCCAGGGCTTGCGGCATCAGCACCAGCTTGACCGACAGGTGTGCGCCGGCGGCAATGGGCGTTGGATGCTGAAAGTCGATGCCGCCTTCGGAGATGATCACCGGCTGCGGTTCGCCGATCTGCCCGAGCACTGTCAGAGCGACGACCTGACTCAGCAAATCGATGCGTTTGTTCTGGGATTTGAGGAATGCGGCGGTCGTGCGGTCGCGTTCGCTGAGCTGGCGCAACAGGTGTTGCGACTCGAATTCACTCAGGTGCAGTTCGCTGAGCAAGTTGAAGAGTGGGGAAGCATCCTGCAACACTTCCTGGCCTGTGGCTTCAGCAGCGGACAGGAGCCGAATTTCCAGTGCGATCGTATCCTCGATACGGTAGTATTCGCGGCGATCTTCTTCATCTAATGTCGACATGGCGAACCCATGGTAGCGGCGGTGGTCTGAGTGTAAAGCTGGTTATCGACCCCCGCCACAAGGACGTTCCTTTTCCCTCCGAACAAGCCCCGACATGTTCAGACCTCTCTTCGTATTTATCGGCACGCGTTACACCCGTGCAAAGCGTCGCAATCATTTTGTGTCATTCATTTCCCTGACTTCGATGATCGGGCTCGCCCTTGGCGTGGTCGTGATGATCGTGGTGCTGTCGGTGATGAACGGCTTCGATCATGAGATGCGCACCCGCGTGCTGGGCATGGTGCCCCACGCGACCATCGAGTCCGGCGAGCCGATCAGCGATTGGCAAAGCCTGGCGGCCAAGGTCAAGCAGAACCCGCAGGTGACGGCCGTGGCGCCGTTTACGCAAATGCAGGGCTTGCTGACCAATAACGGCAAGGTCTCGAAAGTCCTGCTCAATGCCATCGATCCGGCGCAGGAGCGTCAGGTGTCGATCATCGATCACTTCATGACCCAGGGAAAACTCGACGATCTGGTGCCGGGTGAGTTCGGCATCGTCATCGGCGACAAGGCGGCGGCCAAGCTCGGTGCCGTGATCGGCGACAAGCTGACCTTCGTCGCCCCGGAAGTCACCGTGACCCCGGCCGGGATGTTCCCGCGCATGAAGCGCTTTACCGTGGTCGGCATTTTCCATGTCGGCGCCGGCGAGCTCGATGGCTATCTGGGCGTCACCAACCTGCAGGATCTGGCCCGGCTGCATCGCTGGAAACCGGATCAGGTCCAGGGCTTGCGCCTGAAGTTCGACGACCTGTTCCAGGCACCGCGCACCGCGTGGAGCATCGCCCGCGATCTCGGCGAAGACCGTTTCTACGCCCGCGACTGGACCCGCACCCACGGCAACCTGTACCAGGCGATCCGCATGGAAAAAGCCATGATCGGCCTGTTGCTGCTGCTGATCGTCGCGGTCGCTGCGTTCAACATCATTTCCACGCTGGTGATGGTGGTGAACGACAAGAAGGGCGACATCGCGATCCTGCGCACCTTGGGCGCCACGCCGGGCACGATCATGCGCACGTTCATGGTGCAGGGCACGGTCATTGGCGTGGTCGGTACCGCGATCGGCGCGGTGGTCGGGATCTTCGCCGCGCTGAATGTCAGTGCCGCGATCTCGGCGCTCGAAGGACTGATCGGCCACAAATTCCTCAACGCCGACGTGTATTTCATCGATTACCTGCCCTCGCAAGTGCAGAGCCAGGACGTCGTGATGGTCTGCTCTGCGGCGTTGGTCCTGAGTTTCCTCGCCACCCTGTATCCAGCCTGGCGTGCCGCGCGCACCCAGCCTGCGGAGGCGCTACGTTATGAGTGAGTCGGGCATGAGTGATAAAGCAATCTTGAGCTGCCGCAGCCTGGGCAAGTCCTACGAGGAAGGCCCGGAGTCGGTGGAAGTGTTGGCCGGCCTGCAACTGGAGTTGCACCCGGGAGAGCGCGTGGCGATTGTCGGCAAGTCGGGCTCGGGCAAAAGTACCTTGCTCAACCTGCTGGGCGGCCTCGATACGCCGACCAAGGGCAGCGTCTGGCTCGACGGCGAGGAACTGTCGGCGCTGAGCGAGAAAAAACGCGGCCTGCTGCGTAATCGCGCCCTCGGCTTCGTGTATCAGTTCCACCACCTGCTGCCGGAATTCACCGCGCTGGAAAACGTCTGCATGCCGCTGCTGATCGGCAAGACCGCGATCCCGGAGGCGCGTCAGCGTGCCACGGCGTTGCTGGAGCGGGTAGGGCTGGGCCATCGCCTGGAGCACAAGCCGGCCGAATTGTCCGGCGGCGAGCGTCAGCGTGTGGCCATCGCCCGCGCCCTGGTGAACACACCGGGCCTGGTGATGCTCGACGAGCCAACCGGCAACCTCGACTCCCACACCGCCCAGGGCATTCAGGACTTGATGCTGGAACTCAGCACCTCGATGCGCACGGCGTTCCTGGTGGTGACTCACGACATGAACCTGGCCCGCCAGATGGACCGCGTCCTGCACCTGCAGGAAGGTTGCCTCACGCCTATCTGATTGGCTGAAACCCGATGCCTGGAAAGGCGTCGGGTCTTTTATTTTTATACGGTGCACCAGCGAATGTTCAGACCGTTATCGATCTTTATCGGCACGCGCTATACCCGCGCCAAGCGCCGCAATCGCTTTGTTTCCTTCATCTCGATGACCTCGATGATCGGCCTCGCCCTCGGCGTGCTGGCGATGATCGTGGTGTTGTCGGTGATGAACGGCTTCCAGCGCGAGATGAGCTCGCGCATCCTCGGCATGGTGCCGCACGCCACCATCGTCGGCGTCAACCCGATTGACGACTGGAAACCCGTGGCAGCGGCCGCGATGAAAAATCCGGAAGTGACGGCAGCGGTGCCGTTCACCGAGATGGAAGGCATGCTGTCCTACAAGGGCACGATGCAGCCCATCCAGGTCAGCGGTGTCGATCCGGCGCTGGAAGGCCAGGTGTCGATCGTCGCCAAGCACATCGTCCAGGGCAGTCTCGAAGCCCTGAAGCCGGGCGAATTCGGTGTGGTGATCGGCGAGATCACGGCGCGCCGCTTCCGCTTGAACGTCGGCGACAAGATCACCCTGATCGTGCCGGAAGTCAGCAATGCGCCGGGTGGCATTACCCCGCGCATGCAACGGCTGAATGTGGTCGGTGTGTTCAAGGTCGGCGCCGAACTGGACGGCACCATGGCGCTGATCCACATGGCCGATGCCGCGCAGATGCAGCACTGGGAGCCGAATCAGGTGCAGAGCGTGCGCCTGGCGGTGAAGGACCTGTATGCCGCGCCGCAGGTGTCGAGCGACATCGCCACGGGGTTGGGCGCCGCCTACAAGGCTGACGACTGGACCCACACCCAGGGCAGCCTGTTCAGCGCAATGAAAATGGAAAAAACCATGATCGGCCTGCTGTTGCTGATGATCGTCGCAGTGGCGGCGTTCAACATCATCGCGACCCTGATCATGGTGGTGAACGACAAGGGTGCGGACATCGCGATCCTGCGTACCATCGGCGCCACCCCACGGCAGATCATGGCGATCTTCATGGTGCAGGGCACCGTGATCGGTATTGTCGGCACTTTGATCGGCGGTGTGTTGGGCGTGATTGCCGCGCTGAACGTCAGCCAGATCGTGGGCTGGATCGAGCGGGTCAGCGGGCAACACATCTTCAGTTCCGACGTGTATTTCGTCAGCAACCTGCCGTCCGAGCTGCAAGGCGCGGATGTGGCCTTGATCTGCACGGCGGGCTTCGTCATGAGCTTCCTGGCCACGGTTTACCCGGCTTGGCGGGCGGCGAAGATCGAGCCGGCTCATGCACTGAGATATTCGTAACCCGTAACACCGCCATCGCGAGCAAGCTCGCTCCCACAGTAGACCGGGTTGAATCACGTACTTGTGAACACCTCAGACCCTGTGGGAGCGAGCTTGCTCGCGAAGAGGCCGGACCTGCCAGCCTCAATGTCCCTTTCGGAAGCCGCTTTCTTCGTAGGAGCTGGCTTGCCAGCGAAGAGGCCGGACCTGCCAGCCTCAATGTCCCTTTCGGAAGCCGCTTTCTTCGTAGGAGCTGGCTTGCCAGCGAAGAGGCCGGTCCTGCCGGCCTCAATGTTCCTTTCGGAAGCCGCTTTCGCTGGCAAGCCAGCTCCTACAGGTGATGTAGGCCAGAACTGTTGGCCTCAATCTCCCACATTAGATCTGAGTCAACTCGGTCAACTGTGGGAGCGAGCTTGCTCGCGAAGAGGCCGGTCCTGCCGGCCTCAATGTTCCTTTCGGAAGCCGCTTTCGCTGGCAAGCCAGCTCCTACAGGTGATGGAGGCCGCAACTGCCGGCCTCATTCCCCCCTTGGCAACTCGATCACAAACCTGGTCCACCCATTCTCCGATTCGCAACGAATCTGCCCGCCATGGGCACGGATGATCGACTGGGTGATCGCCAGTCCCAATCCCGCATGTTCACTGCTGCCTTCACGACGCGCAGGATCGGCCCGGTAAAACCGGTCAAACAGGCGCGGCAATAGATCTTCGGCAATCTGTTGGCCCGTGTTTTCAACGCTCAGGCGCAATTCTTTTGGCTGATCGACGATTCGCACCCGAACCTCGCCATCGGCCGGTGTGAACCGCAGTGCGTTGTCCAGCAGGTTCGACAGCGCTCGCCGCAACATGCTGCGGTCACCTTCGATGCGGGCATTGCCGTCACGACTCAGTTTTACCCGCGCGTCTTCCGCCAGCGGCGCAAAAAACTCCAGCAACAGATCCGTTTCCTGTCCCAACTCCAATGGCTCGCGTTTGGGCATCAGCAACCCATGGTCAGCCTTGGCCAGGTAGAGCATGTCATTGACCAGTTGCGCCATCCATTGCAGCTCTTCGAGGTTGCTGTGCAGCGCCTCGCGATAGTCTTCGAGGGGGCGAGGGCGGGTGAGGGTGACCTGGGTGTGGGTCAGCAGGTTCGACAGTGGCGTGCGCAGTTCATGGGCAATGTCGGCGGAGAACGCCGACAGGCGCTGAAACGAGTCGTCGAGGCGTCCGAGCATGGCGTTGAAGTTGTGGGCCATTTCCGCCAGTTCCGGCGGCATGTTTTCTTCAGGCAACCGCGCGTTCAGCGATTGCGCGGAAACGCCGCTGGCCACCGCACTGATCCGCCGCAACGGGCGCAAGCCGCTGCGTGCCGCCCAGGCGCCCAGCAGTGCGGTGGCCAGGGCTGACAGGCCGACGGTCAGCCAGATCAAACGCTGCATGCGTTGCAGAAAATGCTGATGGTGGGTGATGTCCAGCAGCAGGGTCAGTTGCGGTGACTCGGGTTTGCCCACAAAAAGCGGCGCATTCAGCACGCGGTAATCCATGCCTTCATGGCTCACCGTCGACAATCCGGGCTGGCGCGGCAATGCCTGCGGAATGTTGGTCGAGCTGTCATACCAGCGCTGGCCGTCGCTGCCGGTGATGCGCAGGGGCAGGCCGGCCTGCCGACTCAATTCCTCGGCCAGTTGCACTTCACTGTCGTTCGACTGAAGGTCGTGCAGGGCCCGACGCAAGCCAATCAACTTGCCGACCAGCAGTTGCTGGTCCAGCTCAATGAAGTGCGCCTCGCTGGCGCGGCTGAACAGCACCCCGGCGAACAACGACACCACGGCGGTGCACGCCGCAAACAACAGCGCCAGGCGGCTGCTCAAGGACAGCCGGCGCATCAGGCGGGGCGCTCTTCGAGGACGTAACCCATGCCGCGCACGGTGTGGATCAGTTTGTTGGGGAATTCATCGTCGATCTTCAGGCGCAGACGACGGATCGCCACCTCGATGACATTGGTGTCGCTGTCGAAATTCATGTCCCAGACCTGGGACGCAATCAGCGACTTGGGCAGGACTTCACCCTGGCGGCGCAGGAGCATTTCCAGCAGGGCGAACTCCTTGGCGGTCAGGTCGATACGCTGGCCGCTGCGTTCGACCCGGCGACGGATCAGGTCCAGGCGCAAATCGGCCAGTTGCAGGCTGGTCTCCTGAGGCGTGGCACTGCCGCGACGCAACAGGCTGCGCACTCGCGCCAGCAGTTCGGAGAAGGCAAACGGCTTGACCAGATAGTCATCGGCGCCCAGTTCGAGGCCGTGAACCCTGTCCTCCACGGCGTCACGCGCTGTCAGAAACAGTACCGGCGTGTCCAGGCCGGCGCTGCGCACCGCTTGCAGAATCTGCCAGCCGTCACGACCCGGCAGCATCACATCGAGAATCAGCAGGGCATATTCGCCGCTGAGGGCCAATTGCTGGCCGGTGTTGCCATCGGCCACCAGTTCCGTGTTGAACCCGGCCTCGGCCAGGCCCTGGCGCAGGTAATGGCCGGTTTTCGGTTGGTCTTCGACGATCAGCAGTTTCATGGGCGACTCATGGCAAATGGAACGAACGCTTTATACCGTGGGCGGCGTTCTTACAGGGCAACCTGACAAAGTTGTAATCAGGCTGTCAGGTTGCGGGCAGTGCTGGCAGTTTAGAGTTTTTCCCATGCCGAGCCTTATCTTCTTGGAGTATGACGATGTTTTTACGCAAATCCGTGGCGCAAATCCTGTGTTTGCTGGCGCTGAGTTCACCGGTGTGGGCGGACGTCGGGCATTCCTACGATTTCGGTCAACCGGCCCCGGCGGCCAAGGCGACCCGCAGCGTCGAATTGGTCATGGGTGACATGTCCTTCACGCCGCAGGCCATCGACATCAAGGCCGGGGAAACCGTGCGCTTCGTGCTGGTCAATAAAGGCCAGTTGTTGCATGAGTTCAACCTGGGGGATGCGGCGATGCACGCCAGACACCAGCAGGAAATGCTGCAGATGCAACAGAGCGGCATGCTGATGCCAACCGGCATGAAGGCAATGGACCACGGCAGCATGGCCGGCATGGATCACGGCAAAATGGACCATGGCATGAAGCATGACGACCCCAACAGCGTACTGGTGGAGCCGGGCAAGACCGCCGAGCTGACCTGGACCTTCAGCAAGGCCGCCAGCCTCGAGTTTGCCTGCAACATCCCCGGTCATTACCAGGCCGGCATGGTCGGCAAACTGACTGTCAGTCAGTAAGCACTCAAAGGCGGGAGCAAAGGCTGATAGAATCCGCTGATTCTTCAGTCAGGTTTCCGCCATGCATCCCGCAGCCGAACACTCGCCGCTGGGCAAGTCCAGCGAATACATCGCCACCTACACGCCGTCCTTGCTGTTCCCGATCCCGCGCACCGCGAAGTGGGCCGAACTGGGCCTGACGGCAGAAACCCTGCCGTATAAAGGCGTGGACTTCTGGAACTGCTTCGAACTGTCCTGGCTGCTGCCGTCGGGCAAACCGGTGGTGGCGATCGGCGAATTCAGCATTCCGGCGGATTCGCCGAACATCATCGAATCGAAGTCGTTCAAGCTGTACCTCAACTCCCTGAACCAGACGCCGTTTACCGATGCCGCGAGCCTCGAGGCAACGTTGGCCAAGGATTTGTCGGCGGCTGCCGGCAAGCCGGTGGGCGTGCGCATTCGCAGTCTCAAGGATGTCGAGAGCGAAGGCGTCGTGGCCTTGCCGGGCGTGTGCATCGACGAGCTGGATATCAGCGTCAGCAACTACGAGCATCCCCGGCCGGAACTGCTGCGTTGCGATGATTCGCGCATTGTCGAGGAGAGCGTGCACAGCCATTTGCTCAAGTCCAACTGCCCGGTCACCAGCCAGCCGGACTGGGGCAGCGTGGCGGTGGAGTACCGTGGCGCGGCGCTGGATCACGCGAGCCTGCTCGAATACATCGTCAGCTTCCGCCAGCATTCGGACTTCCATGAGCAGTGTGTAGAGCGGATCTTCCTCGACCTGCAGCGGTTGCTCAAACCGGAGAAACTGACGGTGTATGCACGTTATGTGCGGCGGGGCGGGCTGGATATCAACCCGTATCGCAGTACTGAAGAAGTGCAGCTGCCGAACCATCGCCTGGTCCGCCAGTAACGAAACCCTGTGGGAGCGAGCTTGCTCGCGATGGCTGAGTGTCAGGCGACATTGATGTTGGATATGTCGGCCTCATCGCGAGCAAGCTCGCTCCCACAAGGGATTGCATTGCCAGGCGCAGAAACGAAAAAGCCCTGCTGGCGATAGCAGGGCTTTTTTGCATCAGGTCGGTTCAGATTCCCATGTTGGCCAAGGCCTGCCCGATGTTGCGCAGGGTCCCGGCAAGCGTCGGATGTTCGAGTTCGAAGCGCTCGACAGCCAGGTTGACGCCATCGGCGAGGTTGGAGTCCTGGGTTTTGGTTTCGAGCTCAAGCTTCAACTCGATCTGCCGCATCAGTTCGTGTAACTCGGTGCGTTCGGCTTCGGACAACGGAGGATTCTGGTCCAATTGCTCGCGCAGGGCATTGAGCTGGTCTTGCAGTTCGCGGGCAGGCATGGCGTTCTTCCTTCTATCGATAGGCACTGGCATCGACCAAGGCGGCACGCCAAGGCGGCGCGCCAAAGGTCGATGGCTGACCTTTAGATTAATCCACTCGCGCGCAACCTGCATGATCTCGGTCAGGGCTTTTCGCCCTTGAGCCGACGCAAGCTGATATCGGCCAGGCAGGTGTCGAGTTCACCGAGGTGGTCGATCACCGAATGCACACCCAGGCCGAACAGTTGCATCGTCGCCTTGGCGCGTTTGATGTCGCGCCCCTGCGGGGTCAGCGCTTGCCATTCCTGAGGCGTCAATCCGCACAGCGAGCCGCAGGATGCCAGGCCGATGGTCCACAACCCGGCATTGAGCCCCGCTTGCAGCAGGCGGGGTTCGCCGCTCACCAGTACGCAGCCGTCGAGTCGCTCGACGTTCAAGGTCATCAAGGCTTGCCAGCAGGCATTCGGGGCGGGCCATGGGGTATTTGTTGCTAGATGTTGCGATGGCTTGATCCACTCAGGCAACGCCGCGGCCAGGGATTGGCTCAGGGCAGGGGGCAGCTCATCGAGCCAGGCGCAGGGGATTTTCCGTCGCTGCAAGCTGCGCAGGCTATCCAGTGCGCCGGGTGTGGCCTCGGCATGTTCGGCCGAGTGGCTGCCGTGCCGGCGCGTGTGTGCGCCGAAATCCACCAGGCAGCCACTGAGGCCGAACAGTACGGCGGTCAGGCTGGGTGCGGTTTGGGGCAAGGCTTCGGCGAGTGGCATGTGAACGTCCCTGAAATAGCCTGAAGGCTAGCGAGCGACGGTGACAGTTGAGTGACATGGACGTGAATCGCTCGCATTTGGCACGATTCCTTCAATGTGGATATCGTGCAAAGTGCCTTAAACGGCGTTTACGTCTTATACTTGGCAACTTATTGCCTGGGCCAAGTGCCCGGGCCAGTACAAACCAAGGAGTTTTTTTCTATGCGCTGGAGCAATCATCTAGCCAGGATTAGTGTGTGCGCCAGTGTGATGCTGGTTCCGTTCGTTGCCCAGGCAGCCACGGAAGAGGATCCTTGGGAAAGCGTCAACCGGCCGATTTACAAGTTCAACGATGTGATCGACACCTATGCGCTCAAACCCCTGGCCCAGGGCTACCAGTACATAACACCGCAGTTTGTCGAAGACGGCGTTCACAACTTCTTCAAGAACATCGGCGATGTGCGCAACCTGGCCAACGATATCCTGCAGGTCAAACCTCGCGCCGCAGGTGTTGATACCGCACGAATCATTTTCAACACCACCTTCGGTTTGCTGGGCGTCATCGATGTCGGCACCAAAATGGGCCTGCAGCGCAATGACGAAGACTTCGGTCAGACGCTGGGTTACTGGGGTGTCGGCAGCGGCCCTTACGTGATGCTGCCATTCCTGGGCCCAAGCACCTTGCGTGATGCACCGTCCAAGTACATCGACGGCTATACCGGTGCTTATCGTTACGTAAACGACGTACCTGTGCGTAACTCGTTCTTTGCCCTGGACATCATCGATACCCGTGCCAACCTGCTGTCCAGCGAGAAGCTGATCACCGGCGACAAGTACACCTTCATCCGCAATGCATACTTGCAGAACCGTGAGTTCAAGGTGAAAGACGGTCAGGTTGAAGACGATTTTTGATCGCGACCGGTGAATTGGAAAAAGGGCGGCCCTTGATGGCCGCTTTTTTTGTCTGCGAAGACCCGCATGCGGATGTAATCGCGCTTTTCACTGTAGTCCCGGCCGGTTTGACTCATGGGTTCTAACCTTCCATTGGGTTACGGATTTGCCTGTTCTTATAACTCTCGGTGATTTGACAAATAAAGACGTCAAGCGACCATCTGCGTGAGCTTGAAACGCCCCGCGGATGGGAGTACCGTCTGCGCCTTAGAAGGGCACCTCTGGTGAACATGTGTGTAGGGCAAATGCCCGAAAACGGTGCGACAGAGAGGCTAGAAAGCGAATCCAGTAGTCAGCGCCGGGCCAAAGTCCCCGCCTGCTACGCCAACCTAATTCTGGCGCCGTTTGCCCACATGCGAAAAACCAGTGCCACGCTGCTGATAATCGATGATGACGAAGTAGTTCGCGCGAGCCTCGCCGCCTATTTGGAAGACAGTGGTTTCAGCGTCTTGCAGGCCAGCAATGGCCAGCAGGGCCTTCAGGTATTCGAGCAAGACAAGCCCGACCTGGTCATCTGCGATCTGCGCATGCCGCAGATGGGCGGACTCGAACTCATCCGCCAGGTCACCGAACGGTCGCCGCAAACGCCAGTGATTGTGGTGTCGGGTGCGGGCGTGATGAACGACGCGGTCGAAGCCCTGCGCCTGGGCGCAGCGGACTACCTGATCAAGCCTCTCGAAGATCTGGCCGTGCTCGAGCACTCCGTGCGCCGGGCCCTGGATCGTGCGCGCCTGTTGCTGGAGAACCAGCGCTACCGCGAGAAGCTGGAGAAGGCCAACCGCGAGCTCGAAGCCAGCCTGAACCTGCTCCAGGAGGACCAGAACGCCGGTCGCCAGGTGCAGATGAACATGCTGCCGGTCAGCCCCTGGACCATCAACGAGTTCAAGTTTGCTCACCAGATCATCCCGTCGCTGTACCTGTCGGGTGATTTCGTCGACTACTTCCGGGTCGACGAGCGCCGGGTCGCCTTTTACCTGGCGGACGTTTCCGGTCATGGCGCCTCTTCAGCCTTCGTCACCGTGCTGTTGAAGTTCATGACCACGCGCTTGCTGTTCGAATCCCGGCGCAGCGGCACCTTGCCGGAATTCAAGCCTTCAGAGGTACTTGGTCATATCAACCGGGGCCTGATCAGTTGTAAGCTGGGTAAACACGTCACAATGGTCGGTGGAGTCATCGACGAGGAGACCGGTTTGTTGACCTATAGCATCGGCGGTCATCTGCCGTTGCCAGTGTTGTACACGCCAGACAGTGTTCGATATCTGGAAGGGCGTGGTTTGCCGGTGGGTCTCTTCAACGAAGCCACCTACGAAGACCACGTGCTGGAACTGCCACCGACGTTCAGCCTGACGCTGATGTCTGACGGTATTCTGGACCTTTTGCCAGAACCCACACTCAAAGAAAAAGAGGCGGCGTTGCCCCAACGGGTCAAGGCTGCGGGCGGCACCCTGGATGGGCTGCGGCAGGTTTTTGGATTGGCCACGCTAGGGGAGATGCCGGATGATATCGCCCTGTTGGTGTTGAGCAGGAATCTTTGATGAGTACTGGTAGAATCCAGTTCGCCGAGCAGGACGGCACCTTCGTTCTCAAGTTCGTCGGTGAAGTTCGCCTGACCCTGTGTTCGGCCTTGGATGCGACTATAGAGAAAATCTTCACCGCGAAGAATTTCAACGCGATCGTGATCGATTTGACCGAAACCCGCAGCATCGACAGCACCACCCTGGGCCTGCTGGCCAAACTGTCGATCCTGTCGCGGCAACAGGTCGGCCTGCTGCCGACCGTCGTCACCACCCACGAAGACATTACCCGTCTGCTGCAGTCCATGGGCTTCGAACAGGTGTTCAACATCGTCGACCAGCCCGTACCCTGCCCGGAATGCCTGGACGACCTGCCAGACCAGGATCAGTCCGAAGAAGTGGTGCGGATCAAAGTGCTCGAAGCGCACAAAATCCTCATGGGCCTGAACGACACCAATCGTGAAGCGTTCCATGATCTGGTGAATGCGCTGGAGCGCAATTGATCCCCTGAAGTGATGTGGGCCTTGTCTGGCCCCATCGCGAGCAGGCTCGCTCCCACAGGTTTTCCGTTCAGCACACGACCTCGGCCGTCCCGCAAATCCCTGTGGGAGCCAGCCTGCTCGCGATGGCGGTGGACCAGCCAGCGAAGATGTTGAAGCTGACGGCCCCATCGCGAGCAAGCTCGCTCCCACAGGTTTTCCGTTCAGCACACGACCTCAGCCATCCCGCAAATCCCTGTGGGAGCGAGCTTGCTCGCGATGGCGGTGGACCAGTCAGCGAAGATGTTGAAGCTGACGGCCCCATCGCGAGCAAGCTCGCTCCCACAGGTTTTTCGTTCAGCACACGATCTCAGCCAGCCTACAAATCCCTGTGGGAGCGAGCTCGCTCGCGATGGCGGTGGACCAGCCAGCGAAGATGTTGAAGCTGACGGCCCCATCGTCGGAACGCCGCCCGGAGCAAGCTCGCTCCCACAGGTTTTTCGTTCAGCGCACGACCTCAGCCAGCCCACAAATCCCTGTGGGAGCGAGCTTGCTCGCGATGGCGGTGGACCAGCCAGCGAAGATGTTGAAGCTGACGGCCCCATCGCGAGCAAGCTCGCTCCCACAGGTTTTCGTTCAGCACACGACCTCAGCCATCCCACAGGTTTTTCGTTCAGCACGCGATCTCAGCCGTCCCGCAAATCCCTGTGGGAGCGAGCTTGCTCCGGGCGGCGTTCCGACGATGGCGTCCGCAAGAACCCCCGCATCAAAAAAAAGGGCGAACCCACCAAGGTTCGCCCTTTTTGCATTACATCAACTCAGATCACAGCTTGGCCTGCAACAACGCCTCAAGCTTCTCCTGATCCCGCGCGAACTGGCGAATGCCTTCAGCCAGCTTCTCGGTCGCCATCGCATCTTCGTTGGACAACCAGCGGAACTGCGCCTCGTTGAGGCTCAGGCGCGCTTCACCGGCATTGCCCGGTACCAGCTTGCGTTCCAGCTTGCCGGTATCTGCCGCCAGTTTGTCGATCAGGTCCGGGCTGATGGTCAGGCGGTCGCAGCCGGCCAGTTGCTCGATCTGGCCCAGATTGCGGAAGCTCGCCCCCATGACCACGGTCTTGTAGTCATTGGCCTTGTAGTAGTTGTAGATGCGTGTCACCGACTGCACGCCCGGATCATCGGCACCGGTGTAGTCGTTGCCGTTGGCTTTCTTGTACCAGTCGTAGATGCGGCCTACGAACGGCGAAATCAGGAACACCCCGGCATCGGCGCAGGCGGCTGCCTGGGCGAAGGAAAACAGCAGGGTCAGGTTGGTCTGGATGCCTTCCTTCTCCAGGATCTCGGCAGCGCGGATGCCTTCCCAGGTGGAAGCGACCTTGATCAGCACGCGGTCGCGGCCAATACCGGCCTTGTCGTACAGCTCGATCAGGCGATGCGCACGCTTCAACACGGCGTCAGTGTCGAACGACAGGCGCGCATCCACTTCGGTGGAAATACGGCCCGGGATCACTTTCAGGATTTCTTGCCCCACGGCCACGCCAAAACGGTCGCTGGCCAGGCCCACATCACCCTTGCAGTCATTGACGCAAGCGTTCAGCAGCTCGGCATACGCCGGAATGGCCGCGGCCTTGAGCAGCAGGGAAGGGTTGGTGGTGGCGTCCACGGGTTTAACGCGAGCGATCGCTTCGAAGTCGCCGGTGTCGGCAACCACGGTGGTCATTTGTTTAAGTTGTTCCAGCTTGGAAGTCATGGGCGTGCTCTGTCCTATGGGTCTGATGACATTACCCGAGCGCTGACAGCCACTCAAGGGTACGTACGTGTATCAATGCCCCTTGCGGCAACAACCTGAAAACAGGTGTTTGAAAGGTGGGGCGCGGTATCGATAAATAGGATGCCAGGCAGGCTCACAGGTTCAACCGATCTGACGGTCAGCGCCTTGCAATCAGCTCGTCTGCCCCCTGAACCCTCTGATAACGCTCGCCGCACCTTGCGTGCAATTACCGATATCGTTGAAGTCTATATAGTTCGATTACAGGCTCAATTATTGTTATAAAAAGTCAATTAATACACTGGCAAAGTTAGTCTTCGCGCTAACAAGTGTAATGTTATTTAACAGACGTTTTGATCGTTAGAATACGTCCAGTACATACATTAAATAAAGTGTAATGTAATAATCGGAATTGTGTGTTTGTAGCAATAACTTCACAGCGTGAAGAGGACTATGTTTTTGGATGCGTTTGATGATTTGATGCTTGGCTACGCACTAAAAAAATTGACCGACGTGTTTGAAGAAATCGAGGAGGTTTCGAAAAACACCGCATCGGACAAGGCAACGTGCGTGTTGGGTATCAGACAATCCAAAGCCGCAAAAAAAATCCCCGTCTGGCTGGGGCGTCTGAGAGGCAACACCCCTTATCAAGTCACGCATGCTCTGATCGATCAGATGCACGCCTCTCGAAAACTCGACCGCGACCTGCGCTTCGCGGCACAAGCTGCCTTGCTTGAAGCCCTGATAGAGGACGGACTGGCAATGCACATCGCGAGCTATTCGGTGATTGTCGTAGAGAATCGTCTGAAGTGCTTTCTGGATCGATGAGCGTTGTACCTACTGAACACGCGCCCAGTGCCCATTGCACTGGGAAACTGCACGAGGCGTGAGGAAGTAGATTGGTGTCAAAACTGTACATCGCACAATACGCCGGCATCACCGTCATGCTTCCAGCGGCCATGGTCGTCGCCGGTTGGCTGTGGAGCATGGCATCCAGAAAACTCGCCCTTTTATGGCTAGGCGTACTGTTCGTAGCCTATTTCGTCGTCGGTCTCAGTAAGCTGCTGTTCAAAGGCTGGGGAATCGGCCTGGAAAGCCTGAATATCGCGGTCATCAGCGGCCACGCGATGAACGCCTGCCTGGTGTCGACCGTGGTCCTGAGTTTGCTATTGCGCCAACTGGATCATCGGCTTCGATGGCTGGCGCTGGGGGCAGGGCTGCTGTCGACCTGGTGGTTCAGCGTCCAGTATGTCGGGCAGACCATTCATCCTCTGCCGGAAGCGATTGCCGGGGCGGTCGTGGGGTCGGCCGCGGCGTGCATATTTCTTTTCAGGCTGGAGCGAAAGGAAATCCGCAAAATTCCCCGCACGGCCCTCATGCTAGGGCTCGCGGTTATCATGCTGAGTACGAGTCTTCCAAAATATACCGCCGAGAGGCTCTTGAACTCTTTCGCCGTCACTCTTTCGGGGGCAGGAAAGGCATTCATGCAGCCTCACTGGCGCACTCGCGGAGAATCGTCAAGGTTGTAGCTTTTGCTTCGGTTGTGAGTTCTGGCGAAGTGGCGTCACCAGGACTCACGACTGTTTTTTCTCTTCGATCCGATCCAGCAGCTCTGCAGTTTTTTTCTGCATCAGTGCTATATCGCCACGACTCTCAACCTTCAACAGGATCTCGCTCTGCGCTGGGCAGATCTTGAAGCGCCACTCAGTGAACGTCAGGCTCAGGCCGTCGCTGTCATCCACATCCAGTGCTTCACTGGCATACAGGGCCCGCAAGTACTCGAGTAGCGCAACGGGATTGCCGACCGTGCGCCGAATATCACCCGAGGAAGGAAAGAGCCCGATGCGCTCCACCAACAACTTTGGCTGTGGGGTGATCGTGGGGGGAGTACTTTCGTGCGTCCGCAACCAGGCCATCAATCCACTGTTGCCTTCGGTGAACTTCTGCCCGAAAACCATATTGCCCGGTGCAAAAGGGTCCAGCGATTTATAGACGGATTCGATCGGTGATCCGGAAGCGTTCATAGTGATCTGCCTTGAAAAAGTTTATGGCCGCTCAAAAAATGCGGCACCCAAGAGCAAAAAAAATACCGTTTACAGGCCTTTCTTATACAAAACCGCATAACAAAAATGGGGTGCGTCGATTCAGTGCCTTGATGTTTTCAGGCGTGTTGTCGTTATGCTCACGGGGCAAGCCATCGTCTTAAGTGTCCGGGAGCTCAGCGGACTGTTGGACGGGCTGCACCCAGCGCCACGCAATCAAGCCGAGCAATACGCCGACAGCATTGGCCAAGGCGTCGTAAGGTGATGCCGTGCGCAGCGGCATCAGTGCTTGTGCATATTCGATCAGGATCCCCGTCAGCAGACAGCCCAAGGCAATCCAGTGCGCCTTGACCCGCTGGAAGGCCAGCCGGCAACTAAAAGACAACATGAAAAAACCAACCAGGTGATGCAGCTTGTCTTCCTGGGCAAAAGCTTCGGGAACCGGTTGCGCTCGCAAAGCGGCGGTCAGCAACACCACACTGACGCAGATGAAAAACAGCGTGCGTATGCTTTGGGAAAGTTGCGTGACACCCAGGAGTAACGACCTCATTCGGTGATTTTCTCAAAGTTCTTATAGAACGCATCTTTGTCGCGGCCATTGGTCATTGTGTACAGCGAATACTGGCGGTTAAGACGCGCACCACCATCGCGGGTCAAAGGAGCCCAGATCAGATTGGCACGACGCATCGTGGAAACGCTCATCAACTCGTCGAAGGGGACCGAAATATAGATACCCTTGTCGAAACTGCCCTCGCCGAACTCTTCTGCCGAGGCCGTGGTGCGGGTGACCCAGCCACCGAACTTCACGCCGTTACTGAACTCATGCGACACATCAAACGTGGCACCCCAATCGCGCGCCAGGTAACGCCCAACGCTGACCGCCCCCTGCAATTCGAACGGCAGTTCGGTATAGGTGGTGATGTGACCGGTCATGGTCTTGTAATCGCGCAGACCAAAACCCTGGTCGAAGTCACGCTGGCGTACATAGTTCAAATCGGCGCCCAGGGCCCAGCGCTCGCCCATCGGGCGGTACAGCAATTCACCGCCAACCCCGGCGAACATTGACTCCAGATAACCGCCATACACCATGCCAAACAAGTCTTGATCCAGCTGCTTGGCATGGTTGAGCTGAAATGTCGGCATCGTTACATCAGAGGTGATGACGTACTTGCGCAAGTCGGTCCGCACGCGGGGCAGGTTGCTCGGCGCGTCGTACGTGAACTTGTCAAAGTTGTTCAGCAGATTGGTGCTGATGACCCCGCTCGTCCAGGTGCTGCGGGTAAAGCGGTATTCTGCGTCCACATCAGCGGTCAACTGGTACAGCAAACCGTCAGGACCACCAACGTTTTGCTTGTAACCCAAGCCGATACCATAGGTAAAACGCTCGAGGGCCTGGGAGTACAGCGTGTTTTCAACGTGTGGCGTGGCCCGGTTCAATTCGGTGGTGCGGTGCAGGTCTGCAAGGTCTTGTTGGTTATTCACCACGGCCCGGAAGGTGTCGCGCGGCACACTGACTTCGTCCACAGGCATGTCGTAACGCTTGTTCACCATCGTGAACCAGTCGATGTCGTCATTCGCGCTGTTGTCCAGAATCCGGCTGGCCCGGCCCACGCCTTTGGCGGAGTAGAAATAGCGCGACTGCTCGCCATACACAATCAGCTCGGAATCGCGCTGAGCAATACGCTCGACCTTATAACCTGCGTTGTTTTCCAGTCGTTTGGAAACCCCCGCCCAGT
This sequence comes from Pseudomonas sp. IT-196MI5, assembly GCF_949767415.1. Taxonomy (NCBI): domain Bacteria; kingdom Pseudomonadati; phylum Pseudomonadota; class Gammaproteobacteria; order Pseudomonadales; family Pseudomonadaceae; genus Pseudomonas; species Pseudomonas sp. IT-196MI5. Next base: position 21,318 of record NZ_CATKPZ010000005.1, read on the forward strand.
CGACCTGATCGAGCGGCGTGGTGGGCTCGCGTGCCGGCAGCGCTTCGACAGCGGGGTCGTAGCGTTTGGCCGGCGCCTTGCGGCTGGTGAAGTTGGTGTGAAAAGTAATACCGAACAACGCGGTGTTGCCGCGCTCCCAACCGGCGCTCAAATCGACTGAGTCAGTTAGCTTGAACACCGCCCCGATGTTGATGGGCGAGTCCTGCTTCAGGCTATTGTTCAGCGGCTCGTGCTCGTAGTCGTTACCGTCGAACTCGAATTTCAGGCTCAAGGGCGCCCAGGGCGTCTGATAGGCCACGCCGCCAAACAACGAGGGCGAGCCTCGAAAATACGAGTTGGTATTGACGTTGCCCGCGTCCGCGCCCGTGTTTACCGGGCGTGTATCAAAGCGCTCATCAAGGTACCCCAGCGGGTTTTTGTAATCGCCGCGGTTACCGATGTAGCCCCAAGCAACGCCCAGGCTGAAATCCAGATCGTAGTAACGTTTGTTCGCCACGAAGTATTCGCTGGAGAACAGGCCGGTACCTCCGACATCCCGAAAGCCGAGCGCGACCTCGGGCAACCAGTGGCTTTCTTGCCAGAGGCGGGCTTTGACATCGACCGCCTTGTCTTTATAACTCTGGTTGCCACTGAGTGATTCGGCCCCGTATTTACGGTCGCTGATAGCGGTATAACGAAAGCTGCCTTCCAGCCAGTCAAGGGGCTGTATTGAAATGCTATAGCGCGAGTATGGGTCGGTCCGGTTGGCGTTCAGGCTGAATTCGCCGGCGGGCGCCATCCGTGCGGTGGGGGTTTGCAGCAAGCCCACGCCACCGAAATCATTCTGGGTAAAACGCGGCTCTCCATGAGCCAGGCTGTAGGGCAACAACACTACGGCGGCAAAACGTAACTTCAAGGGGCCACCTCGGGCAGCGGTTGGGTGGCGAGAAACTGGGCAAGCTGCTCGTTCAAGTCGGGTGTGGGCAGGTCCGGATCATCGTTGCGCACGGGCACCAGAATGGTGCTGCCCGCGGCGGCAAACACCCCGTCTTCGTTGTTCCAGGCGGCGTTGCCGACTCGCCTGACCTGGCCATCGGGCTGAATCAGCCACAGGTAATCGGCATCTGCGTCGGTCGTCGGCAGACAACTCTTGAGATATTCCTGGACGGGCTGCAGGGCGCGATAAGGCAGCGCGCAGGGTTGTTCAACGGCGCCCACCACAGTGACCGTAGTCGGGCGTACAGGGTAAGTCAGCCGGTCGCCGTCACTGAGCGAGTAATTGCGGGCGAACGCAACCTCCAGCGCCACAGGGTCGAGCACCGCGACTCTGCGGCCGGTAACGGGCAGTCGACTGACCTCTTCCAACAGGCGCGCAGCCAGGGCTGCAAGGCTGCTTTTTTCTTCAAGCAAAGCCCCACGTTGCAGCAATTTCAGATCGAACAGCACACCGGCTTTAAGGCGGATTTGCTGCTCCACCAGTGGCTGGTGCAGCCAGGCGGCGGCCAGCCAGTAACTTTCCGCGTTCGGGCGTCCCTGGCTGACGGCGTCGAGCAAGCGTGCACCTGGCACGAATGCGAAGGATCCGGGGTTTTTTACATCACCCGTGACCGTGACAGCGGCCTGAGTCATCGCAGAACTGGCCAGCAACAGGCAAGCCGACAGCGTTTTCGAATATCTCATCGAGCCGTCTCCCGGTCAGGGCGCAATTGCACAATCTTCAAGAAAAGGTCCGGCGTCAGATGTTGTTCGCTCTGCAGGATCAAGCCATCGTCAGGCCTGACCCAAAAACGGTTGGTGGCCTTGAATCCCAGCTCAGGGATGTCGATGCGTTCGTCTATGCGCTGCAACGCATAATCCTTGTCCAGGATGGTGACGGTTTCGATGGCCTGCCGACTGAAACGACTGTTGACCGCCATTCCGACCCGCGGCCCCTGATAGACATCTATCCAGCGGGTACTGCTGTAGCCATCGGGCAATCGCTGCAGGCCAAGCTTGAACGGCGACTCGCCGTCGAAGCGCGTGCCATCGAGATTGATGCTCAGGCCGACGCTGCGCACGACCAGTCCGTCGCGCATCAACAGCACCTGTTTGCCGGAGGCGACCCAGAACTCCAGGTCGCCCTGCTGGCGCAGCTTGGCCAACACACCGTCGCTTACGTCCGTGGTGACCTTGATCTGCGCATAGGGCAAGGCCTCCACTTGCGCCGCCGTCAATTCCAGCGACGGGGCGCCCTGTGTGGAGGCTTTAAAGGTATCCAGGGACGCCTGCATCAACGGATTGCAGCCACACAGCAGTAAACCCACCGCCAGGCACGAGCTGTTACGCAAAGTTTTCAAAGCGGCTCAAACCTTATCGACTGCTGGCTTCACTGAGATTGTTTGTGGCGGCTGCGCCGGTACCCAGGACAGCGGCCGAAGGCAGCAACTGGCTGATCAAGCGGTTCCAGCGGGTCACGCCTGCAGGGCCGACGTAGACAATGTCCTGGGGGTGCAGATCGAAGCGGCTGGCGAGAGCAAACGCGGTAGGCGATTCGGCGTCCAGTTGAAAGACTTTTGCCGGCTCGGTTTCAAGGTTCTCGGCACCGCGAATGACATACAGCGCATTGCCGTTGGAGGTGGCCTGGTTCAGTCCACCGACTGTTCCGACCGCATCCGCCAGATTCATCCGATTGATTTTGAACGTGAGCGCCCGAGGCTGATTGACCTCGCCCATGACGTAAATCTTTTTCCGGTCGTTGTAGGGCAGGTACAGCTGATCGCCGTCTTTCAAATAGACGTTATGCAACACCGAGCCTTTGCCGTTGAGCGAGTCCAGGTCGAGCGGATACTCACGTCCGTCCCGGGTCAGTGTCAGGCCGGCAAGGTCGGCATTCAACGGATCGACAGTAGCAGTGCCCATGGCTTCGACGACACTGAGCGGCGAAGTGGTAATGGGTTGTTGACCGGCTTTCAAAATGGCACCGGAAATGACGACTTTCTGACTGGCAAAGCGCAAAACACTCAAGTCAACCTGGGGGCTGTCGACGAACTGAGTCAGGCGCTCGGCAATAAAACCGCGAAGCTCCTCGATGGTTTTGCCGGCGGCATGAATATTACCGATATAGGGGTAAAACATGGTGCCGTCCGGACGTACCAGGCGACCGTTCGCATCAATCTGCTGTTGTGCACCCGATGGCGCAGTCAACTCCGGATGGTCCCACACGGTGATGTACAGCACATCATTGGCGCCAATCCGGTAAGCCCCTGGCTTGTACGCCAGCAACTCGGCGGGCACCGAGGCTTGCACTTTTGTCGCCGCGTTCTGGGCAATCAGTTTGGGCGTTATCGGAATCAACTCGATCCGAGTGCTTTCCGGTGAGCCTTCACGGCCAACCTGGCTGGTATCCAGGTGTTGACCAGGCGAGAACATACAGCCCTGCAGGGCAACACCTGCAAGCACAGCGAGCGACAAACTACGAATCATGATTGAGGACACTTGTGGAGGGAACACATCAGAACGAAACCACCCGGATTGCTCCGGGTGGTAGAAGGCTAACGACCCGGCGGTGCGCTTAGCGAGTACCGGTGGTGCCAGTGGTGCCGGTAGTGCCAGTAGTGCCGCCATTGCTGCTTCCGCCACTGGATGACAGTGCAGCGACTCCGCCTACAATCACGGCGCCGAGGCCGAGCGCAGACTCTGTGCTCAGGTTGCCCACGAGAGGGGTGGGTTGATTCAAAGAAGCGTTTGCTGCGGGTTTTGCTGGTGTGCCTGGTGCAGAAGACCCAGTGGAAGGCTCAGCGGCGAAAACGGAGGCACTTAAAGAAAGCATTAGCGCGGAAGCAAGTAGTTTGGTCATGGTAGATTCCTTTTTGATGCATCGTCGGTATTGGCGGTGAAACTGAGAAGCGAGTGTGCAAGGCCAAAAACTCTGAGCGTCCAGTAACGTTAAGGATAGTGTCGATTCGAACTCGATGAGAGCGGACCTCTGGGTCATTCCTCAGTGAGACTTATCTTGCGATCATTGCCTTAAGAATACCTGTGTAGGACGCCTGACAGGCCTGACGATTTATAACGCAGCCCGCTGTTTTTAACATTGCTCGGCCACGCTACGAACGTGGCGAAGATATTCAAGACCGCTTGAGCTTTTCTTTGATGAGTAACCAGGCGAATTTGCTGTTGGTGGTCAAGTAACGCTTCCACATCCTGCCGGGTTCCTGGATAACGCGGTACAGCCATTCCAGCCCGTACGTCTGCATCCATTGCGGCGCGCGTTTTACCTTCCCTGCGACCACATCGAACGTTCCGCCCACCCCCATGACAAAAGTGACACCCAACTGATCGCGCCAGCGGTTGATGAAATTTTCTTTCATCGGCGAGGTGATGGCGACGAACAGCAGCTGCGCACCTGAAGCCCGAACCTTCTCGACCAGTGCGGCTTCGTCGTCCCAGAAATAGCCATGGTGATACCCGGCGACTTTGAGCCCTGGGTAAAGCGCCTTCACCTTGCTGGCGGCGGTGGAAACGACGTCGTCCTTGGCGCCTAACAAGAACACCGAAAATTGGTTAGCCGCGCTCATCTCCAGCAACTCATGAAACAGGTCGACACCCGCGACACGTTCAGGCACTGAGTGGCCGAGAAAACGGGCACCCAACACCACACCCATACCGTCGATATTAATGATGTCACAAGAACGAACGGATTCGCTCAACTGAGGGTCGTCGCGCATGTTTACAATCTTGGCGACATTCACTACCACGTGCTGGGTGAACTGGCCGGCAGCAATCGCGCTTCGAATTGTCTCGACGGTGTTGTCCATGGAGGCAACATCCATGGGACAGTCCAAAAACTCAATTCTTTGCATGTTTAATTCCGTAGTCATACTTTGGCCGTGTGGTCTGAATTTGATTGAAGTATCCTGACTATCATGCAGCCTATGATGATTCCTGCTGATGCTGGCTGGTAAGATATTGCATAAGCAATGAACAGAATAAGTAGGTATGCCAAGAGCGAAAATTTGATCGACTTTGGTACTAGGGATAGAAGAGCTAATGTAATTGATGTTATGTACAGTATTCCGAGAAGTCCATATTTTGCGAAAAATGTAATGTAGGCGCTATCAACGAAGTTGTTTCTTGTGTCTAGTGATCTGTATTCAAACCATGTTATATCGAATGAGGTTCCAAAGCCGCTTCCAAATATATAATTATATGATTTAAAAGAGGCTATAACGTCCAAGGCTGGCCCATACCTAGTCGCGAATTGCTGTAGCAATCCATTTGCAGTGAGTCCTTCAGCTACCCTTGCGGCACCGAAATACTCAGCCAAGTATATAAATATCAGTGCGGAGATGGCCAAAATTATTACGATAGGGATAAGTTTTTTTGGGCTTTTGGCTGCAGCTAAGGCAGCTGCAATAATCGTCGCGAAGGCGAGTATTCTATACCCTGACAAAATTACTGACAGTAATGAAGCGATAATTGCCAGGGTCTGCCTCGGATTAAAAGCTAGTTTGCGCTCTGGGTGTCTATGAGTCTTTGTTTTGGAGAAAAAATATATTATGAATAGTGCGGATATATATGTACTTGCATCAAAGTACTTGAAATTGTTTGTCGTGTAATACTCGTCCTCAGATGACATTACTCCTGCGATGGAAAGTGCAAGCCAAACGAGATTTGTAGCGCCTGCTAGAGTTACTATGGTGAGGATGTTGCGATTTGATAATTGTAGTTTTTGTGATCTGAGCAGTAACGATGCCGCGATTAACTCAAGAGCAAAAATTGCGGGCCTATAATCCCGCAAAAAATATACGTCTAGGGCTGTCCCAGAAAAGACAGGGATGACTGAATAAACTGCAATTATTAAAAAGGAAATGGTTGCCCATTTGGGGGTCTTTATAGCGTTGGCCTTAGTGGCAATCCCACTTATACTTGTCGAAATCAATATGCCGAAGAAAAAATAGTCGTAAGAGTAAAGCCCGTATTGATAAAAATATATGGAGAAGGAGTTCGAAAATGGCAAGCAGGCAATTAACGTCAAAAAAGATAATAGGCCCTTTTCCCTCAGAAGGCCTAGGCATAAAAATAGAAGAGACAGAACGATGTAAGTCATTGTAAGACTGATCCAAGTGCTTTTAATATTTTTCTTTCTTCTGTTTCCCAAGAATACTTGTCTATCAGTTCATTGAAGCGTGCTTGGTTTTCTCGGTTGTTAAGTAGTTCGTGACATTTTTTACTTATTTCTGTAGCGCTAGTTTCTTTAATTAGTTCTCCTATGTTGTTTAATTGTATAATTTTTCTCGAAAGCGGAGAGTTTGTGGTTAGTAAGAGCGTGCGGCAGAAAATTGCGTCAAAGATTTTGTTTGGGCTATTGAACCTGTTGTTGAGTGAATCTCGCTTGTAAAAAGCGAATGTTATTTTTGATTCACTCATTATTTTCTTAAGCTGACTATTGGACATGGATCCTGTAAAGTCAATGGATGAACTTATTTCTAAGTCACGACTCAACTGCATTAGTTCTTGGATGTAAAGGGTGTTTCCCCCGCCCGCGATTATTAATCTTATATTCGGTGTGGATGCTTTTAGCAGGGCGAATGCTCGAATAATTTTATCAATTTCTCTGCCTGGATATACACCGCCACAGTAGCTTAAAATAGTCGGCTGACTTTTGGCCTGCTCTGGTGGAGTATTCACTTGGCTATTGGTGTTGTAGGTGTAGGTAATTTTTTCTTTATTTACTTTTAGTAATCGCCGAAGAAACTTTACTCTGAACTCATCTGTCGTGAACGATTTTAGGCTGTTGTTGATGGTTTTCTTCTCTAAGAAATACCAGATGGGGCGATATTTCTTGCTGTAGGGGAAGTAATCTAGTCCGCAAAAAATCTCAAGTGTTTCGTAAATGTAATCAATGGATTTAAATTTTTTAAATACAGTCGCGATCAAGCCTGGTATTGGATTAACTGCATAAATCAATTGTGGAGAGGTTTTGTTAATCCAGTGACAAAGTTTCAATAATCCGGTCACAGAATTAAATATTTTCAATGGCTTATGTTTGGCGCTTACGGCTATCACTTTGTGTGGTTCAGTTGATGAGTAGTGCTTGGCTGTAATTCCGGCAATTATTACTTTTTCATATTGCTTTTCAAGTGTGCTCTTTATTAATGCGATTTTTGGGGTTGTTTCAATTCCAACCCCGAAGTAAAGAATTACTGCAGTTCCAGAACGCTTTTTGTTATCCATGAGTTTATGTCTTTTAAGAAAATGTTGGCAACGATGGTCTGCTTTTTAACATCGTTAAGCAGTTGTTGAGAAAGCTCGTTCTGATTATTGAGCCCGATTAAGGTCTTCTCAATAATGTCATCTGGATTCAACCCGTCACTGTAAAGGGTGCCTTGAGGTAGTAAGTTATGGATGTTTTTAAGTTTCGGTTCTATGCCAACTACTACGCTTGGTAATCCAACTTGTGCGGGTAGCAAAACCCCGTGGGCTCTAGTGCTTACTAGTATGTCGAACTGTTGTTGTAATTCTTTTATGAAGGTACCCGGTGTGCACTTCTGAGGGTCCCAGACTAGCCATTCCAAATCAGGGACTTTATCTATAATAGAGCGGTCATGCTCGTGATATAGTGAAATTAGCTTAATTGTATAGCCTCGTGAAGCCAGTTGGCGTGCTGCTTCAATCGTGTTTTTTAATACATTCTCGCCGTGTTGATTTAATTTCCAATCGCGTAGTATGACTCCAATAGAATTACTTTTTTCTCTAACTGGTTTTGACGTCTCAGTATTCCAGTGGTCAAGTAGAAAGGTCGGATCGGTATAGATAGCAGATGTGTGGAGCAGTTTTTCGAGTATTTCGAGGCTTACACTGTCCCGTACGGATCTGAAATCACAGTTCACAAGTGGGCTTATAGCTTGCTCTATTTGGGCAGGGGAGGAAGTCTCAAACGGGCCCACGCCCAAACAGACAGCTGCGCTTCTTTTGTATAAAGGGCGACTTTTCTTTAGCGCTCGCAATGCGAATATCTTCAATATTTCAAATTGAGATAGGCCTTGTTTCCTAACTTCTAGATATTTTTGGATAAAAGGCTTCTTGGTCTTGTTTCCATTGAACTCAAAAAACTGCCCTCCGCCACCAAAAAAAAGAAAATCTGTTTTGATGGGGGCTGATATCGGCACATAATTGCATTTGTACTTATTTAGATAGCCGACATTATTAGGGTGTTTGACTCCTACAGATATATTTTCTTCTTTGAAGTGCCGGCGCAAAATGTTAATGCACACCTCAAGAAGAACGTCGTCACCCAAGTTTCCCGGCCCATAAGCTCCTCGAATATAAGCTTTTAAAGGTTTTCTGTTAAATGGCATAGGTGTATGTTATCCAGGCTATTGGTATTAAGCTGATGTAAAATTTCTTATCAAAAAAACTTTTTGGTACTAAGTTGTGTTTTGCGAGTGCTGGTGTCCAAAGAGCTAAATGTATAACCTGGGATAATAAGAAGGCTTTAGCGACCCCGGTGGCTCCTGCTTCATTGAAAGCTGTGAAGTAAACTAGAGAGAATATTCCCGCCCATATCATGTTGCTTAGAATACTTAGTTTTGCAAGTTCAGCAGCTACCATTTCTCGAGATATTGAGCTCTTGAATGAGGTAAGGATGCTCGCAAGCATAAACAACATTATTGTTTGCTGAAGGTCCCCGTTTCTTACAATTGCATCCGGATAAATCATTGATAATTTATCTGTGGATAATGCAAGAAAAATTGCAATGATTACGGCCGGGTAGTAGGTGATAGAAAAATTTATGTTTTTATTGTGTTGAGTGTCCTTCGGGCTGTTGACGAGTAGCAGAAGTAAGTACCCTCCAAAAATCGTGGGCAATATACCTATGGTCATTCTCCACTGATTTGCTGTCGCAAGCAGAAAAGACTCCTGATCTCCAAATTTACTCTGTACATACCCGAGGAGTAACCAAATTACGGGCATAAAAAATAAACCGGTAAAGATGGCTGGGAGAAATGTTATTTTTACAATGTTTAAAACTGTTGTAGAACATTTTTCTGGTTCGGTTCGGGTAGGGCTCACAAATAGCCATAGCATAGAGGTGAGAAGAAATGGAGCAGTGTATAAGTACGAGTTTCCTGAGTATGCTATAAGTGGTAGTAACGTTAGTAATAGTAATAATCCTTGCAGAGTGCCAATCAAAGAGATCAGTTTGAATTTCTTTGATTGGGTTGCTGCGGCTATCTTGAAACCGCTAGCACCCTGTGCAATTAGAAGTACTATTGTTAATGCTGCATTGGCGGGTGAGAGAGAGGACGAGTAATATAGGTACATCGAAACAGGTATAGATATTACTCCAATTAAAGTGATTAATGTTGCTTTGTATTTTTTGTCATGGGTTATCGCATCTCCGTTGTATCTAATGTGGGTGGTGCTAATGGCCTGTTGGAATAGTGTTCCGAAGGCTGAGATGGTCGTGATTATTATTGCCAGGGTCTTAGCGTCTTCAATGGTTGCGTAGTGGGAGGCAAAAGCCCCCGCTACGACCATTGCGCCTTTTGAGAAAAGAAAATTAATCAGGTTGCTTAAGGCGCTATAGATAATGTTTTTCATTTGTTGACGCAGCCTTTTTTGTCTGCGCGCTCACTCGTCACCATATCCCTTTTGTATCGATTACTAGGGCTCTGTCGAGTCTGTTTTTCTCAATGGCTTTGAATTCTTTGTGGTCCACCAAAAGTAGAATTATGTCCGCTTCGCGGATGGCTTGCTCCTGACTTATTAGTTGTATTTTTTTGCTAAGGGTTTCAGGCAGTTTTTCTATGTTCGGCTCTACTGCAAATACAGCATCCGGATATAGCTCTGATAGTTCTTTTGTAATTTCGACAGCTGGACTTTCGCGAAGATCATCAATGTTGGCTTTAAAGGCTAAACCAAAGCACATGATTTTTGGTTGTTTAAAACGGTCGGCTTCGCGTTTTACCTTTTCAATTACGTACTGTGGTTTTGCGTCGTTAACTTCCCTGGCACTTCTTATTAGTTTTGAAATTTCAGGAGTTTTGCTGACAATAAACCATGGATCAACAGCGATGCAGTGTCCGCCGACTCCTGGACCGGGTTGAAGGATATCGACCCTTGGGTGGCGGTTGGCCAGGCGGATCAGTTCCCAGACGTTGATATCCAGCTTGTCGCAAATCATCGAGAGTTCGTTAGCGAATGCGATGTTCACATCGCGAAAACTGTTTTCCGTGAGTTTGCACATCTCCGCAGTGCGGGCGTTGGTGACGATGCATTCGCCCTGGACAAAGACCTTGTAAAGGCTGATGGCCAACTCCGAGCACTTTGGCGTCATGCCACCGATAACACGGTCGTTCTGCACCAGCTCGCGCAGCACATGGCCGGGCAGTACGCGTTCCGGACAGTGGGCAATGCGAATGTCGGAGCTTTCACCGTGGGTTTGCGGAAAGCTCAGGTCCGGACGGGCTTCGGCGAGCCAGGCGGCCATCTGTTCGGTGGCGCCGACTGGGGAGGTCGACTCCAGAATGACCAGGTCGCCTTTCTTCAACACCGGGGCAATGCTTTTACTGGCCGATTCGATGTAGGTCAGGTCCGGTTCATGGTCGCCCTTGAACGGAGTGGGCACGGCAATCAGAAAAGCATCGGCGGGTTCCGGCCGGGTGGTGGCGCGCAGGTAGCCTTCAGTCACAGCCGCATGCACAACCATGTCCAGGTCAGGCTCAACGATATGAATCTGCCCACGGTTGATGATATCAACCGCGTTTTGATTAACGTCGACACCGATCACTTGTTTTTTGCGCGAAGCGAAGACAGCCGCAGTGGGCAAGCCGATATACCCGAGACCAACGACGGAGATGGTGTTGAAAGGCATGGTGCGTCCTTGAATGGTGATGTGTAGATACGTTGTTCAAGCGAGCTAACAGCCGGGCAAAGCCACGGCTGTTAAGTAAGGGAGGGGCTTAACGAGCGAGCAGCGCCTCGATGATGCGCTGGCAGGCTTTACCGTCGCCGTAAGGGTTATGGGCGTAACTCATGGTGCGGTAGGCGACCGTATCGGTGAGCAAGCGGTTCAGTTCGCGAGCGATATCGGCGGTTTCGGTGCCGACCAGTTTCACCGTGCCCGCGGCAACGGCCTCTGGCCGTTCTGTGGTATCGCGCATCACCAGCACGGGCTTGCCCAGTGACGGCGCTTCTTCCTGGATGCCACCGGAGTCGGTCAAGATGATGTGCGCACGGCTCATCATGTGGACGAAAGGCAGGTAGTCCAGGGGCTCGATCAGGTAGATGTTGTGAATGCCGGTCAGGAGTCGATTGACTGGCTCGCGCACATTGGGATTGAGGTGCACGGGATAGACGATATCCACCTCTGGATGTTGCTGGGCAACCTCCATCAACGCCTGACAGATGCGCTCGAAGCCGTCACCGAAACTTTCCCGGCGATGGCCGGTAACGAGGATCAGCTTTCGAGCTGGGTTCAGGAAGGCCGCCGGTGCCGAGGCCTGGGCAAGCAGTGCCTGGTCCTGATCGAGACGCTTGACGACATCCAGCAGGGCATCGATCACAGTGTTGCCAGTGACAACGATCGTGGCTGGGTCAACGCCCTCGCGCAGCAGATTGGCTTGTGACGTTTCAGTTGGCGCGAAATGCAGGTTGGCCAACGCCCCCGTGAGTTTACGATTGCCTTCTTCCGGCCACGGCGAGTAGAGGTTACCCGTGCGCAAACCGGCTTCGACGTGCGCAACCGGAATCTGCTGGTAGTAGGCCGCGAGGCTGGCAGCGAAGGTGGTGGCGGTATCTCCGTGAACCAGCACGATATCGGGTTGGAATTCTGCCAGGACTTTTTTCAGCCCCTGCAGGATCGCGCTGGTGACATCGGTCAGGTCCTGTCCGGGTTTCATGATGTTCAGGTCGAAGTCCGGCTCAATGGCAAACAACCCAAGCACTTGATCGAGCATTTCACGGTGCTGGCCGGTGACGCAGACTTTCGCCTCAAAGCGTTCGTCTGCCGCCAGTGCCAACGCAAGTGGAGCCATTTTAATGGCCTCAGGACGGGTACCAAAAATGCATAGGGTCTTCATAGGGCGATCCATTGCTATGTTCGTAGCTGAAGGTGGAGGGATGTTTGGACTGACTAACAAATGTCGTTTCAGGTCGATGCTGTATAAAGCAACGGTGAGCCAACCTTTGTTGATCCAGAGAAATACACCGAATTAACGGATAACCATCGACGTGGGATGAAACTAGTTTGATTTTTGCCACGCTACCGCCCCAGGATTAATTGCCGGTCCCTGAAAGCGTCATTATTTATTAATGTGTCTGCATCTTTGTTCAGCTGCAGGTAGCAAGGTGGAGTTGATATAGCTACCGCCATGCATTTCTGCTCGACGGTAGCGGGGCACAGATAACGGTTTATTAACTAAACGTTCTCTGATTTATATTCGTAGTTGTAATAGCCATAATCGGCATAGCCATATTTGGCGGAGGCGCGTTTTTCAACGCCATTGAATATGGCGCCTTTCAAATCAATGCCATTTTGAGCAAAGCGGCGCATGGTCAATTCAATTTCACGAACCGGGTTAAGCGCAAAGCGCGTCACAATCAAGCTGGTGCCCGATTGGCGACCAACAATCGCCGCATCCGTCACTGCCAGCAATGGCGGGGTATCCAGAATCACCAGGTCGTACTGGGTGCTGACTTGGTCCAGAAAGGCACTGAAGTTCGAGTGCATTAGCAGTTCTGAAGGGTTGGGCGGTATTTGACCGCGGCCGATAACGTCAAGGTGCTCGAATTCAGTTTTATTGATCGCGGTTGCCAGGTCGCAGCGCTTGACGAGTAAATCTGAAAGCCCGTTTTCAGCGGGTGTCCCGAACACTTTATGCAAATACCCTTTGCGCATGTCCACGTCGATCAGCAATACACGCTGGCCGGTCTGGGCGATGACGGCAGCGAGGTTGGCGGAAACGAAGGTTTTACCCACCTTGGGGCTCGGACCGGAGATCATCAGGCGATTATTGCTGGCTTCGAGCATGGCGAAGTGCAGACTGGTGCGCAGGCTGCGCAATCCTTCTATGGCCAGGTCGGTGGGGTGACTGCTGGCCAGTATGGGGGCGGCGTTGTTAGCGCGGCCTCGGCCACTCCGGAGGGTTTTGCTTTCCTCGCCTTTTTGCAGTGTGCTGAAAGGAATGGATGCGTACACCGGCAACCCCAGTTGTTCAATTTGATCCGGATTTTCCACGCCGCGGTTAAGGGCCCTGCGAAAAAGCACTACCGCAATTGCCAGGAACGCCCCGAGCAGGGTGGCGATGAGAACGATCAGGGGTTTCTTCGGTTTAACAGGCTTTAGCAGATCCACATCGGCGGTATCGATCAAGCGCACGTTGCCCACGGTGCCGGCACGCATCACATCCAGTTCCTGGGATTTATTCAGGAGCTGGGTATAAATTTCGGTGCTGACTTTTACATCGCGGGTGAGGCTAAGCAATTCTTGCTGAGTTGAAGGCAGGCCCTCAACTTTTTTGGCCAAGCCATTCTGCTTGGCTGTCAACTCGCCTAATTGGCTGAGCAAGGCCCGATAGGCGGGATGCTGACGGGTAAACTTGCGATCCATTTCCGCTTGCTGCAATTTCAATTCGGAGATGCTGGTATCCAGCGCCACGATCTGATCGAGAATGGCCTTGGCTTCCAGGCTGATATCGATGGACTTACTGCGAATTTGATACTTGTTCAAGGCGTTTTCGGCTTTTTCCAGGTCTTTACGGACCTGAGGCAGTTGATCTTTTAGAAACTCAAGGCTTTGAGCGGCTTCGGCCGATGTCCGCTCGACATTTTGCCTTACATAGAGCTTGGCGATTTCATTGAGGATTTGAATGGCTTCGGCCGGTTCCTCGCTTTCAAGAGCCAGTCCGATCATGCCGGATTCTTTACCGCGCTCCGATACATCAAGTACCTTTTGGTACTTCAAAATACTGGTCAGGCGTGGGTCACGTACAATGCTGAACGTTGTACCTGGATTCGCCTGCAACACTTCGACCTGCAGTTTAATGCCGTCTTTGTCATAGGCTTGGCCCACTTGGCTTTGGACTAGGACATTGTCGTCTTCATCCAACACTGTAAAGTGATCGTTTTCGCCGGCGACCAACGTGAGCGTCTTACTCAGGAGCTCTTGTGGGAGTTCGAGCTGAAATATTTTCAGGGTTTCGCCACCCCAGGCAAAACTGTTCATGCCAAACCACGGCGTCGCGACCGTATTAACATCGTCCGGTTTGAACCGACGAGCAATAAAGTCGCCGATCACCGGAAAACGGTTCGGCTCGACAGTGATATCGAGCGATAGATTGTCGACAACCTTGCCGATGATGGCGCGCGATTTGATTAATTCAATTTCTGTGGCTGAAGGCGACTCTTTACCCAACATGCTGTTGATATCGGAGAAACCGAGCATGTCATTTTTTTTTGCCTCCACCTGTATCAAGGCAGTTGCCTGGTAAACAGGATTGGCCAACACCGCGTACGCCGTGCCAACAGCCATAGAGGCAGCAGTGATCCCGGCAATCAACCATTTATGATCGACCAGTGTTCCGAGTAGGCCCATCAAGTCGATTTCATCATCATCGTCATGTGAGGTTAATGCTGGAGTTTGCTGCATAAGTGGGTTCTTTTTAACAGATGTTCGAGGAGTGGTTTAGCGTGCGAGACGCCTTGCCCAGGCGGTTACTGCTTCTTCAATCAGCGCGTATGCATGCACAAAAGCAGGTTTGCCTTGACGGTAGGGGTCACTGATTTCGCGGTTGTTCTGCCACTTGCCCAGCAAGAAGACCTTGCCTCGCGCTTCGGGCGCGATCTTGAGAACACGGTCTATGTGGGACTGCTCCATCACCAGGATCAGATCCGATTCGCTGATGGTGGCGGGGGTCAGTTGATTGGCTTTGTGCTCGTTTGGCAGATGGCCATGCTCTTCCAGGACGATCCGGGCGGTGGGCTCGATAGGGTGGTCTTGTAGCGCGCCAAGACCCGCGGAGCTGACTTCGATGTCGGACCGGCCCAGTGCATCCCGCAACAAATGTTCTGCAGTGGGGCTTCGGCAAATGTTGCCAATGCAAACGATTAGAATCTTGTTAAACAAGGCAACCTCCCTGGAAATTCCACACTTGCGGTGATGGTGCAATTGGAAAGACTGAAATTCTGTTCTTCTTCAATGGCACTTTTGTGACGGCTTGCAGCTATTGGGTGTGTGCCTCTTTCCGTGAGGAATTGCCGTACTGGATGAAACTTTTCACTGCGAAGACTCTGGTCTGCTGGAATCTCGACTTGGAGCGTGCTTGACAGTTGCTGTGCTAAAAATCATAACTGGCAACCCACGACAAACTCAACCATTAAATGCCACGCGGTTATTGACTGTGCGCGGAAAAAAAATATCAATATATAAAGTCAGATATTAAATAACATCGCTAACTCTTAAAATAACATTGCTGGTTTTTGTTGGACAAAATCTAACGTTTTCGACTTTTTTGTGTTGTCCGGCACTGGGCTGTGTTAAATAGCGGGGTGTGCAGTTTGATGATAAGTCTGGGGGATTGCTTTGTGTAAAGCGTTCTCCGGTATTCGTTTATTGCCAATGAGTTTCGCGTGTTTTCAAAGGGCACAGTTTCCATGATCGGCCAACTCCGTTTTCCAGCTGCGTTTCCATTCTTGGGAAAAATCCGTCGCAAGGTCGAGGAGAGGGCCACGGAGCTGCTTGGCTGCATCGGCGTAAAAGGGGTTGATTGTGTCCATCCATAGTGCTTCGGCAGTTCAAGCGGCCTTGCCCGAGAGTCTTACTGCTAGCGCCTGGTATTTGGTGCAATGCAAGGCGAACCAGGACGAGCGCGCAGAGATCAATCTGGTTAACCAGGGGTATAGCTGTTTTCGCCCTACGCACCAGCGTGAGCGTGATTTGCAGGGGCGCAGGAAGATTGTTCGCGAATCGCTGTTTCCGGGTTATCTGTTTATCCAGCTAGGCTCGGGTGAGAGCTGGGCGCCTTTGCGTTCTACCCGCGGTGTATTGCGAATTGTCAGTTTTGGCGGCAAGCCGCTGCCCGTCGGTGATGACTTGATCGCCCGACTTTATGAGCACGATAGCGCAGCCCCTGTGGAGGCTCGGTTTGTCTCTGGCGAGCGCGTGCGTATCAAGGAGGGGCCTTTTGTCGATGTGGAAGCGATCTTCCTGGCGATGGAGGGAGAGCAGCGCGTGTTGCTCCTGATGACGCTGCTGCAGCGTGAGCAAAGAATCAGCATCCCCCTGGTTAATATCAGTAAGCATTGATACGGCGCTTTGGTCCCGGCCAGTCAATCAGCGAGCAGATAACATTCTGGCAACAAGGTTAGTTGCTCTCGTCTTCGCTCCTCCCCTCCAGTAGGCATTAAGCATTTTTCGCAGCGCCGGGAAGGTGGCGGTCTCAATCAGGGCCGCAACTGTGCGGCGTCGCTGACGTTCCAGCTCGCGAACAGGTTTATGTCTTCACGCGATTGCCCGGTATCCTTTTTTTGGTTCTTCACGGAATTCCGGGGGAACTGTAGGAGCCGGCTTGTCGGCGATGGACTCAAGGACGCCGCGTTTATCCGGTTTACTCGCGTTATCGTTAACGACCTTCGCTGGCAAGCTCCTACAAGACTGCGTTCTGGTTGAAGATGAAGTGACTTCTCGGGGAACTGTAGGAGCGAGCTTGCTCGCGATGGACTTGAGAGCGCCGCGTTTAGACAGAAAATACGCGTTATCGTTAACGACCTTCGCTGCGATGCGGCGACCCGACAAGCCAGCTCCTACAAGACCGCGTCCTGCTTGAAGGTAAGTTCGGGCATGCCGATATCGCCCTGAATCGGGTCAATAGGCTGTACGGTATCGAGCGGAGATTTAAAAGAGGTTGGCGATGAACATCGCCACGAAAGTCGACAGCAGAACAGCCTGTCGCTGTTGCTGCAGTTGCACGCGTGGCTGGTGAAGTCCAGCCACGCGTGACAAGGCTAACGCGCTGCGCAAATGGCTTGCGTCGCCTGGTTAACCTGCAGGTGCACCATCAATAGATGTCTTTTGACAGCAGGGTGAACGGTGTCTTCGCCAGGATTTTCACATCCAGCCACAACGACCAGTTATTGATGTACTTGAGGTCGATTTCGACGCGCTTCTGCATCTTGTCGATGGTGTCGGTCTCGCCGCGGCAGCCGTTGATTTGAGCCAGCCCGGTGATCCCCGGTTTGATTCGGTGGCGCGCCATGTAGGCGAGAATCTTGCCGGAGTAGTAGTTGTTGTGCGCAACGGCATGAGGACGTGGCCCGACCAGCGCCATATGGCCCTGCAAGACGTTGAACAATTGCGGCAACTCGTCGAGGGACGTGCGACGGATAAAGCGCCCGATCGGGGTGATCCGCGAGTCGTTACGGCTGGCTTGCTTGACCTCGTGATCGTCGTGTACGCGCATCGAGCGAAACTTCCAGACCTTGATGACCTTCCCGTTCCACCCGTGGCGGTCCTGTTTGAAAAACACCGGGCCATGGGAGGTGAATTTGACGGCCAGGCCAATGATCAGCAGTAACGGGCTTAGAGCGACAATAGCCATCAGCGCCAGGCTTTTATCGAACAGGCTTTTGCTCAGCGCAGCAGTGGGTTGGCTGCTCAGCGGGCATTCAATCAAATGGATTGCCGGCATGCCATCCACATCACTGACCGAGTGATTGAGCAGCGTCAGGCTGTTCAAGTCCGGAACCCAGACCACATCGACGTTGGCATCCAGCAAGTCGACATACATTTCTTCGATCTGTGCCGCTTCGCTCAGGGGGAGCGTGATGTACAGGCGTCGGATGTCATGGGTCTTGATCAGTTCAAGCAGTTCCTCTTGCGGGCCTACGACAGGTGGCATACCCGCCTCCTGCAAGGACGTGGTGTCGGAGCTTACCAGGCCGACCAGCGGGAAGTGCTCCAGGGCCCGAAGCTTGTTAGCCAGGCCCAGTGCCAGCTCGCCAGTACCGACAATCAGCGTTCTGCGCTCGATTTGCAGCGCCCGTTGGTAGTACTTCGAAAAACCCTGCAGCGGGACATACAAAACCGCCTGCCCGACGTAGCTGCTGAAAGCCCAAATCAGGATGATTTCACGGGAAAACAGTTCGTTGGCCTTGCAGAGGAAGGCGACAATGGCTAACGCTGCCAGTGTCATTGACCAACCCATCAGCAGTCTTATCAGCCCTTCGAGGTAATCGTCCTTTTTTGCATAGGCGCCGCACCATGTGTAGGCCGGAACCGATGCCAGCACAGTAAGCGTTGCGCATACTCGATAATAGAACTCTACCGTTCCGGTCTGGTAATAAACCAAGAGAAGTAACAGGGCGACAACAAAGCCCTGACCCAATGCCCACTGTCCCCAGAAGGTCAGTCCTTTGAGGGTGGTATTTCGATTGATACGAAGATTGTTAACCATACGATATCCCCAAAATACGTCCATTCGTGTTTCGACAAACAAGAGCCAAAATTAATGCGCTAAAAGTTGTTGTTCATGCTGGATGGCGATGCATTGACGACCGAAACGCCACGCGTGCAGCGCTGTCATCAATTCATAGGTTAAATTATTAGTGCGGGCACTGTCTGACGACTTTTAACGAACGGGTGGTCTATCGGGTTGATATATCTGGGTGAGAAAAGCGTTAGAAATAGTCTGGCTTCAGCTTTTTTTGGCGCTGCTGTATAGAGGGGGCGGGGGAGGATAAGTTGGCGTGCTCTATTATTGTTGTATTGCACTGCCGAGGCGAAAACCTGAATTTCTCAGGCTAGATTTTTACGCGTACGATTTTTTGTATCACGCAGTACCCACGATTCCTTACGGCACGAAACAGGCGCTCGCCACTACTGGCTTTTTTAAATTTTTCCTGCAGCCGACTCAGGCACATTTCGAGACCCCGATATTGTTCAGGTTCTCTGCCGATGCTGCGGATAAGGTCGTCCTTGCTGACCACGCGATCTTCATGGTGCAGCATTTTTTTGAGCAGCGCGGCCTCCAGGCCAGTCAAGACAATTTCCACGTCATCTTTGATCAGCGCGCCACTGCTGTCGCTCAGTCTCCAGGTTTCAGCCGCTGGAGTGTGCGGTTTGGCTGGCTGGGAAACGAATTCCCTGGCGTCATCCCTGGCGCTGTCTGCGGTTGATGTGAAGTGCGTAAATTTCGTTACGGTGTGGGCCGTTTGCCATTCGGACTTGAACGTCGAAAGGATGCGCTGGGTATCGTGCTTGATCACCGGCGGAACCATTCTGGCCAATTGCGGGGAAATAATTTCCATAAGCTTGGGGGCAGAAGCCGGCGGGGCAACGCCTTCAAAAAACATTTTTGCCTGTGACGTGCCGTAACTGTTGTATCGCTTGCTGGACAGTAATGCCTCAAGCTCCAGTTGCAGTGCGGGGTTGTGAGTCACTACGACAAAGTATTTTCTGGGGAGGTTCGTGCTGCTATCCATGGCTCTCTCCTTAGTTGCACGTCTTGAATTTGGTTTAAAGGTTGTCGGCAGGGGAGTAATGACTCCCCTGGAAGTAATCAAAGGGCAGCGCACGTGCCAGTATATGGCTAGCAGCATGCTCGACTCTGTCCGCTATAAAAGCGACTTTTGTGTTGTGAGTGAGCATGGTCATACGTTCGTGGAGACGATTGAATAACTCTGGGTTGCCACTGAGCTTGAGGCTCAAGTCAAGGGAGGCGGTGGAAATCTTTATGTAGTCGAATAGATTCAGGGTGGTAAAGATTTCGATACTTTCATCGTCGATGTTGTAGTCGTCGAACGCGATTTCTATGCCGTGATCTTTCAATAGATAGACGTTGTGCAGGATTTTCTTTTTTTCTGCGAAGCTGACAGCCGACAGGGGGAGCTCATTGAGCGCGACAACCAGTGTCTGGCCAAATTCGCGCAGGGCGGCGCCGGACTGTATCAGCTCTTCCGTGAGCGCAGAGTTGGCGAGATCTGATTGCCCTACGCAAACAAATCGACGGCTCAGGTATTTATTGCCGTTGGTGGTGTTGTGATCTTTCAGCGAGAAGGCCATCAGCCTGGTCTGCATCAGTACTTCACTGTAGATCCCGCTCATCTGGTGCGCTTCTGGCGCACAGGATGCGGAAACGGAGTCGTCAAAATGTATTCTGATCTCGCTGCCAAACGGGCAGTCGTCCCGAGTGAGGATCAATTGTCGAGACAGGTAATGCTCTGCGTGACCGTAGAGTCGCACGCTCCCTGTTGCGTTCATAAAACAGAAACTCCCTTCTACATTAAGAATCAGGTTGTCGAGATCAGACCCCTGATTAAACGATATCCATGCCCACGAATACTTTGAATGGCGTTGCTGCCATACATGCCTTTTATTTTGCCGCGAAGGCGACTGATCGACTTTTCCAAGGCTCTCGGGTCATAAAAATTTATATTCAGCCCCATGATCCTGGCGATTTCATCGTGGCTCAATATCTGGTTTTTTGTTTGAGAAAAAGCCTCAAGGATTTTCATTTCCGCAAACGATACATCCAGTTTTTTATCGTCGCCAATCAGGCACATGCGAGTGGGGTCCAAAAGCAGGTTTTGCTTTATTTGCCATTCTGGACTGCTAAAAAACTCGGACAGAGCGTCAGTATTTTCGTCGGCAGAAGTGTCGCAATTGATACAGTAGTCGGCCCCGGCAAGATAATATTTCATCTTGTTGTAGGTGCCTCTACCGGTGATGGCGATGAAAATTATTGACACCAGATTGTCGGCGCGAATGTTTTCTACCAGGGTGAGGCTTTCTACAAACGCTTGAGGGCTGTCGATAACGATAAAAATTGCACGGTACGAATTAGAATTCCTGTTTCTTTTGAATGAGTTGCTATAGCACATTGCATCAACGGCAATATCCTTGCCTACGTGGCTTGCGACTAATTCCCTAAAGCCCTCAGCTAGCGTATGGGTTCGCCCAATGGTGAGAACACCTGTCTCCTCCTTCACGTCGCTGTGGCTTGTAGTCGTTAATTTCCCTGTAAGCATCATGCTTTGACTCGGATAGGTGCTGGCATTCGAATGTTAAAGCACCAATTCTCGCTTGTGACTGACAATTGGTAACATTTCACTATTTTTTCAGACGTCCGTCTCGTTTTTTTAACATTGTCGGTGACTCTGACGTGATCGTTTGCCCACCGGTGGTTCGAGGTGCCTAATGATCGATGGCAATCCCGTGGGGTTGATGAGGCATGGCATTGTGCCATCTATTGGTCCGATGCCCCGTATTTTCGCAGCCATATGACCGCGCATGTCGCTAAAGTTTCAGCCGCCTGACTTTTTTTGATTGGGCGTCATGAGACGGTAGGGTTTTGTTGTTTCAAGTGCGATTTTTTGCCCTTGTCTGGCTCGGCACTCTCCAATATTAACCATTATCTAACGTTGGTATTGGTGGCGTCGCCCATGGACATTTCATAACATTGAGTTTTATTAGTCGGCCTGATGCGCTTTACTATCGTGTTGGCGTTGAATTAGTGCGAAGTCGACGCATGGGTATTTGTCGTTGAGGGGGCTTAATGGATCTTTGGACAACCATCACAGTGTTGATTTTAGGGATGGTCGAAGGTCTGACGGAGTTCTTGCCGATATCAAGTACAGGGCACCAGATTATCGTCGCGGACTTGCTCGGCTTCGGCGGCGAGCGGGCCATGGCCTTCAACATCATCATTCAATTGGGTGCGATCCTGGCGGTTGTCTGGGAATTCCGCCGCAAGATTCTCGAGATCGTTACCGGCTTGCCGACCCAGCGCAATGCACAACGTTTCACCTTGAATCTGTTGATCGGTTTTCTTCCGGCAGTGGTCCTGGGGGTGTTGTTCGCCGATAAGATCCATGAGTATCTGTTTAATCCAATCACTGTTGCAGTGGCATTGGTGGTGGGTGGCATCATCATGTTGTGGGCCGAGCAGCGCAAACATGTGGTGTCTGTCGACCATGTTGACGACATGCGCTGGACCGACGCCCTCAAGGTTGGTTTCGTGCAATGCCTGGCGATGATTCCGGGCACCTCGCGCTCAGGATCGACGATTATCGGTGGGTTACTGTTTGGCCTGTCGCGTAAGGCTGCCACGGAGTTTTCGTTCTTTCTGGCGATGCCGACCATGGTCGGTGCCGCCGTGTATTCAGGCTATAAGTATCGGGATCTGTTCCTGGCCAGTGACTTGCCGGTGTTTGCGCTGGGTTTCGTGACGGCGTTCTTTTTCGCCATGATCGCCGTGCGTGGTTTGCTCAAGTTTATCGCCGCCCACAGTTACGCCGTGTTCGCCTGGTACCGGATCGGATTCGGTTTGCTGATTCTGGCAACGTGGGTATTCGGTTGGGTTGACTGGACCGGGGCTGCAGCGCACTGACACTCGCACCAGGCTGCAGGACATGCAGCCTGGTCGCAGGGAAGCGGCTAACCGTTAACGTCCCTCAAGCAGCTCCGCCGCTTGATCCAGCAACGCCAAGGGCTCTTTGGCCTTGTGAATATCCACTGACAATAACTGCCGAAACTTGCGCGCCCCCGGGAACCCGGTGCCCAGCCCGAGCACATGCCGGGTGATGTGGTGCATCGAGCCACCTGCAGCGATGTGCGCCGCTATATAAGGACGCAACTGCGCCAGCGCCTCGGCCCGGCTGATCACCGGCGCCGTGCTGGCGAACAGCTGCTGATCCACCTCGGCCATCACATAAGGGTTGTGATACGCCTCACGGCCCAGCATCACGCCATCGAACGTCTGCAAATGCTCGTGGCAGGCCTCCAGCGTCTTGATACCGCCGTTGAGAATAATCTCCAGCTCGGGAAAGTCCGCCTTCAACCGCGCGGCCACGTCATAGCGCAGAGGCGGAATGTCGCGGTTTTCCTTCGGCGACAACCCCTCCAGAATCGCAATCCGCGCGTGCACGGTAAAACTGGTGCACCCGGCATCCCGCACCGTGCCGACGAAATCACACAGTTCTTCGTAACTGTCGCGCCCGTTGATCCCGATCCGATGCTTGACCGTCACCGGAATCGACACCGCATCGCGCATCGCCTTCACACAATCGGCCACCAACTGCGGATGCCCCATCAGGCACGCGCCGATCATGTTGTTCTGCACCCGATCACTCGGGCAGCCGACATTCAGGTTCACTTCGTCGTAACCATGCTCCTGCGCCATTCGCGCGCACGCGGCCAGGTCCAGCGGCACACTGCCGCCGAGTTGCAATGCCAGCGGGTGCTCGGCTTCGTTGTGACGCAGGAAGCGCTCGTGGTCGCCGTTGAGCAGGGCGCCGGTGGTGACCATTTCGGTGTAGAGCAGGGCGTTTTTCGACAACAGGCGCAGGAAAAAACGGCAGTGGCGGTCAGTCCAATCCATCATCGGCGCGACGGAGAAACGGCGGGAGAGTGGGGCGGGTGTGGCGGTGGTTACGGACATGAGGGATCTGGAATCGGTGAGGCTGGGAGGTGAGGGAGTTTATCAGGAATGGGCTGATGGAGCTTGGGCATGCCTCAGGACGATTGGCCAGGTGCTGGGTATTGCGTTGATAACATCACGAAAAAGTAGGAAATTTCCCGCAAATCGCGTCCCCATTGCCCATATTGCCTTCCCACTGATCACCCGGCTAACCTCCCTCCGTCGCTGCAAATTCAGCGACAAGGGTGTGGAAGCCCTTCACAAGATCTGGGCGCACAGGGCGCCACCTAAATTTAAGCAGGCGCTTTTTTCATGTCTGCTGTTAAATTATGGCGGCTGTGCGCGGGGCACTTTCGGGTGCGTCGGGTTCCTAGATCCCCGGTCTTCCACACCCGTGCACAGCTGCCACCCCATCATGTGGAAGTGATGCTGGCAGTTCCTTTGGTTAATTCTAGGAACGAAAACGATGAAAAAGATAACGCCTGACCCTCCGGAAACCGCGATGGCTTCCGATTCTCTCGATCTTCCTCAACTATCCGCTGACTCTCAGCGGGTGGTCAGTAAACGCCTGCGAAACCCGAGTCACGCTGATCCCGTGTGCCATGTGTTCACCATTCTTCCCAACGTCGACACTGAAACGCTCCTGTGTCATGCCTGCGAAACCCTCGCCTCGTTGAACGTCTTGACCACTGACCTGGCT
This sequence comes from Pseudomonas sp. IT-196MI5, assembly GCF_949767415.1. Lineage (NCBI taxonomy): Bacteria > Pseudomonadati > Pseudomonadota > Gammaproteobacteria > Pseudomonadales > Pseudomonadaceae > Pseudomonas > Pseudomonas sp. IT-196MI5. The sequence continues at coordinate 45,393 of NZ_CATKPZ010000005.1, forward strand.
TGCAAGCTCGAAGGTTCAACCCGCAGTTTGGCGCTGTCGATTCAGCAATTGGCGGTGGTGGGGGAGTTGTTGGTGAATCGAGCCTTGGACAATGTCGATCCGCAAGGCAGTGGGAGTGAGATATCGCCAGGTGCACACGGTTCCTGAACCAACGCTGTCGCCCCACAAAGTTTCATGATCCCCTGCATAGACAAGGCATAGGATGATGGCCATATGTCATTTTCCCCGCGCCTCAACCCACAGGAATAAAAAATGATCGCAAACCTCGTCAAAGTCTCGCTGATGGCCGGTGCTTTGCTGTTGAGCGCCTGTTCGGGTGTGAGCTCCCATAGCGATTATTCGATCGACTCGGTGCAGCCGGCCGGCTTTGGCCCTGGGCCGACCAACAGCAATGCCGCCAAGATGAATTTCCATGGCAGTGCGCTCGGCAATAGTTTCGGTGAATACGGTTCAGGATTGCTGCACGACGATTGATACGCGGTCCGTGTCTAGTCCTGAAATAGGTTTACACCTGTTTCAGCCTCAAAACGCCCGATGCACCGCATCGGGCGTTTTGTATTTCAGCGACAGATGAGGCCGCTCGTTGTTATAGATCTGCACCGACTCGTCCACCATCCAGTTGGCCCATCATCAGGTGACCCAGGTCCTCGCGGTACCGGGCCAGCTTGAATTTGATTTCCTTCAGGGTGCTTGCGGCGTAGGTCTTGGTGGTCAGCCATTTCGTTTCGAAGCGCTCCAGGCAGCCGCTGAACTTGGGTGCGGCATCGCCGGTGATCATGGCCAGCACCGAGCCCTTCGATTGGTCGGCCGGCGGGGCGCACGTGGTCGCCTTGCGCAAGCAGGACGGAAAGCTCTCCGGTCCGTTGCCGGCGACCTACGTGGATGAATACCGGGTGAGCGTGAGCAGCCTGGATTTTTGATCCCAACACCGCCTGGGATCCGGAGCCACCGCACCTCCTATTCGGCCCGGTAAATCGGTGGAGTTACCCCACACTGGTCACCGTCGTGAATCCATCAGGCAGCGGAAGCGTCGCAGTGGAAGGCATGCCCTACGACGCGCGGGTGTACCTCTATGACAACAGCGCCCCGGAATGAAGCATTTATCGGTCCATAGAGGCAGCAAATGATTGAGTATCCGAAGTTTCTGCCCCTGCCGCAGCGCAAGTGTTATGGCTTTCAATCCGTAAGCCCGATTGCTCACTCTGATCAGCAGAGTGGGCGGGCCAGGCAGCGGCGTCGATTCACGTCCGTTCCCACTGTGGCAACGGTTACTTGGCTGCTCAACGATACCCAGGCGCAGCTCTTTGAAGGATGGTTTGAGCACATCCTGCTCTCGGGCAGCCTGTGGTTTCAGTGTCCGCTCAAGACGCCACTGGGGGTGGATGATCACCGAGCTCACTTCATCGATATTTACGACGGGCCGAATCTGGTGGGTGTGAGTCATTGGCGCTTTTCCGCCAAAGTCGAATTGTTCAAGCGCCCCATTCTGGACGTGGGCTGGATTATCACCGTACCCGACTACGTTGCTATGGCGGACATCTTCGACCGCGCCATAAACCACGAGTGGCCGGCAGGGTAGGTCTGCATGGTGTTTGGCTGCGTCCGCGTCAGCCTGTTGCAACGATTCCTACATTCTTCATTCGGCCTACAACGCCTGCGCCGGTACACTGCCAACCGATCCTGTTTTGAGGTTGGTCGTTATGGTAAATCGCCGGCAATTGATAAAAATCAGCGCACTCGGCACCGCGTCATTTGCGGCGCCGTCGGCTTACTCTGTGGGCGAAACGACCATGAGCTACAACACCGGCAACCCGATCGGCAGTACCGATCCGCGAGACTTGTCTGACAACGCAAAAGTTCTCGACAAGTTTGTGAATGGCCCCGGATCAATGTATGCGGATCGTTTCGGTACGAACCGAAAGACAATTCCCGCCATGGGTATCGAGTTTGAGGCGGATCAGGCCGGACGTAACTCGGCGTTCACATCTGCTCAAGCAGAGCGTGTAACCGAGTTTGTCGACTTTCTTGAAAGTAGCGGTTTCGAGACTCCGGCCGATTATGTCGTCGGCTTGAGTATTACCCGGCCCACGCAAACTGTTCGCTATTTGGGTGAGCTGTATCGCGCCAAGAACGCCAGCTTGCCTTTTGTCACATCAGGATGGGCAATCGATGCGGCGAAGCTCTTGGCGGCGGGTGACGCGTCATTGCGCCAGGAACTGGCCGACCCGAGCAGAAACGACAAGATGCTGGCCTTCATGCGAGGTCCGTTCGGCAAGTCAGCCTACACGGTGGCGGGCATGTTGAGCGCCCAGTCCTTGAACGTATGGGAGTACATCAACCGTATTCCCGCGGGGGACAGGATTGATGAAGCGGAACCCGCTACCTGGTACTGGGATACGGCGATCAATGCCGCGCTGCAAGAGGGTAAGAAGGTCCTGATTCCTCACTTACTCAAGGTGAAGCGCAAGATCACGACCAAAGTAACCGGCGCGCAGCTCGTTGGTGACGGCATCGATTCTGCCGGCCTTGTCTTGGACCCGCAGGGTGGGCCAGGCGCCGGGTTCATCGGAGACTGTGTGATTGAGTTGGGCGACTCAACTGCTGCTGCAGATGTTTCCACTCATCTGGGTATTTCATCGCTCACGATTGATGTAGGCGGCCGTGATATTCCTGGTGTAGCCATGTTCGGCGCCCGGGATGGGAGCTATGTGCAGCGCGTCTACATCAAAAACTTTTCTAGTACCGCCTTTAAAACCAACAAGGCCGGTGGTGGTACGGGCTTTGCGACCGGCAAGATGTGCCAGGGCATCAAAATCGAGCAGGTGATCGCGCTCCCCCAGCATGGCATCAAAACCGACGTGTTCTTGCTCGACGGCATCTTTGAAAGCGAAATCAATCTATGCAAAGCCTTCGGTTTCACCTTTGCTGAGAACAGCGCTGTGGGCTTTGCGGTAGGCAGGAACACCGAGTCCCGGGGGGTCAAGCTCAACACCTGCTCGGCAGCGAACATGGTCAAGTTTGGCAATGCCGCCAATTTCAACGCCGTGATCCAATATGGGGAGTGGTCGCGCGACAACTGGGATTACAACATCACCTTCGAGAATGTCGAAGGGGCCGGAGTTGTTTTTCATGGCGGCACGGCCAGTGGCCAACTGCTGCCGCTCAATTGCCGATCGATTGACCCGAGACCCTATTTCTCCGCAGTGGCTGCGGTGCTTAATCCGTTGTACCTGTTCCGTAAGGCGAATGCCTGCTTCGCTGAGGGCGTTAATTATTACTCGACGGTCAAGGCTATTTTCGAATTTACAGGCGAGGGTGGATTGAATAACTACGGGGTGCTCACAGGTGGCGTTAACCCTGAAGCGCTTGTGAGTTCCGGGGTGGTAGTGTTCGGCGCTGGGGCTCTTTCCAGTAACTTTGTGGCGGGCTACTCAAGCGAAGTGTCCACGCGTAAAGAGTTCGTGGTTACTGTCGATCAGCAGTTTTATCGAGTACTGCCGAATGGTGCGAGCGAACAAACGGATCAGTTTTACACGACCTTCAACCTGGGGGATTCCGGAAAATACCGCTGGCGCAACAAATCGTTGGAGACTGTCGCATCGATTGATGATTCGGGCCTTTCCTCAGGGAAGACAGCACTGTCGGTCAAGCTGATCAAAAACGGTGTTATCTCATTTGATCGAATCGAGGTCGGCACTATTGATTCCGCAGGTACGGGCTATCGAACACTCCGGATCCCTAACTAAGGAATTCAGCATGTCCATCAAGAAGACCATCGAATTCAAAGGCATCACCGTTATAGACGCTCACATCACTGCGGTCATGTCAGCCATTGCCATGGGCCACAGGATGATGACCTTTGGTGTTCAGTACTGCAATAGTCCCGAAGCCGAAGTGTTCCAAAGCGGAATCAGGGAAGCGCCTTATGACACCGACGGCGGTAATCCGCTGGAGCAGGCCTATGCGCACCTGAAGACGCTTCCAGGATTCGTCGGTGCCGTGGACTGCTAGTCAGCAGGCATCAACTGTGACCCGCTTCGGCGGTTTTTTTTCGTGGTGCGCCAGGCATGGCGGGTTGCGCGCAAGCGCAACCCGCTTGGCTGTGGTGGCCAAGCGGGTGACTTGGAGGTGCAAGTCCTCTACACACCCGGCAAGGGGAAGTGTTAGTCAGAGGCAAGGGTGTCGCGGGTGACTGCGAATCTGAAGGAAGCCCGAGGAAAAATGCTGGCTTGACGAGCAGGAAGCGGATTAGGCGGCGCAGTGGGGTAAGGTGGCCATGATCATTAAAGCCCGATACTTGCACGTCACGCAGTGACGTAGATCCGACAGGCATAAGCAGGAAGGTCGCGCGAATTACCCTGGGAGATCTGTAGGTTTGCCACTGTGCTACCGAGCGTCGAGAGGCGACGGGATGAGCCCACAGAAGTCAGCTGAGGCCGTAGTAAGTGGCGGATTACCGCGTCACCAAGGGCCGAACAGGTTATGCCGCCAGTAGGCGTCAGAGTCTCGTTGAATACCGAAATGCAGAAATTTCTCTCAGAGAAGACTGTTACCCCAGGTCCTGGACGGTATCCGAGGATGAAGGCTGACAGGGCGCAAACATCGACGGCGTCTGTGGCGTGGACGAACGCGGAGCCGGACACGCTGATGGCGCGAGTGCTTGCACCCGCCAACCTCAAGCGTGCGTATCAACGCGTGGTCAGCAACAAGGGGGCGCCGGGTGCCGATGGCATGGCGGTCGACCAGTTGGCAGGCCACGTGAAACAGTATTGGCCGATCCTCAAGTCTCGGCTGCTGGCCGGTGAGTATCACCCGCAAGGGGTACGCGCCGTCGAAATCCCCAAGCCCAAAGGTGGGACGCGGCAACTGAGCATTCCCAGTGTCGTGGATCGCCTGATCCAGCAGGCGCTGCTGCAACAGCTCACGCCGATCTTCGACCCTCTGTTTTCGGACTACAGCTACGGCTTCCGTCCAGGCCGAAGCGCCCATCAAACCATCGAAACAGCTCGTAACCAGGTGGCCGCGGGTCATCGTTGGTGTGTGGAACTTGATTTGGAGAAGTTCTTTGATCGAGTGAATCACGACATTTTGATGGCCATGATAGAGCGTCACGTCGAAGACAAGCGCGTGCTCAGACTGATCCACCGTTACCTCGAAGCTGGGGGGCATGTCGGGCGGGATCGTCAGCCGACGGCAGGAAGGCACGCAGCAAGGCGGCCCGCTCTCGCCGTTGTTGTCGAACATCCTGCTCAATGAACTCGACCGCGAGCTGGAACGGCGGGGCCATCGCTTTGTACGCTATGCCAACGACGTCAACATTTATGTGCGCAGTCGTCGTGCTCGATTGTTGGAACCACAAAACGAACTTCCATTTCTCTATAAAAGCTCCTTTGAAGGCTGTTGTAGGAAAAAGACATTTCCTTTTGACGAAACTTCTTAATCGTTCTTTTGACCCTGCCTTGAGCGTCGCGACGCTGTTAGCGTCCTCTCGGCATTTCCCGTCGTAGCCTGGTGGACCTATGTGACAAGGCCGGGACACTGGGCAGGGTAAGTTAAAGCAGGACTGCGAAATTCGAACGGCACCGGAAGGTGCCGTTTTTTCGCCCAAGTAGAACGCCCCTCCTGATTTCAGGACGGCTCTGAATCCATCCGCCGCGCAATCACATCCAACACATCACAACCATCGCGCAACGGCACGCAGCACAACAACGCAAAGTCGCTGAGAACCACCGTATCGCTGGTGATGTCACCACGCATTGCAAGATTTTCAAGAATCTGCGTCACAGCTCGAATTCTATAGCTGGCGGTGCTGAGCAGTGAATGCAGAGGTTGTGTGGTGTTGACGAACAGCGAGGGCAGGTCATCGGCATTGCTGGTTAAAGCGATGTACTCATTCATAAGTGAAGCTCCATTAGTTCATGAGAGCTATCACTCAATCGTCGCCAAAACGAGAGGGTGGTAGCCGTACGCGGGTTGGCGAACCGGGCAATGGAGAAACCGGCAGACCCTGAGGTCTCCCGCGCACAGCCACCATAAAACAGGCAGCTAGGTGCGTTCCGAAGCGCTCCGAAATGGTCGAAGACTTCAGTTCAATTGCAATCGAGTCGCCAAACCCGACACGCCGTGAGGGCGTGGGCCGGACTATAGGACTCGTGGCAAAGGCGCAGCAATGGCGGAGTGTACGGACAATTCCTGATGTCGTGTAGGACGCTGCTCTTTTTGAGCAGTGGCACCGTTTTTTAAGACATCGCATTGCCTGAAGCAACGCTGACTTGCCGAAAAGTTTCATGATGTGTCGTTGAAATGAGGCATAGGATAACCACCAAAGATCATGTCCCCCGCGCCTCAACCCACAGGAATAAAAAATGATCGCAAACCTCGTCAAAGTCTCGCTGATGGCCGGTGCTTTGCTGTTGAGCGCCTGTTCCGGTGTGAGTTCCCATAGCGATTATTCGATCGACTCGGTGCAGCCGGCCGGTTTTGGCCCGGGGCCGACCAACAGCAATGCCGCCAAGATGAATTTCCATGGCAGTGCGCTCGGCAATAGTTTCGGTGAATACAGTTCAGGATTGCTACACGACGATTGATACGCGGTCCGCAACGAAAAAAGGGCGCTCCTACGGGAGCGCCCTTTTTTTCGCTCAGATCAAGTCTTTCGTCTCTTCCGAAAATGGCAGGCTGATCGCCGAATAGTTTGTAGTTGTAGAACTGTGCGGCAAATGTTTCCCAGTGTTTTACTCTTTGGAACATTGCCGCGATTTTGACCGCCGGCATCCAGGCCTACTTTGTAATAGGAAGCTTGCCAGTAATCACAAACGCATCGAATATCTTCTGCCCATCACGCGCGGCCTCTCGCAGATCCAGAAACGTCAGTTCTTTATGGATGACCTTTCTGCGAGGCTTGTCGGTTTTCCTGGTGGTGGCCATGGGCGCCTCCGATGGCCGTAACGCTGTTCAGTTAAGCGAAGGTGGCTCTCTGTAGGAGCGAGCTTGCTCCGGGCGGCGTTCCGACGATGGTCGTTAACGATAACGCGTATTTACTGGCTAAACGCGGCGCTCTTGAGTCCATCGCGAGCAGGCTCGCTCCCACAAGGTTTGCGGTGTTCAAACACTTAACTGACGGGCATTACGCCCATGGGCGCGCGCTTTTTTGTGCGATAAATACGGTCCATTACTTCGCGCGAGGTACCGCCAGCCACTGCCGCAGAATCTTCTGGTAATTACCCGTCGCCTTGGCCAGGTGCAGCCACTGATCGACGTACAGCTTCCAGGTGATGTCGTCGCGGGGCAGCAGGTAGGCTTTTTCGCCGTATTGCAGGTAGTGCGTGGGGTTGACGGCGCACAGGCCGGGTTTGAGCTTCTGCTGATACAGCGCCTCCGATGCGTCGGTGATCATCACGTCGGCCTTTTTATCCAGCAGTTCCTGAAAGATGCTGATGTTGTCGCGCAGCTGCAATTGCGCCTGGGGCAGGTAGGCGTGAACGAACGCTTCATTGGTGCCGCCGGCGGGTTCGACCAGGCGAACCGAGGGCTGGTTGATCTGTTCGACGGTCTGGTACAGCGCCTGGTCTTCGCAGCGCACCAAGGGGATTTTGCCGTCGACGTCCAGGGTGGTGCTGAAGAAGGCTTTTTTCTGCCGTTCCAGAGTGACCGAGATGCCGCCCATGGCGATGTCGCACTTGTCGGCGAGCATGTCGGGCATCAGGGTTTTCCAGGTGGTGGGCACCCACTCGACCTTGACGCCCAGGCTGTCGGCCAGGGCGCGGGCCATGGCGATGTCGATGCCGGAGTATTCGCCGTCCCCGGCTTTGAGCGTGTAGGGCTTGTAGTCGCCGGTGGTGCAGACGCGCAATTGTCCCTGTTGCATGACGCTGTCCAGATGCGAAGGTTCTGCCTGAGCGCCAAGGGCGAGTGCGAGCAAGCCGCCGAGCATCATTGCTCTGTTGATTTTCGTCATTGTTATCGGGCTTTTGTGCTGGAGTGGTTTTGAAGGGGAGTGTAGTGAAACTTTCACCGGTGTGGAAAATCCCGTCCGGGGAGATGTCGTTTTTTAGCTAACCCATCGGACTACGCTCGCACGTGAAATAACCACACACACAGCGGGCTTTCACTGCGCAAAAAATACTTCTTGTAGCTACCGTTGTAGGAAATGGGTTGTTTGTTATTGCGAAAATTCCTATTCGTTCATTTTGGCTATGCCATTGGATTGCGTTCAGCGCGCGTCCCACCGTCTTATTCGTCGTCGCCCAATATTCTCTCTGCTCAGCGCTTCTGCCGAGAGGAGAAGGAAAGGCAATTCAAACCGATGACGATAAGGAAGTTGCAAATGAATGCACCTGTGCACCCCTTGTATACCAACGAAGTCTCCGCTGAGTTTCTTCGCAGTTTTGACGCCCCCCATTTCACTGAAGAACGGCTTGCGCACTTTTGCGACGAAGCTCTGGCAGTTGTTCGCCAGGGGCAGGCATACATGGAAGCTCACCCCGCTCACGCCATTTACCGAATCGCAACCGAGGACTTTCTGCCTTCCATCAAGGAGGAAGAACATCAATGAACGAAGGACATTTCATTGGCCTGCATGACAAGACCACCTGTGGCGGCAAGGTCCTGGATGGTGACACCCGGATCATGATGTACGGCATTGCCCATGCCCGCGAGGGTGATCGAGTCACCTGTGGCAAGGACGGCAAGACTTACAAGATTGTCGGTGGCATTTCGCACATGATCAGTCATGGCAAAGCCATGGCGGGCACGTTGGACAGCCACAGCGATTGCCCCTGCAAGGCCCGACTGATCCCCGCGGTGGTCACGGCCACCTATCGCAACGCTAACCCCGCACCGCGAACGGGCAGGGACGTTGTGCAACCCGTTTCCAGTGCGGCAACCAGTCAACCGGCCGCGCCACGTCAGCCTGGTTTCGCCCCTTCGTACCCACCGGCGCCTGTCATGTTCGCCCGCGTAGACCCTCAAGAACCGGGCTTCTATGTGGTTCCCAAAAGCATGACCCGGGAAGCATTGGAGGCCACGTTGTTCGCCACCCCCGATGCCGCCGTGATGCGCAAGTTTCGGGCACTCAACCCAGCATCAGACAACATCAAAGCCGGCTCGTTGATCGTACTGAGCGATCCGAACAACACCTTCTGCACCTATCAGGAAGCGCAGCTGATGCAGGCCGCGCAACAGGTCAAGGCAGCCCTTGATCCCCTGACGCCGGAGGAAGCTGAGTTTATGTTCCGCCATGCAGCGGAAATCGCCAGTTTTACCGGCGAGACTTCGACCTGGCTTGGCGTCAGCGCGGTGGTGATGGAAAAACACCTGGCCCGACTGCGTGACACCTTGCAAGCCATGGAGCGCCTGCATCAGGACAGCTATCGCCTGCACGGTAACCTGCGATCGCCGCAGTTCTTCGCCGAACGCCAGCGCCTGCTCGCGCAACTGGACGCCCACCTTCTGAATTCCACTCGCCTGCGTGGCCAGACGACATTGGGCGATCACCCTAAGCTAAAAACGGCGCTCGGCATTTCCAGTCGCAGTCTGGTGCACCACTGGGACAAGGCGGGGGCGCCGGGGCAGATACCGGGGTATTCCAACCACGTGAATGCGACCAGTCGGGCTGTCAAATACATGCAGAGCGGCGGTTATATCGGTATTGGTATTGGCGGGGTTTCTTCGTTGCTGGCTATTCAGGAGGTTTGTGTTGGTGACTCTGGAGTGGCTTGTGAGAAGGTTAAGTTTACCGAAAGTGGCAAGTTCATTGGATCGACAGGTTTAGGGTATTTGGGAGGAGAATTGGCACATGTTGCGAGTCCCACTATCTGCGCCGCGCTTGGCGTGACGACAGCTATAGGTGGTGTTGTCTGTGTCGCGGCCGTAGTTGGGATTGGCGCATTGGTGGGAGCGAAAGTCGGTGGTATGGGGGGCGAATTCACAGCTGACAAAATTTTCGAAGTCACACAGCCATGATCAGTATCGAAACTTGGTCTCCCTGGGCTGCGATCATTTTTGTTGGCGGCCCAATCCTGCTGTGTTACGTGAGTTTCTTTTACAGTCTGTACCTGAGCCGCCGTCACCTGGATCGCTTTCTGCAAGCCTTGAACGGTAGTCGCCAAATCGTAATTAGCGCCGCAGGACTGGCGCACAGCGGATGGTTAAGTCGGCTTTTGTTAGTCGCAAAGATCACGTTCATGGTGATGTGGCCTGGTCCAGGCCTTCGTGCGGGAGATCTTGATCCTGATGATATCCGCAACTTTCCTGTGGACCTGAAACGCTTGCTAAAGGTTAAGGCTGTCCTGACGTGTGTCATTTTGATTTGGGGAGCGCTTGCGTTTGCGCTGGTGAAACTCAAGTAATTATGAGCATCGATTCCAGATTGAGGACGGCCCTCGGCATTTCCAGTCGCAGTCTGGTGCACCACTGGGACAATGCTGGTGCGCCGGGGCAGATACCGGGTTACGCGCCCCATGTGAATGCGATCAGTCGGGCGCCGAAGTACATGAGCACCGGCGGTTACATCGGCATTGGCATTGGTGGGGTTTCTTCGTTGCTGGCTATTCAGGAGGTGTGTGTTGATGACTCTGGAGCGGCCTGCGAGAAGGTCAGGTTTACTGAAGGTGGGAAATTTGCTGGGTCTACTGTTGGCGGAGTTATCGGTGGTGAGATAGGCAAGTATGCAAGTGGACCTGTCTGTCTGGCGCTTGGATTCTCTACCGGCGTCGGTGGAGTTATCTGCGTGGCAACAGTGATTGGTGTTGGCGCATGGTTGGGTACGACCAGAGGTGGTCAACGGGGAGAGGTTATCGGCGAGACACTGTATGAGGCTGCTCAGCCTTGATCAGCAATTGGCCTGTCTGGGCGGTTCTCATTTTCAATGGCGGGCCACTTCTCTTGGGAGTTGCGGGCATCGCGTACTCCCTTTATTTGGGCCGTCATCTGGACGCCATGATGGAAGCTTTGAAGAACAGTCGTTATATCTACATCTGGGGCCCGGGTCTGCAGAAACAGGGCTGGTTTGGGTGCTTAATGCTGGTAGCAAAAATCTCAGGGATGGTGATGATGCCCAAAGCATCAATCCGCATCGGTGAACTGGACCCCGTGGATTTCAAAAACTTCCCTCCGCATCTCAAGCGTCTTCTGAAGATCAAAGCAGTGATGTTGGTTGGGAGCGGTGTTTGGTTGTTGATTGCATCTCTGCTATTGGAATTCAGATTATAGGATGGACGAATACTCCAAGCTGAAGAGGGCACTCGAGATTTCCAATCGTAGCCCTATGCGCCAGTGGGACAAGGCTGGTGCGCCGGGGCAGATACCGGGTTACGCCACTCATGTGAATGCGACCAGTCGGGCTGCCAAGTACATGAGCACCGGCAGTTACATCGGTATCGGTATTGGTGAGGTCAATCGACCACTACTTCAAACGTTCAGCCGCCTTGCGATAAACCTGCTCACGTTCCCGTTTATCCACGGCTACCACAAACACAGTAATTTCCTGGTCAATCACTTGATAGACCAAGCGGTAACCGCTGCTACGTAGTTTGACCTTGTAGCAGTCGGGAAAACCATGCAGGCGGTTAGCTTCAATGCGTGGATTGTTCAGGATCTCCACCAGCTTCTTTTTGAGCTGCTGTCGGACTGTGTCGCCAAGTTTTTGCCACTCCTTCAATGCACGGGCATCAAACTCAAGGCTATAGGTCATCTATAGAAACCTTTACTCGTTGAGGAGATGCAAGCCGTTCCCGCACGGTGGCTAATAAAGCCTCATCGTCTTCAGTCATCAAGACAGGTTTGAAAGGCAACTGACCACGCTCCGCCACATATTGCAGGGTCTGGCGCATCAGTTCGGAAGGCGTGACGCCGAGCTTTTCCAGTTCGAGATAGGCGCGAGCTTTGAGGTCGTCATCGATACGGATGTTGATAGATGCCATGGGATAGATCCTCATGTAATGACATTTGTCATTACATTGAATCAAGAGTTCCTCATTGGCAAGTCCGCCGAGACGTACGGCTAATTTAGAGAAAATTCGTACTCGGGAGGATGAAAATGCAAACCAGCAAAGATCCCAATGCCTGGGCCATTGCCCAGGCCTGGGTGGCCCAAGTTTAAATCAGTACTTAAGTGTCAGAAATTTCCCCCTGAAGATGGCTCATTTCCACTTCCGGACTCAACGTCCCCAGCCACGCCACCAACCCCACAATCAACACCGCTGCGGCCATTTCCACCACCACGCTGCGTCGAAGTGCATGGGCCGCCGCGCGATATTGGCCCTCTCGCAACGACCGCTCCAGCAAGGGCCCAAGATGAAAGCGGTTCAACGCCGCCAACACCAGCATCCCGGCAAACAGCAGCACTTTGATCACTAGCAGAACTCCGTAGTGGCTGAGTAAAACCTCATCGAGCTTCGGCCCGACGATGAACAGGTAGTTCACCACGCCCGTCAGGGTGATGATCACGACGATCAGCGCGCCGGCAAGTTCGAATCGCTTGACCGCGCGAGCCAGTAAGCGAATGTGTGCTTCGGTTTGCAGGGCCCGGGTTTGCGCCATCAGGGCAAACGCCAGCAGCGCACCGAGCCAGGCGCCCGCTATCAGCAGGTGCAGGATGTCCGCGGTGAAGTGCCAGTAGCGGCGACTGTCTTCGTCCATGGCGCCGTGCCCGCTCCAGGCCAGGCTGGCGAGGGCGATGCCGCCGGCCGTGGCGGCGATCACCAGGCTGATGCCGGGGGCGCGTGAGTGGAACGTCAATGCCAGCCCCACGACCGCTAACGCAATCATCCGCACGGCCCAGGCCAACCCGACGTCGGTCTCGAACAGCATCATCTCGATGTGAGGGCGCAACTCGGCAACGTCTGATTCGCCACTCATGGTGCTGGCCATCAGCACCATGCCGGCGCTCGACAACAATGCCCCGAGTCCGGCTAAACCCGCCAACAATTCGCGAAAGGGCAGCACGGTCCCCGAACGTCGTTCCCGTCCTTCAAGGCTATACAGCCCGAACAGCGCCACGCCAAACAACAGCATCAAATCCACATACAACACAAACCGCAGCACGACGTTGGCCGAGTCGCTCATCGATCATTTCACTTTGAAGGTGACGTTGCCGGTGATCGGGTGGGTGTCCGACGACACCGCGCGCCATTCGACCTTGTAAGTACCGGCAGTCAAGGGCGCGGCAGGAGTAATAAGCATGGTCTTCGGATCGCTGCTACCGCTGACTTTGGCCTTGATTGGCATCGGGTCATGGGCCATGCCGGCCATTTCGGTCATCAGCAGTTTGGCGCCGGAAAACTGGGTGACGAGGTTTTCGGAAAAGTGCAGTTCGATCTTGTCGGGCGGCGCACCTGTCGCGCCTTCCGCCGGGCTGGAGGAGAGCAGTTTGGGGTGGGCTTGAGCGAGGGTGCTCATGAGCAGGCCGCTGAGCAACGCGATAACGGCGGCGGTGGGTTTTATGAGGCGCATGCAAGGTCCTTTACCGCTTGAAGCGGTTGTTGTTGGTTTGAGGTGAGTCTGTTCAGAACCACAGCCGAACACCGAGCACCAGGCGTGTTTCGCTGCGGTCCTCGCCTTCGTCATTGGCAAAGTCGGCGGTGTTGCCGTAGGTGCGGTTCCAGGTCACGCCGACGTAGGGCGCGAATTCCCGACGGATTTCGTAGCGCAGGCGCAGGCCGGCTTCGGTGTTGGACAGCCCCGCGCCGATGCCCCGTTGCGGGTCGTTTTTGCCGTAGGCGTTGAGTTCGACGGTCGGCTGCAGGATCAGCCGATTGGTCAGCAGGATGTCGTAGTCGCCTTCCAGCCGCACGGCGCTCTGGCCGCCTTCGCCGATGAAGGCCGTGGCTTGGGCCTCGAAGTTGTACAGCGCCATGCCTTGCACGCCGAACGCGGCCCAGGTTTGCGGGGCGCCGGGTTTGAAGTCCTGGCGCACGCCGCTGACGACGTCCCACCACGGGGAAATGGCGTGGCCCCACAGGGCCTGGATTTCTGCGTCCTCGGTCACGCCATTGGTGCGTTCACCTTCGGAGCGCAGCCACAGGCGATCGATGTCACCGCCAATCCAGCCCGATAAATCCCAGGCCAGGGCGCTGCCGTCATCGGCGTCCTGCCATTCCAGTTTGTCGGCGAGGAAGAATGAATTGAGCGTGCTGTCATGTACGTGGTGACCGGCGGGATCGGCATACACGGCAGCGCGATCGGCATCGGTGAGCACCGGGATCGGTGTGCGACTTTCGCTGGGCGCGGCGGGCTGCATCTGGCCTTCGTCCATGCTTTGCATTTGGCCCTCGTCCATGCCTTGCATCTGACTGTGGTCCATCTGGCTGTGATCCATGCCTTGCATGTCATCGCTGGCGGCCATCGCCGTCGAGGTCACGAGTGCGAAAAAAACCGGGGTGAATCGAATCATGGGGTGCGCCTCATTCTTCCACGCGAACTTCACGGAACATGCCCATTTCCATGTGGTACAGGAGATGGCAGTGATAGGCCCAGCGGCCGAGCGCATCGGCGGTGACCCGATAGCTGCGCCGGGAGCCCGGTGGCATGTCGATGGTGTGTTTGCGCACCATGAACTGGCCGTTCTCGTCTTCGAGGTCGCTCCACATACCATGCAGGTGGATGGGGTGCATCATCATCGTGTCGTTGACCAGCACGATCCGCAGCCGTTCGCCGTACTTGAGGCGTATGGGGGCGGCGTCGGAAAACTTCACGCCGTTGAACGACCAGGCGAATTTTTCCATGTGGCCGGTCAGGTGCAGTTCAAGGGTGCGGCCAGGTTCGCGGCCGTCCGGGTCTTCGAAGGTGCTGCGCAGGTCGGAATAGGTGAGCACGCGGCGCCCGTTGTTGCGCAGGCCCATGCCGGGGTCGTCGAGTTTCGGTGAGGTGGACATGGCTTGCATGTCCACCAGCGGGTTGTCGGTTTCCGAGGCCGGGTGGGATTGCATGCCGGGCATGTCGCCCATGGCCATGTCGCCGTGGTCCATGCCCGCCATGCTGCCGTGGTCCATGCCGCCCATGCCCATGTCATCCATGGTCACCAGCGGGCGCGGGTCCAGTGGTGGCAGCGGCGCAATCAGTCCCGCTTTTACCGCGAGGGTGCCGCGTGCGTAGCCGGTACGATCCATCGCCTGGGCGAACAAGGTGTAGGCCGCTTCGGTCGGCTCGACGATGACGTCGAAGGTTTCCGCCACGGCAATGCGAAACTCGTCGACGCTCACCGGCTTGACGTGCAGGCCATCGGCAGCGACCACGGTCATTTTCAGGCCGGGGATGCGCACGTCGAAGTAGGTCATGGACGAGCCGTTGATGAAGCGCAGCCGCAGCTTTTCCCCCGGGCGGAACACCCCGGTCCAGTTCGTATCCGGCGCCTGGCCGTTCAGCAGGTAGGTGTAAGTGGCGCCGCCGACGTCCGCGAGGTCAGTGGGGTTCATCTTCATCTCGGCCCACATCTTGCGATCGGCGACGGTCGGCCCCCAGCCTTTTTCGCTGACGTCGTGGATGAAGTCGCCCACGGTGCGTTTGTGGAAGTTGTAGTAGTCGGACTGTTTTTTCAGGTTCTTCATCAGGCCGACCGGGTCTTCGTCGGTCCAGTCGCTGAGCATCACCACGTAGTCGCGGTCGTACTGGAACGGCTCCGGGTCTTTGGCGTCGATCACCAGCGGGCCGTAGACGCCGGATTGCTCCTGAAAGCCCGAATGGCTGTGATACCAGTAGGTGCCGTTCTGTCGCACGGTGAACTGGTAGACGTACAGGCCGCCCGGCTCGATGCCCTTGAAGCTCAGCCCCGGCACGCCGTCCATGTTGGTCGGCAGCAAGATGCCGTGCCAGTGAATGGAGGTGCTGTCCTTGAGTTTGTTGCGCACCCGCAGCGTCACCGTATCGCCTTCACGCCAGCGCAGCAACGGGCCGGGGATGCCGCCGTTGATGGTCGTGGCGGTGCGCGGGTGGCCGGTGAAGTTGACCGGGGATTCGTCGATGTACAAGTCGAAATCGTGGCCGGCCAACACCTGCGGTTCGCCGGGACTGCTGATCGCCCAGACCGGCGTGCGCCATAACCCGAGGCCGCCGAAGAGCCCGCCGATGGCCAGGCCTTTGACGAAGGTGCGTCTTGAAGTGTGGGAGTGCATGCCGTTTGTTCCGCCCGTCAGCCTGTTGAACTTGTGGACAAGGCTAGCAGGCGGTGTCTTTCAGCAGGCTGAGGCGGGGATTACAGTTTTGACAGGTTGGGCGTCGCTTATTGGCGTGAAGTGGACTTTTCCCTTGAGGCCACTGTGTCGCCGCCGCAGTTGATGTAGGAAGACGACTTCAACCAGCGCTGGTCCGGGTAGTAGGAAAACAACAGCTGACCGTCCTTCATCGAATCGATCAACCGATGGGCAATCGCCGGTCTGACGGCCGGGCAACCCAGGCTGCGGCCGATGCGGCCATTGGCGCGGGCCAGCACCGGGCTGACATAGGGCGCGCCGTGGATGACGATGGCCCGGTCAAAGGCGTTATCGTTGAAGCCGGGCTCCAGGCCTTCCATGCGCAGCGAGTAACCGTTCTGGCCGCGGTAGCTTTGCTGGGTGCGGAACAGGCCGAGGCTGGTGGCGTGGCTTTCGTTGAGGTTGGAGAACAGCGTGGCCATGTTTTCACCGCTGTTGCGGCCATGGGCGACCAGTTCGTGAAACAGCAACTTGCGCCGTTTAAGGTCGAAGACCCACAGGCGTTGTTCGGTCGACGGCAGGGAATAATCGATCACCGCCAGTCTTTGGGCGGGGGCGGCACCGTGGGCGAGGCTGCATTGGGTGGCGCGAACTGCCAGGGCAATCACTTTGGCGTCGGCGCCGGGTGCGGCTTTGACCAGCGCGTTTTCAAGCGAATCGGCGTAGGCTGACGTTACTGAAAGGCATGTCAGTAAAATGGCAAATAAAGGGCCAAAGCGGTTTAGCGCCATAGTCGGGTCTCATCATGATAATTTCGAGTCTAGCTAACGGCGAGCGGAAAGCTAGCCGTTTGAAACGGGGGATTAAGGATTATCCATGGTGAATTTAACAAGGTCATTCGTCATAAGCCGCATGTTTTTTATGGGCTTTCTGATCAGCGGTGCGGCGTTTGGGCAAACTTCGCCGATTGAGCCGGTATCTGCGGCGAGCAGCACAATCGATGCCGCAGCGCCCGACGATGCGGTCGGCCAGGCGATTCAGGCGACGCTGGAACCGCTGCGCTCGGCCTTTCCGCCGTTGCTCACTTCCAGGCGCCATCAGCGCGTGGATGTCAACCGGGTGGTGCTGGATTTCTATATGCATCGCAACTATCGCGCGGCGTGGACAGACGATCGTGATGTCGCCCAGTTGCTCAAGAGTCTTGAGGACACCCGGATCGACGGCCTGAATCCGGCGGACTTTCGCATCAGCGAGCTGGCCCTGGCCCATGAGTCGCTGGCAGCGGCCGTGCCTTCCACGGCGCAACGGGCGATGTTCGACATGGCGGCGACCCGCACGTTCATCACCGCGCTGCTGCAACTGCGGCGGGGCAAGGTCGATCCGTCGCGGCTGGACATTCACTGGAATTTCGAGCCTGCCGGCGGCGATGACCGGGGGGGCATGAACAACCTGTTCGCCGCCCTCGATGCCCATGACGTGGCGCGCGCCTTTGCCCAGGCGCCTCCGCAGGAAGAGATTTACCGCAACTTGCGTGAGGGCCTGGCCCGGTTGCGCCAGGTCCGCGATGCGGGCGGCTGGCCGAAAGTCACCGAAGGGCAATCGCTCAAGCCCGGCATGGACGGGGTGGCTGTCGCACAACTGCGTGCGCGTCTGGTGGCGGGCGGATACCTGGACCCGCACCTGTCGAAAAAGGCCGGTTACGACGACAAGGTCATTGCCGCGGTGAAGAAGTATCAGACCGAGCAATACCTGGGGGCCGATGGCGTGGCGGGGGCGGCGACGCTGGCGGCACTGAACGTGCCGGTCGAGGCGCGGATCGATCAGGTGCGGGTCAACATGGAGCGCGCCCGGTGGCTGTTGTACAAGCTTCAGGGCACGTTCGTGATCGTCGATATCGCCGGATACAAGGTGGCAATGTATCGCGACGGTCTGCCGATCTGGCGTTCGCGGGTGCAGGTCGGTAAACCGGTGCGCAGTACGCCGGTGTTCCAGGCCGAAATCACCTACATCACGTTCAACCCGACCTGGACCGTGCCGCCGACCATTCTCAAGCAGGACGTGATTCCAAAAGTCCAGAACGATCCGGGCTATCTGGAGGCCAACCGGATTCGCGTGCTTGATCGGGAAGGCAATGTACTCGATCCGTCGAGCGTTGACTGGAGCAACCCGCGAGGCATCCACCTGCGTCAGGATGCCGGGCCCGACAGTTCGCTGGGGCAGGTGGTGATCCGCTTCCCCAACGACTATTCGATTTACCTGCATGACACGCCGCACCGCGAACTGTTTGCCAAAACGGTTCGGGCCACCAGTTCAGGCTGCATCCGCGTGGAAAACCCGTTGCAACTGGTCGAGTTGTTGTTCAACGACCCGGTGCGCTGGAACAGCGCCGGCATTCAGAAGCAGTTGGCCAATGGCAGGACCGAGAACATCCAGCTACCGGTGAAGGTGCCGGTGCTGTTGGCTTACTGGACCGTGGACCTGAGCAAGGACGGGCGGGTGACGTTCAAGCCCGACATTTATGATTACGACACCAGGGTGTTGCAGGGCTTGAGCCAGCCGACGAAGTTGCCCGCTCTGGACTTGCGTCGTGCAGAGGTATCGCTGGTGGTGAAGGGGCAGAACCAACAGTAATGACCAGGCGCGGACACTGTAGGAGCGAGCCTGCTCGCGATGGACGTTAACGATAACGCGTACTTGCTGGCTAAACGCGGCGTTCTTGAGTCCATCGCGAGCAGGCTCGCTCCTACAGGATTTTTGGCATTCAACAGACTGGTATTCAGCCAAACCCCTAAAGCGCCAACCCTTGTTGCACCACTGCCAGCAGATCGCTTTCCGTCAGCGCCACCGCGTCCAGCTGCGCTGTGGCCTGCTCGATCGTTTGTAGCCACCAGTGTGTTTCACCGTGTTCGTCCACGGTGCGCAACAGGGCGAATTCGTTGCCTTGCGAGTGAATCTCGACCCGCCCCTCGCCATCGGCGGTGAAGCGCGCCACCGGGTCAAAGGTCATGCTGTGTCCGTTGCCGGCAATCACCAACTGGTCGATGGCGTAGTTGTAAGAGTCGCCATTGGGGTGACTCTCGAACACGTGGGTGGGGTTGCGCCGCAGGACCAGGCCCGCTTCGGTCAAGGGCAGCAGCCAGGTCTCTATCCGTTGATACAGTTCGTAGACCTGGCCCGGCCAGGCATCGATCGCCTGATCCGCGCTGGTCAGCCGTGTCTGTTTCAATTTTGCCGCGAGCTCGTCTGCCTTGCTCATGTCGATTCCCTGTGTGGAGTTCAGACTAATCGTAGCTCGTAGATGCGGGGACGCGCTTGCCTTGGGTCATGTTTGCACCACCGGGCAGGTGTGGTACCACTGGGCAAATGGCCGCCATTTGTCATGGATAACCCCGTAGACTACGGCCCACAAAGACTGAGGGCTTTGGGGCGTTGCCCATGCCTTGCCCCGACAGGATGAACTTTTGCCCACAGGCCTCAACAATCCGGACCACGCCCCTGGCGTCGCATTGAAACGCATACCGCTGCGCAAGGCCGCGGTGTTGTTCATTGCCACGGTGTGCCTGTGCCTGTGCGGTTTGCTCTACCTGCAACTGGAACAGTCCCGTCACCATGATCTGAGCCTGGCGCAAGTGGCGTCTTCAAACCTGACGCGGGCCATGGCGCAGCAAGCCGAAGACACCTTCATGAAGACCGACCTGGTGCTGACCAGTCTGGTGGACTGGATTCAGGTCGACGGTTTCGGCCCGGACCAACGACCACGCTTGCAGCAGACCTTCGCCCGGCGAATGCTGGCGCTGGATCAGTTGCACGGCATCTTGCTGTTCGACCAGAAAGGCCAGTGGGTGGTGACCTCGTTTGAAAACCTGCCCCGGGGAGCCGGGGTCGCGGACCGTGAATACTTCAAGTATCACCAGCAGAACGTATCGTCGGTGGCGCACATCGGCCCGGCCATCCGCAGCCGGGAAAACGGCGAGTGGATCATTCCGGTTTCCAAGCGGGTCA
Organism: Pseudomonas sp. IT-196MI5; assembly: GCF_949767415.1. Classification (NCBI taxonomy): domain Bacteria; kingdom Pseudomonadati; phylum Pseudomonadota; class Gammaproteobacteria; order Pseudomonadales; family Pseudomonadaceae; genus Pseudomonas; species Pseudomonas sp. IT-196MI5. Next base: position 65,522 of record NZ_CATKPZ010000005.1, read on the forward strand.
ACGACAGGAACGGGCATTTCCAGGGCGTGTTGCTGGCCGGCATCAAGATGTCGTACTTCGACCAGTTCTTCAAAAGCTTCAGCCTCGACGACAACGGCTCGATGTTTCTCGGCCTGACCGATGGCACGTTGTTGGCGCGTCGACCTTTTGTAGAAGCGCAGATCGGTACATCGCTGGCCCAGGGCGAGATTTTCCAGAAGTTCCTGCCGCTGACCACCTCCGGCAATGCGCTGTTCACCTCCATCATCGATGGTGTGCCACGCATGTACAGTTACCGACAGCTGGAGGCCTATCCGTTGGTCGTTGCCGCTGCATCGTCCACGGAATCCATTCTCGCGGACTGGTACGACACGGCGTTTCGCTCCAGTCTCATCGTGGCCCTGGTGTTGCTGGGCGTAGGGTTGTTCGGCTGGGTGTTCCTGCATCAGGTGCGCGTTGGCGAGCGGGTCGAGGCGGATTTGCGCAAGGCCCAGCAAGCGCTGGAGCTGATCGCCACTCACGACAGTCTGACCGGGCTGGCCAACCGCCGATTGTTCGAGCGGGCGCTGGGCATTGAGTTCGGGCGCGGCGCCCGGCAGGCCAGCCCCTTGAGCCTGATCATGCTGGATATCGATTACTTCAAGCGCTACAACGATACCTACGGCCACGTGGTGGGGGATCACTGCCTGGCCGAAGTGGCACGGGCGCTGAAGAGTTGCTGCCACCGCAAGGCCGATCTGGCGGTGCGTTACGGCGGTGAAGAGTTTGCGGTGCTGCTGCCCGACACCGACATCCACGGCGCCATGACGATTGCCGAGCAGATCCGCCGCAGCGTCATTGACAAGAGCATCAGTCACACCGGCTCGCCCAATGGCTACGTAACGGTCAGTCTGGGCTGCTATTCGTTCGTGCCGTCGGGGCGTGACAGCATGGACGTGTTTGTCGAGCGGGCGGATGCGGCGTTGTATCAGGCCAAGCATTCGGGACGAAACCGCGTGGCAACGTTGTCGATGGCCGGTGGAGTCGAGGCGTTGATGCGTTCCGACCGTTGAAGTGCTTTGCCTGCCGCTGGTCAAGCCGATGTAAACCTCAGGTGACAAAAAGCAGCCAATGACTGCACGTCATCGGCTGCTTTTGCCTGTCCAGCTACCCGTCCCGCCGCCAGCACCGCCGGTTCCACCTCCGGGGGCGCCGGTTCCACCACCCGCGCCACTGCCCGGACCATTGACGCCGGTGCTGCCGCTTGACGAGCTGGGGCCATGACTGCTGCTGTTGTTACCCGAAGGGGCACTGGACCGGTTGTTGTCTGGCAGCAGGGTTGAGTTGCGGGTTGCTCCGGGTGCCGTACCGGGCGCGCCAGGGCCATCCCCGGACGCCGCAAAGGTGGCCAGGGACGTTGCCGACAACCATCCGGCCATGAGCAGCGAAGTCATTTTGATGTTCATCATGGTCGTCTCCCGGGATGAGTCGTTACCAGATGTTGGTGTGAAGAGGCACACGGTGGGTGCCAACCGGATGACGAATGGCTGTCTCAGCGCCGGCCATCATCATCATCCAGTTTACGCTCAAGGTACTACCGCACCCGTGATTGCTGACGCAACCTGCGAAACGTGCTGGTGTCACACGTCAGGCACCTTGTCCTCAGGAGTGTCCGTTCATGAAGAAACTGCGGATAGCCACGTTCAATGTCAATGGCCTGCGCGCACGGCTGCCGATTCTGCTGGCCTGGCTTGAGCGGGAGAAACCGGACATCGCCTGCTTGCAGGAGTTGAAGGCGGTGGACAGCGCATTTCCGGCTGCCGAGCTTGAAGCGGCCGGCTACGGCGCCATCTGGCAGGGGCAGGCGTCCTGGAACGGCGTGGCGATCCTGGCGCGGGATGCGCAGCCGCTGGAAAGGCGACGCGGATTGCCCGGCGATGACAGCGACAATCACAGTCGTTATCTGGAAGCCGCTGTCCACGGGGTTCTGGTGGGCTGCCTGTATTTGCCCAATGGCAATCCGCAACCGGGGCCGAAATTCGAGTACAAGCTGGCGTGGTTCGAACGGCTGATTCGTCACGCGCAGACACTTCAAGGCAGCGAACATCCGGTGGTGCTGGCGGGGGACTACAACGTGGTGCCCACCGACCTGGATATCTACAATCCGCGCTCCTGGCTCAAGGACGCCGTGCTGCAACCGGAAAGTCGCGAGTGCTACCAGCGGTTGCTGGACCAGGGCTGGACCGATGCATTGCGGCACTTGCATCCGCAGGACAGGCTCTACACGTTCTGGGATTATTTCCGTCAGCACTGGCAGAAGAACTCGGGGCTGCGCATCGATCATCTGCTGCTCAACCCGGCCCTGAGCCCGTATCTGCAAGATGCCGGGGTGGATACGTGGGTGCGCAACGAGCCCCATGCCAGCGACCACGCGCCGACCTGGATTGAATTGGGTTCGCACAAGTGGCGTTGAGCTTTTTCATGCCGGGCGATTGGCTAAATCAATTGTCGGCGGCAGTGCTTGATCCCTTATACATAGCGGCCACTGGCGGAGTAATCCGCCGCTTGCGTGCAAAAGGATTGAGCGATGAGCGAGCCATGCCTGACTGACCGTGCTTTGTATCTGGGACGCCTGGGCTTCGACGCACCTCCGGCACCGACCCTGGAAACCTTGCGCCAACTGCAACTGCGCCACACCGGCGTTTTCCCGTTTGAAAACCTCACCACGTTATCCGGCGAACCGGTGCTGATCGACTTGCCGTCCATCGAGCAGAAGGTCTTGCACAATGGGCGTGGCGGTTACTGCTACGAACTCAACAACCTGTTCCTGGCCTTGCTTCAGGATTTGGGCTTCGACGCCCGCGCCATCAGCGGCCGGGTGGTGATGGGCCAGCCGGAGGGTGCCTGGACGGCCCGGACCCATCGCCTGAGCCTGGTCATCATCGATGACGTGCGCTACATCACCGACGTCGGCTTCGGCGGCATGGTACCGACCGCGCCCCTGTTGCTCGATTCCCGCGTCGAGCAGCTCACCCCTCACGAGCCGTATCGCATCGACCTGCACGTCGACGGCTTTACCCTGCGCGCCAACGTTGCGGGGGAATGGCGAGCGATGTACATCTTCGACCTGCAACGCCAGGAAGCTATCGATTTTGCGGTGGGCAACTGGTACGTCTCGACCCACCCCGAGTCGACTTTCGCCGGGCAATTGATGGTGGCGCGCACCGGGGAGGGGTGGCGGCGTACGCTCAACAACGGCAACTTCGCGATCCACCGGATTGGCCAGGACAGCGAGCGGCGGCAGGTGACGGATGTGCAGGAATTGATCGGCCTGCTGGGCAGCGAATTCGGCATTCGCGTACCGGAACAGGCGCAATTGGTGCGGACACTGGAACGATTGATCGCAGCGCCGCAATAGCGGGCTGATCGTAGACATCACCAAGGGCTGATCCGATTGATCGGCCCTTGGAGTTTCAGAGCCGAACACCCGGCTCCATCACCCGTTGAATTTCGCGCAAGGCCTCTGCCAGCTTCTGCTCCAGGCCCTTGAGTTCGGCAGGGGTGAGGGTTTGTTTCAGGTGTGTGGTCTGGCCTTCGTTGAGCAGGGCCCGGCGCAACGTATTGTTGATCGCCGTCTGGTAGCCGTACCCCTCGTTTTCTGCCAGGGCCCGGGCGGCTTCGATGACAGCGTCATCGAGCATGATGGTAATGCGGGTCTTGCCTTTGGCGGGCACTACGGCCCCGCGCCTGGCGTTGCTGAAGTCGTATTCGTCTTTCATCGGTCATGCCTCCAGGTACTGACGGCGCTCGCTTTTGGTGGCGATGCGCGCGGAAATGATTCGAACGAAATTCGGGTCGCGGTGGGTGTATGCGACGACCAGCAACCGGCCTTTGGCATCCAGCCCCAGGGTGATCCAGCGTTGTTCATCATGGTGGTTGTCCTCGATGGTCAGCGCTCGTTCGTCATGGAATACCGGTTCAGTCTCTGCGAGGCTGATGCCTTGGTGCTTGAGTTTGTTGGCTACGTTCTTTGCCTTGTGGAACTGAATTTCGAATGGCTTCATTATGCATACTTTATATGTATATAGAAGGGGCGGACCTTACCGATGGTCGCCAGGAATTCGAAAGACTAGTCAGCACCCGCGTTTGGACAGGGCGGGATGTATTTCAAGGTTTTTTGGCGGGGCCTGGAGGATGGGTAGCAGGAGGAAATGGACAGGTATCCATTTTGTGACTGATAAGTTGTATACAACTCTATAGACATTTGTCCTGACTATTGCATACAGTGTGCGAATAACAAAAACCAGGGAACCCCCTACCATGAAAACGCCCCATGTTTCACACCAACGGCCCGAGGACGAAAATCTTGGGATCGGCGCGAATATGGCTTATGGCCTGCAACATGTTCTAACCATGTATGGCGGTATTGTCGCGGTGCCATTGATCATCGGCCAGGCGGCCGGGCTCTCGCCGGCGGACATCGGTTTGTTGATTGCTGCTTCACTGTTTGCAGGGGGGCTGGCAACGTTGCTGCAAACCCTGGGCTTACCGTTTTTTGGTTGTCAATTGCCGCTGGTACAGGGCGTATCCTTCTCCGGCGTCGCGACCATGGTGGCGATTGTCAGCAGTGGCGGGGAGGGTGGGTTTCAGTCGGTGTTGGGGGCGGTGATAGCGGCGTCCCTGATCGGATTGCTGATAACCCCGGTGTTCTCGCGTATCACCAGGTTCTTCCCGCCGCTGGTGACCGGCATCGTGATTACCACCATCGGCCTGACGCTGATGCCGGTAGCCGCGCGCTGGGCCATGGGCGGCAACAGCCATGCACCGGAATTCGGCAGCATGGCGAACATCGGCCTGGCGGCGGTAACGCTGGTGCTGGTGCTGCTGCTGAGCAAAGTCGGCAGTGCGACCATTTCCCGCCTGTCGATTCTGCTGGCGATGGTGATCGGCACGATCATCGCGGTGTTCCTCGGCATGGCGGACTTCTCGTCCGTGACCCAGGGCCCGATGTTCGGCTTCCCGACGCCGTTCCACTTCGGCATGCCGACCTTTCACTTCGCTGCGATCCTGTCGATGTGCATCGTGGTGATGGTGACGCTGGTGGAGACCTCGGCGGACATTCTTGCCGTCGGTGAGATCATCGGCACCAAGGTCGATTCCAAACGCCTGGGCAACGGTCTGCGCGCCGACATGCTGTCGAGCATGTTCGCGCCGATCTTCGGTTCCTTCACCCAGAGCGCCTTCGCCCAGAACGTCGGCCTGGTGGCGGTCACCGGCATCAAGAGCCGTTACGTGGTGGCCACTGGCGGTCTGTTCCTGGTGATCCTTGGCCTGCTGCCCTTCATGGGCCGGGTCATCGCCGCCGTGCCGACCTCGGTACTGGGTGGCGCCGGCATCGTGCTGTTCGGTACCGTCGCCGCCAGCGGCATTCGGACTTTGTCCAAGGTCGATTATCGCAACAACGTCAACCTGATCATCGTCGCGACCTCGATCGGCTTCGGCATGATCCCGATCGCGGCGCCGAACTTCTACGATCACTTCCCAAGCTGGTTCGCGACCATTTTCCATTCGGGCATCAGTTCTTCGGCGATCATGGCCATCGTGCTGAACCTGACCTTCAACCATCTCACCGCCGGTAACTCTGACCAGCAATCGGTGTTTGCGGCCGGTACCGAGCGGGTGCTGCGTTATCAGGACCTGGCGGCGTTGCGCGAAGGGGACTACTTCAGCGACGGTAAACTGCACGATTGCGACGGCAAGGAGATTCCGGTGGTTGAGGTGGACCACGGGCATGGCGAGCCACGCGCGGCGCACTTAAAAAGCAGTGAGCATGTCTGACGTTCACGGCGACTGAAAAAGGGCCGATCTGTCGAATAGACAGATCGGTTTTGTGACTATAAAACTAATCGGTCACAAGTTGTCAGTCTTCGATAGGGTGAGTAAGCTGTACTCATGAATCAGCCATCGATATCTTCATCTTCGCCCAGCCTCCGTGGCCCAGCCGATCACGACATTCGAGACCAGATTGTCGCGGCGGCCAATGAACATTTCAGTCAGTACGGCTACGGCAAAACCACGGTTTCCGACCTGGCCAAGGCCATCGGGTTTTCAAAGGCCTACATCTACAAATTTTTCGACTCCAAGCAGGCGATCGGTGAAGCCATCTGCGCAAATTGTCTGGCAGAGATCGTCGCGGCTGTGGAGCAGGCTATCAATGTAGTAGACCTGTCGCCGACGGAGCGCTTTCGACGCTTGGTCAAGACGCTGATCGCCACAGGTGTGAATCTGTTCTTCAACGACCGAAAACTGTATGACATTGCAGCGTTCGCGGCGTCGGAAAGCTGGCCCAGTTCGCAGGTTTATGACGCACAGATCAAACACTTCGTGTTGCAAATCGTGCGGGAAGGGCGAGAAATTGGCGAGTTTGAACGCAAGACTCCACTGGACGAAACAGTAGAAGCGATTCATCTCGCGCTGCGGCCATTCGTCAATCCTTTGCTGCTGCAATACAACCTCGATTTCGTCGAGGAAGCGCCCACGCTCACCTCCAACCTCATCTTGCGTAGCCTCATGCCTTGATCTTCGGCTAAAGGTTTACGGCATACCCGGGTCAGCACCAGATCATCAAAACGGCTTCTCACTTTGCCCTTCTTCCCATCGGTTGAAGGGCATTTTATTTATCTGCTTTGTGACTATTGACTGAATTGGTCACATGAATAAATATGGGGATCCGTCGCTTCTACTGTTTCATCTCAGTGATACCCATAGAGTTCAAACAATGAAAACAATATTGCTCAAGAGCCCATTGGGCCTTGCTGTCGTGCTCGCATCCTCAAACGTTTTTGCAAGCGGCTTCGCTCTCAATGAACAAAGCATCAGTGGGATGGGATCCGGGTTTGCCGGTCGCTCCTCCTCCGCTGAAGATGCGAGCACGGTTTTCGGTAATCCCGCGGGAATGTCTCGCTTGAAAAGAGAGCAGGTCAGCGTGGGGGCGGCGACTCTTTTCGCGAAGTCCGACATAAGCCAGACCCGCAGTACATTTGGAGGCCAGGAAGACGGCGACATGGTTCCGACCACCACGGTACCTATGGGGTACTACGTCAAACCTGTCGATGAGCATTGGGCGTTCGGTGTGGGGTTTTATGTACCTTTCGGTCTGATGACTGACTATGGCAGCGGTTATGCCGGGCGTTACTACGCCAACAAAAGCGAGGTCACGACTTATACGTTCCAGCCCACCATCAGCTATGCCTTTAACGACAAAGTTTCGATCGGGTTCGGTCCGACCATCAACCGTATCAGCGGTGAGCTGTCCGGTATGGTGCTCAATCCACTCAGTCCTGGTCGCAACGACGGAAAACTCAAAAGCACTGGCGACGACACGGCCCTCGGTTTCAACGCCGGTATCCTGGTGCAGGCTACAGACCGAACCCGTTTGGGCATGACCTACCATTCCAAGGTCAGTTATCAATTGGATGCCAAGACCAAGGTCACTGACGGCATCTTTAGCGTGTTGGGGGTCAGCGGCCGGAGTTATGACGCTTCGCTGGATGTGAATACACCAGAGTCAGTGGATTTCTCGGTGACTCATCAGCTTGATAACGACTGGACCCTCTACTTGGGGAGCACCTGGACTCGCTGGAGTCGCTTCAAGGAGTTAACCATCGAGAACACAGGTTTACCCCCTGCGTTGAGCGGCGCGCTGGGCACCATTACCGAAGAACAGAATTGGCACGATACCTGGGCTCACGCTATCGGTACGGCGTATCAACTGAACAACCAATGGGTACTTCGCGCAGGTTTTTCGGTTGATCAGTCGCCCACCAACAACACCAACCGGGGACCACGCATTCCTACAGGCGACCGCAAGGTTATCAGCTTCGGTGCTGGCTGGACTCCGGCGGACAACGTCACGATCGATGTTGCTTATTCCTACCTGTGGGAGGAGAGCGTGCAGGTCAACGAAACCTCGCCGACCAGAGGTGCCTACAGTGCCAGATACAAGAACAGTGCGAGCGGGCTCGGTACTTCCGTCAGTTACCGCTTCTAGTCGAGTGCTGTTACGCGATAACTGCCCGGTCGGGAGCACGCGTTGCCTCCCGACTTTTAAGAACACGTCACCTTATCAGCTCATCGTGTCGCAACAGGCTGGGCTTCAGGCGGTTGCCAGCCACCCCCCAGCGACTTGAATGCCGCAACCGCGGCTCGTGCCGATTCCGTCCGTGCTTGAGCCCGGGCATCGGAAGCCTGCAGCAGCGTCTCGTCAGCGTGCAGGACGTCGATCAGGCTGGCTGTGCCTTTCTCATAGGCAATGAACGACGATTGGCGAGCCTGTGTCAGAGACGCCTCTCCAGCGGTGAGGATGGTTGCTTGAGCTTCCCGGTTCACCAGTGAGGACAACGCGTTCTCGACATCCTCGGTGGCGCGCAGCACTGACTGACGGTAAGCGGCCAGGGTTTCGGCTTCCTGGCCCTTGGCCTGGTCGATTTGGGCGTTTATGCGACCGAAGTCGAAGAGTCTCCAGCGCAGTCCCAATACGCCCGCCGACTGGCTGGCGCCGCCGGTAAAAAGGTTGCCTGCGGATACGGCCGTGGCACTGCCCAGCAAGGCGCTAAGGGAGAATTTCGGGTAGTACTCGGCAATCGCCTCGCCGATGCGTGCGTTTGAGGCCGCAAGACGGCGCTCAGCCACAATGAGATCCGGCCTGCGGCGCAGCAGATCGGCCGGCGTTCCCATCGCCTTTATCTGCGGCGCTACAGGAATGCTCCCCGCACTTGCCAGTTGCGTGCGGTGAGTGCCTGGCGGTGTGCCGAGCATGACATCCAGCGCATTCATGGCAGCATCCAGACCGGTCTGCAGGACCGGCACTGTCGCTTGGACCTGCGATAGCTCCCCCTCGGTCTGGCGAACCTGATAATTGGCGGCGAGCCCCTTGCTGTAGAGCAATTGGACTTTCTCTAACAAGTCCTGCTGCGTTTTGACTTGCCGATTCGCAATGTCCAGCCGGGTCTGCAGTCCGCGGATAGTGATGTAGATATCAGCGGTCTGCGCGGCGATGGCCAGTCGTGTGGCAGCGACGCCCGCCCGGGAAGCCTGGTACTCGGCCAGAGCGGCCTCGCGTGCGCGGTGCATTCCGCCAAAGACATCGGCCTCCCAGCTGGCATCGAGGTTGGCCTCGTAGGAGCTTGCGTACCGATCATTGCCAGGCGTTGAGTTCAACACCTGGCCGAGCGGCGTCTCGATTGACTGGTAGGAGCGCGCGGCCTGTGCGCTGATGTTCCCTGAGGGGAGTAAAGCGGCATTTGCAGCACCCAGTCCGGCCCGCGCCTGCGTGACTCGCGCCGATGCCTGCGCCAGGTCCGGATTCTGCTCGAGCGCCTTGGAGATGAAGTCGGTCAGCACTGGATCACCAAAGCCTTCCCAGCAGGCGACAAGGCTGGTCGGTGTCGCTCCACGCCGCTGTTCGACAGAGGGCTGACCCAGGTAACGATCCGAAAGCGGAGCGTCTGGACGATGGTAGTCCGGACCGACCGCGCAACCTGCCAATAGGCTGGCGCTGACCAAAAGAGCAATGGGACGGAAGGGCGGCATTGAGAGTCCTTCAGCAGAGGATGTTTGTGACCATATTACGCAATAGTCACACTCTGTCAATTGAGGTGCTTTGATCAGATTCTTGGCTTTACTCAATGATAGCGGCGGTTTCGCTGTTGAGTGTCAGAAGCTGGATGTTTCACGACTAGTGACCATTGACACGTATAGTCACTAGACTGAGAATGTGGCACTCGTCCTATTTTCAAGTAAGGGAACCTATGCGCCGGCTTCGACCTTTCCCCATTGCCGCTTGCTTGTTGCCTCTCGTCCTGACGGCATGTGGCGACTCATCCACCGTTGAGGATCCACGCACGCATGCCCCTTTGGTGAGGTCCGCTGCTGTTCAGGCCTCGTCCGACGTCTCGCGTTCTTTCACGGGTGTCGTGGTGGCCCGCGTCCAGGGGGACCTTGGCTTTCGGGTATCAGGCAAGGTACTCGAGCGTCTGGTTGACACCGGTCAGACCGTTAAACGTGGTCAGCCACTCATGCGCCTCGACCCGATCGACCTGGGGTTGCAGGCGCGAGCACAGCAGGAATCGGTCATGGCCGCTCGGGCCCGAGCCAGGCAGACAGCAGATGACGAGGCTCGATATCGCAACCTGGTCGCCGCAGGCGCTATTTCTGCATCGGCCTACGACCAGATCAAAGCCGCAGCGGATACCGCAAAGGCGCAGCTTGGCGCCGCCCAAGCGCAGGCTGATGTAGCCCGCAATGCTTCTGGTTATGCGCTGCTGTTGGCGGATTCCGACGGCGTGGTGGTGGAGACGCTCGCCGAACCCGGACAAGTCGTCAGCCCGGGACAGCCCGTGGTTCGACTGGCGCGGGCAGGGCAGCGCGAAGCGATCGTGCACCTGCCCGAGACGTTGCGCCCCGCCGCAGGATCCACCGCGCAGGCGACGCTGTATGGCAATGCCACGGATGCTGTTACAGCGAAGCTGAGGCTGCTGTCTGACTCGGCCGACCGAATGACACGTACCTTCGAGGCGCGGTATGTGCTTGAGGGCGCGCTGGCCAATGCACCGATAGGTTCGACCGTCACGCTTCGGATCGCTGAAGGCACCACGCAAGGGCAGGGGCTGCAAGTACCGATCGCTGCCGTTTATGACCCAGGCCAAGGCTCTGGCGTGTGGGTCATCACCGGTACACCGGCGAAGGTGGCCTGGCGACCTGTCCAAGTCCTGGGCTTGAGCGACGACACCGTGCGAGTCGCGGGCGACCTCAAGGTCGGCGAGCAGATCGTAGCATTAGGCGCACATCTGTTGCGCGAAGGTGAAGAGGTGAGAGTGCCTCAACAGGATGACGTCAAAGTTGCCGGGGGGCGTCCATGAGCGAGGGGCGCTTCAATCTTTCCGCGATCGCCGTTCGTGAGCGCTCGATCACGGTGTTTCTGATCTTCCTGATTGCCGTTGCGGGCATCCTGGCGTTCTTTCAGCTGGGGCGAGCGGAAGATCCTCCGTTTACGGTCAAGCAGTTGACGGTCATTACCGCGTGGCCGGGCGCCACGGCGCAGGAAATGCAGGATCAGGTAGCAGAGCCACTTGAAAAGCGCCTGCAAGAACTGAAATGGTACGACCGCACGGAAACCTACACCCGTCCTGGCCTGGCTTTCACGATGGTGTCACTGCTCGATAGTACGCCGCCCTCGCAAGTGCAGGAGGCGTTCTATCAGGCGCGTAAAAAACTCGACGACGAGGCCAGGAAGCTGCCGGCGGGTGTCATCGGGCCAATGGTCAACGACGAGTTTTCGGACGTGACATTTGCGCTTTTCGCCCTGAAAGCCAAAGGCGAGCCGCAGCGACTGTTGGTGCGTGATGCAGAGTCGTTGCGCCAACAACTGTTGCATGTGCCGGGCGTGAAGAAGGTCAACATTATTGGGGAACAGCCCGAACGTATCTTTGTTTCCTTTTCCCATGATCGGTTGGCCACCTTGGGTGTATCTCCTCAGGACATCTTTGCCGCGCTGAATAATCAAAACGTGCTCACGCCCGCCGGTTCGATCGAAACCAATGGGCCACAGGTCTTCCTCAGGCTGGATGGCGCCTTCGATAAGGTGCAGAAGATTCGTGACACGCCCATTGCGGTTCAGGGGCGCACGCTCAAGCTCGCCGACGTGGCGACGATCGAACGTGGGTATGAAGATCCGGCCACCTTTCTTGTGCGCAATAACGGTGAAGAAGCCTTGTTGCTGGGGGTCGTGATGCGTGAGGGCTGGAACGGCCTTGACCTCGGCAAGGCGCTGGACACGGAGACGACCAGGATAAATGAAGGTATGCCGTTGGGCATGACGCTCTCCAAGGTCACCGATCAATCTGTGAATATCGGTTCGGCGGTCGGCGAGTTCATGGTCAAATTCTTCGTCGCGCTGCTTGTGGTGATGCTTGTCTGCTTTCTCAGCATGGGCTGGCGGGTAGGCGTTGTGGTCGCAGCGGCTGTGCCGTTGACATTGGCCGTGGTGTTTGTGGTGATGGCGGCCACCGGAAAGAACTTTGACCGTATTACCCTCGGCTCGTTGATTCTGGCGCTCGGCCTGCTGGTGGACGACGCCATCATCGCTATCGAAATGATGGTGGTGAAAATGGAAGAGGGCTACGACCGCATCAAAGCTTCCGCGTACGCCTGGAGTCATACGGCCGCGCCGATGCTTTCCGGTACGTTAGTGACGGCTATCGGCTTTATGCCGAACGGCTTTGCGCAATCGACAGCCGGCGAGTACACCAGCAACATGTTCTGGATCGTGGGCATTGCCCTGATTGCCTCCTGGGTGGTTGCGGTCGCTTTTACCCCGTACCTGGGGGTGAAGCTGTTGCCGGACATCAAGAAAGTCGAGGGTGGTCATGCGGCCATCTACAACACGCCTTTCTACAACCGCTTCCGCCAGGTTTTGACGCGAGTCATCGCTCGCAAATGGCTGGTGGCCGGCACTGTCATCGCTGCGTTTGTCGTGGCGATCCTCGGCATGAGCCTGGTCAAGAAGCAGTTCTTCCCGACCTCTGACCGTCCCGAGGTATTGATTGAAGTGCAAATGCCTTATGGGGCCTCCATTGAGCAGACCAGCGTGACCACCGCGAGGATAGAGGCCTGGCTGCAAAAACAGGATGAGGCAAAGATCGTCACGGCCTATATCGGGCAGGGCGCGCCGCGTTTCTATCTGGCAATGGCGCCGGAACTCCCTGATCCGTCGTTCGCGAAGATTGTGGTGCTGACGGACAGCCAGGAGGCGCGCGAGGCCCTCAAGTTCCGTATCCGCGAAGCGACGGCTGAGGGACTTGCCCCGGAAGCGCGGGTCAGGGTGACTCAACTTGTGTTTGGTCCGTACTCGCCATTCCCTGTTGCCTACCGGGTGATGGGACCTGATCCGTCAAAGTTGCGCGAGATTGCGGGCCAGGTACAGGACGTGTTGCAGTCGAGCCCGATGATGAGAACCGTCAACACCGATTGGGGATCGCTGACGCCGACGCTGCATTTTGCTCTGGATCAGGATCGCCTGGAGGCGGTGGGGTTGACGTCGAATTCAGTCGCGCAGCAACTGCAGTTCCTGCTGACCGGAGTACCGATCACCGCGGTTCGTGAGGACATTCGTTCGGTGCAGGTGGTGGGTCGCGCAGCGGGTGATATCCGGCTCGATCCCGCCAGGATAGAAGGCTTTACGCTGGTAGGTGCGGCGGGTCAGCGGATTCCGTTGTCTCAGGTGGGAGCGGTCGATGTGCGTATGGAAGATCCGGTCCTGCGGCGTCGTGACCGCACGCCGACCATCACCGTGCGTGGCGACATTGCCGAAGGTTTGCAGCCACCGGACGTCTCGAGCGTGATCATGAAGGAGCTGCAGCCGGTCATCGACAAGCTGCCTGGCGGATACCGGATCGAGCAGGCGGGTGCAATCGAGGAGTCGGGCAAGGCCGGTAAAGCGATGTTGCCGTTATTCCCGATCATGATTGCCATGACGCTGCTGGTCATCATTGTGCAGGTGCGTTCGATCTCGGCGATGATCATGGTGTTCCTCACCTCGCCACTGGGCTTGATCGGTGTGGTGCCGACACTGCTTATCTTCCAGCAGCCGTTTGGTATCAACGCTCTGGTCGGCCTGATCGCGCTGTCGGGCATTTTGATGCGCAATACGCTGATTCTGATTGGGCAAATCCATCACAACGCGCAAGCAGGGCTGGACCCGTTTCACGCAGTGGTCGAAGCCACGGTACAACGTGCCCGCCCGGTACTGCTGACAGCGCTTGCGGCCATCCTGGCATTCATTCCGCTGACACACTCCGTCTTCTGGGGGACGCTGGCCTACACGCTGATCGGAGGCACCTTCGTCGGAACCATCATGACGCTGGTGTTCCTGCCGGCGATGTACGCCATCTGGTTCAAGATCCGTCCTGACAATACGGGGCAAACTGAAGCCGCGAATAAGCAGGCAGGCCTGGTGGACAGGACGCCACCCCGTCCACTCGCCGCTCACCAGACACTGTAGGAGCGAGCTCGCGATGGTCGTTAACGATAACGCGTATTTACAGGCTAAACGCGGCGCTCTTGAGTCCATCGCGAGCAAGCTCGCTCCTACACGGAACAGCATTACGCCAGAAGGCGGGTTTTTCGGGAGGGCATAGGTGCGCAAGCTGAGCGCTGTCTTATGAAGAAGTACTAATTTATGATGCCGCATTGATAAATCTGGAAACGGCATCATGAGTACACGTTCCGACCTCCTGACCAGCGCTGAGATTCTGTTGCGTACCAAGGGCTACGCAGCTTTCAGTTATGCCGATCTGGCGGAAGACATCGGTATCAAGAAGGCGAGTATTCACCACCACTTTCCCACCAAGGAAAGTCTGGCGATTGCCATCGTTGAGAGTTATCTGTTCCGGTTCAAGATTCAGCTGGAATGCATCAATGATGAAAATACCGGCATTATCGATCGGCTCAATGCCTTCGCCTTGATGTTCGCACAAAGCAGTCAAAACGCGATGCTTCCACTCTGCGGCGCTCTGGCGGCGGAATTGCTGGCTTTGCCTGAAAGCCTGAAGGAATTGACGCGGGACTTTTTCGACATCCATCTCAATTGGCTTCAGGCCAATATCGCACTGGGCCAAGCGGCAGGGGAACTCAAAGCCGAGCTGGACGGCGTGAAGGTTGCCAGGTTCATCTTGAATACGCTGGAAGGTGGCAGCTTTGTATCTTGGGCGCTGAGCGACAATTACGAACAGTCTTCCGGATTTGATTTCATTTTAGATGGACTTCGGGTTACCGAAACGCATCACTGAGGTTCGACCGGCCTTTTTCTGCGTCATGAAACGACCGATTCTGCCCCTGCTGGCTCGGTCCGCTTTCCCGCCCCGTAAGTGGTTTCAGCCACTTGGCTCACACGCTCTGAATTCTTTTTGCGCGCACTCAATCTGACGAGCGGACGCCTGGTCTCGCACTTGGGCTGCGGATACCTGCCCATGTCTAAACTTGCGGTGTGTGACCGCAGTTATCCCTGCTCAGAAAACTCTTTCTAAGCTGTTTTTTTTGCGATTGGTTATAAGAAGAATAATCTGTTGATGGACAACCTACTAGTTGGTAGGCTTGTTTCTATTTCGGGCCAAACGCCCGGTCCATCCGAAGAGGAACGAACACATGAGCAATAACCTGAATGGTATCGATGTCGCCGCACTCCAGCAGTTTGCCCAAGGCGTTGCTGAGGATGGGGCCATGCGCCACGCGAGCTTCAACGTCAAGACTCAGTGGAAAGGCCAGACTCGCTCTGTGGCCAAAGTCAATCGCTACAGTCTGGCCGGTGAAACCTATTCGCGGGATTTCGAAATCGTCGCCGATGAGCCTGATGAATTGCTGGGCCAAAACACTGCGCCTAACCCTCAAGAGCTGCTGATGGCCGCTCTCAACGCCTGCATGTCGGTCGGTTATGCCGCCAACGCCGCGATGATGGGTATCAAGATTCACAGCCTGGAAATCGAAACGGACGGCACCCTCGACCTGCGCGGCTTTCTGGGCCTCGACGAGAGCGTCAACCCGGGTTACGACGAAGTGAGTGTGGTGATTCGACTGCACACCGACGCCTCCCGTGAGCGCGTTGAAGAGCTGCACAAAGTGGTGCTCAAAACCTCGGTCAACTACGCCAACTTCTCGAAAGCCATCCGCATGGTGCCAACCCTCGAAGTGCGTGAGGACTGATTCGCTCGTTTCAAAGAGATTCAAACCTTGCGTGCACCCGTAGCCAGCCGCCTTGGTGGCTGCAAAATTTGATCGGCAGAAGCGGTGCGGCACTGGGTTGTGCCGCCCTTCATCCATATTGAGAGCGAGATCCAGATGAGCCGTATCGTTGAGTTGGGTGCTCGGCAGTTCGCCCGCTTTGTGGCCAAAGGCGGCAGCGTCGTGCTGTTTTCAGCGTCCTGGTGCAAGCCTTGTCAGGAGATGAAGCCGGTCTTTCATGCTTTGGAAGAAAAGCTTCACTGCGTAGCGGCTTTTGCAAAGATTGATGTGGCGGTGTCGCCGACGATCGCGCAAATGTACGGTATCCGGGCGGTGCCATCCCTGGGGGTGTTCCATGAGGGGCGGTTGCTGCGGGTCATGCCCGGATCCCGTTCAGTTGGAGCCATGAAAAAAGCCATTCTTGCGGAGTTGGAAGAGGCGGTTTAACCGAACCTCCTCCATTTGCATTCGTTCTGACCACCGATTGCATCGGATTTGACTAGCGCCTAATCCGAGCTATGTACGACTACGAGCAACTCTGCTTGCTCGTCAGACACTGTGCGCAAACGGTGAGATTTCTGCGCATTGAAATGCAGGGCGTCGCCTTCATCCAGGGTCTGGCGTTCGTTACCGAAATCGACCTCGACACGGCCACGAACCACGTAGATGAACTCCTCTCCCAAGTGTTCCTTGAAGGCGGACTGGCCAAACGAGCGTGGCGGATAGACCAGAAATGGCAACAATGCCCGATGACCGATATGGCGCGCCAGCGGTACGTGAGCCGCTGGTACACCGCCTTCATTGGCCTCGCGCTGCTGGCGTCGCACCAGGCTGTAGCCTTCGGCGGGCACCGCTTCGGTGCTGAACAACTCTTCGGCCTGGGCATTCAATGCCTTGGCCAGTTTGAGCGCCACCGCAATGGAGGGCGAACTCACACCTCGCTCCACCTTCGACAGGTAGCTCTTGGTCAATCCGGTTTGCCCGGCCAGCTGCTCCAGGGTTATCCCCATCTTCTTACGCAAAATTCTCAGCTGTACCGCCATCCAACGCTGTTCCTTGAAAAATAATGACACTTGGCTTGATTATGACACAAGGTGTCATTAGGATCACTCTGTGTCCTTGGAGCCGTTGCAGCGACTCCTTGGCAATTTGAACTGTTTTCGACCAGGTACTGACCGTGACCACGACCATGCAGACCCCGAAGGATCAGCTCGTCACCCTCGCTGAGAAGCAAATGGTGACTGCGCTGATCGATAACGAATATACCCCGAGACAGAAGCTTGCACTCACCTGCCGAATTCTTTTTGACGGCGGCCATGATTCAGGGCTGGCCGGGCAGATCACCGCCCGTGCCGAAACGCCGGGCACCTATTATACCCAGTGCCTGGGCCTGGGCTTTGACGAGATTTGCGGGTCGAACCTGCTGGTGGTCGATGAAGACCTCAACGTGCTTAAGGGCCAAGGCATGGCGAACCCTGCCAATCGCTTTCACAGCTGGCTCTACCGGGCCCGCCCGGATGTGAATTGCATCATCCATACGCATCCACTGCACAGCGCCACGCTGTCGATGCTGGAAGTTCCGCTCGCGGTTTCCCATATGGACATCTGCCCGCTTTTCAACGACTGCGCTTTTCTCAAGGATTGGCCAGGTGTCCCGGTGGGCAATGAAGAAGGCGAGATCATTGCGAAGGCTATCGGTGACAAACGCGCCATCTTGCTCTCCCACCATGGCTTGCTGATTGCGGGTGGTTCGATTGAAGAGGCCTGCGTGCTGGCGCTGTTGTTCGAGCGTGCGGCCAGGATGCAATTGTTGGCCATGAGCGCAGGGGAAATTCGCCCCATTCCCGAAGCGTTAGGCAAAGAAGCTCACGACTGGATCTCCACCCCGAAACGTCACGGTGCTGCATTCAGCTACTACGCACGGCGCGCATTGCGTGCTCATGGCGACTGCCTGGCCTGATCGTACCTCCACTCATTCATAGAAACGGCAAAGGTGACTGTATGTCTACTTCTGTAATTCGCGGCGTTATCGGCTACACCATCACTCCATTCGCAGTCGACGGCTCACTGGATCTGGTCGCTTTGGGGCAATCCATCGATAGGCTGATCGCTTCCGGCGTGCATGCCATCGCCCCTCTGGGGAGTACCGGAGAGGGGGCTTATCTTTCCGATAGCGAATGGGAGTCGGTTGTCCGCTTCAGCCAGGAACAGATTGCGGGTCGAGTTCCGACTGTCGTCAGCGTTTCAGACCTGACCACTGCCCGTACCGTACAGCGTGCCCGATTGGCTGAGTCGTGTGGTGCCACGGCTGTGATGGTGCTTGCGGTCTCTTACTGGAAGCTGACTGATACGGAAATCGTCGATCATTTCAAGGCTGTAGGTGCAGCCATCAACATCCCGATCATGCTGTACAACAACCCAGGCACCAGCGGCACTGACCTGTCGGTCGATCTGATCCTGCGCATTCTGAGCGAAGTGAAGAATGTCACCATGGTCAAGGAAAGCACTGGCGACATTCAACGCATGCACCGCCTGTTCAAGGCCACAGATGGCAAGGTGGCCTTCTACAACGGCTGCAACCCGTTGGCCCTGGAGGCGTTGGTTGCCGGTGCGACGGGTTGGTGTACCGCCGCCCCCAACCTCATTCCCAAGCTGAACCTGGCGCTGTGGGATGCTGTTCAGAGCGGCCAGATGGAAGAAGCGCGGACGTTATTTTATCGCCAGTACGCAATGCTGGAATACATCACTCGTCGTGGCCTGCCGACCACTATCAAGGCAGGTTTGAAGATGCAGGGGCTTGACGTCGGTGGCCCCCGCCTTCCACTTCAGCCGCTCGATACTCAAGGTGGCATCTTCCTGAAAGGGCTGCTGGACGAGTTGGCATCGTAGTCGCTGGTCGACGCAGCGTATGAGGCGCTCGCTGCCTACAGGGCAGCGAGCGTTGTTATTTTCGTGATTGCGCAAGCGCGATCACCATAGACCTGAATATCTGGAAGCCGAGGGTAAAACGTTGAAAGTCCATTTCGTGATGCACGAGTCCTTCGAAGCACCCGGTGCATTTGAGGACTGGGTAAAAGCTCGCGGTTATCAAGCCACCTATTCCCGCGTCTACCAACATGATGTCCTGCCAGATACCGCAGAATCGTTCGACCTTCTGGTGGTGTTGGGTGGTCCGCAAGATCCGGCGACCACGCTGGAGCAATGCCCACATTTCAATGCCTTGGCCGAGCGCGAACTCATTGGCAAAGCCATCTCGGCCCGGCGGGCTGTGGTTGGGGTTTGCCTGGGGTCGCAATTGATCGGGGAAGCACTGGGTGCCACGTTCAACCACAGCCCCGAAAAGGAAATTGGCAAATTCCCGATTTATTTAACCCAAGAGGGTTTGGCTAATCCGAAGTTTTCGCACTTCGGGAAAGCCCTGGAAGTCGGCCATTGGCACAATGACATGCCAGGGCTCACCCTGGACGCCAGGATCATTGCGTACAGCCAGGGCTGCCCGCGTCAAATCGTTGAATACAGCCAACTGGTGTACGGCTTTCAATGCCATATGGAACTCACCAAAGACGTCGTGGAACTGCTGATCCAGGCATCGGAGGCGGAACTGATAACACTCACTGACCGGCGTTTTGTTCAGCAACCCGCCGCGTTGCGGGCTAACGATTACGATGAGATGAACCAGCAGCTATTCGTATTTCTGGACAAGCTCGTTGCCGATTACCAGGCCGAGTAACGACTCAAGACAACGTCGCTGTTCAGGAGGCAGTGGCGTTTGTGTGCCAGCTACAACAGGCCGCTATATTGAGTCGTTCTCTGCCGGTCATGGCCGTGCAAATAATCAGGCTTTGGCTGCAACGTATCCCGGGTAATCGGTGTAACCCTTGGCAATGCGATCGCTGACACCGTAGTAAGTCGCGCGGTCGCCCTCTGCCAGTGGCCAGCCGTTCTGCATGCGCTCCACCAGATCGGGGTTGGCGATGTAGGCCGTACCGAAGGCGATCAAGTCGAGTTCACCTTTAACCAGTTCCGACTCAGCGAGGGCTTGGTTAAACCCACCGGCGGCCATCAAGGTGCCCTTGTAGGCTTCACGGAACGCGGCGCCGAACCCCGACGGCGTTTCAGCGGCGACGATGGTCGGTTGGTAGTTCAGGTGGACGTAGGCCAGTTCGCGTTCATTCAGCGCTGCCGCCATGCTCATCCAGGTTTGTGCTTCACCTTCGTACACACCAAAGTCATACAGGCGGCCAAACGGCGAGAACCGTACGCCAATCTTCGAGTCGCCGATTTCGGCAGAAATCGCGTCAATGGTTTCCAGCAGAAAGCGCTGGCGATTGGCGATCGAGCCACCGTACTGGTCGGTACGGGTGTTCAAGGTGCTGCTGAGGAACTGATCGAACAGGAACCCGTTGGCAGCCATGATTTCGACACCGTCAAAACCGGCCTCCATCGCCATGCGCGCAGACTTCACAAAGTCAGCGATGACACGTTTCACTTCATCCGTTTCCAGCGCACGGGGCACGCTGGGTTGCACAGGACCGGATTCGCCAGGCTCGATCCAGGCATATACCGTGGTATCGACCGCCGGCTGAGTACCCGAAGAAACCGGCACCATGCCATGCACCGAAATATGGGACATGCGGCCAACGTGCCATAACTGCGCGAAGATCTTCCCGCCCTTGGCATGCACCGCGTCGGTGACCTGACGCCAGCCTGACAAGTGTTCGTCGGCATAGATACCTGGGGTGTACAGGTAACCACGGGCTTCGTCGGAAATCGGCAGGCCTTCGGTGATCAGCAGACCAGCAGAAGCACGCTGTGCGTAATACAGCGCGGTGAACTCGTCAGGGATGTTGTCCAGGGTCCGGGTGCGGGTCATGGGGGCCATGACGACCCGGTTTTTCAGCGCAGTACCGGACAGTTCGTAAGGGGTGAGCAGCTTATTCATGATGAGTCTCGAAGTCATTGACAGGTTGAAAGTCAGCGTTTGATTTACGACTTGTCGAATGCGTCCAGCACATGTGTGCTGTACACCAACGCGGCACTGGCGTTCATGTTGATGGCCACGCCCAGTGCTTCGGCGACTTCTTCACGGGTGACGCCAAGTTTCCTGGCTTCGGCGGCGTGGAAGGCGATGCAGCCGTCGCAGCGGGTGGTCACGGCCACGGCGAGGGAGATCAGTTCCCGGGTCTTCGCGTCCAGGTGATTGGTCTTGCCGCCGGCAGCGCCGAGCGCCGCCATGCCTTTCATTGTTTCCGGAGACAGGCCGTTTAGTTCTACCAGGCGAGCATTGATGTCTTTGCGGGTTTGCTTCCAGTCTTGCATGGGATTCTCACAGGGATGGTGTTGATTGCAGTTATTTAAAACTTGCTAACAAGCTACCATCCAGTTGGTAGGCAAACAAAGTACTCGTGCTGATGTTCACTATCAACGCAATTTCGCTTGACCTGCAGCGCTTGTGGCGCACATCGGGGAGGACAACGATGGGGTAGTTGCCGAACGAGTCAGTCCTTCGCGGGCATCAGGTTTGACATATCTCGGGCGCCAGCCTTTGCGGCCATTGGGTTGGACTGGAAGGTAAAGACCGTCGCCGTCGAAAAGCTTGTAGGCGCGGTCTGTGGGCTTGGCCGAACGGCAAGCGGCGTCGGAGAGTGGGGCAATAGTGCGCGACATAAGGGTGCTCCCTTTTATCGAACTGACCTTTATCCCAGGCTCTACCCTTGAAACGGCTGGTATCCACCGGGACCCCACGGAACGCCAAAACGAAAAAACCCGCCTGAGAAGGCGGGTTTTTTCGGTGGTTTCAGAGATTTTGAAAGCCTTCTCTGGAACCTTGTCTGGCTCACGACCTGGACTCGAATAGAAAAATAAGCACCTGTTTTACAATGAAATTATGCTGATTTTTAGTATTCATATCCCTACGATTATCCTAATCAAGCCCGTATTTTATTGGAGTTCTTTCGATACCCCATGAGCACGGTAGCAGCAAGCTGCCGAAGGTGGCGTACGCAGGAAATTCTGTGCTGGATCAGGAAAACATATCCAAGTGACTGCTTTTGACCGAGTGTGTTGAAAAAGTCGCCCCGGCCTGGCTATCCATGCATTAAGCGGTGAAAGCGCTTTTTTTACGCTGCTACGTTAAATCTGAGGCCTGAACGTTCTGCGTAAAACACAGATTTCAATCTCAGACGCATACTTTTCTGCCGTGGAAACAGAAGCCGACTTTTTCAACATAATCTGCCGATCTTTCGACAAGGGTCGCTATCGACCCAGAGTGTATAAAAAATCAGATTGAGTTTTCAATATCGACGCTAGGAGACCGTGCTCACGTTTCGCAAGCTGAACAAGACCATAACGTTTCCAGGAACAGTTAAAACGGCTATGCATCCTTTTAAGGATGGGCTGAAGTAGTCATGTTTTCTGGCCGACTTCAGCCCCCGCGGATTTTGAATGCGGTGAATCGATTTAAAACGATCAGATTACCGGTTCACGTCTGTGTTTTTAGCTGACGCAAGCGCCTCGCTGCAGTCATTTTCCACATTGCAGGCGCCCCTTTTCTACACTCGACAGTAGATATCTGCGTGCCATCCACAGGTTCGACAGCGCGAACAGTGTTACCACATGCGACGTGCTGCCGCTTACCTCATCACAGTGGTGATGGATGTGACCTTATCCACAGCCTCCCTTTAAATGTGTAACGAGACATCCGCATTAATACGCGCGATGAAAGGCCCCGAGAATTACGAAGACACACGCTCCCCACCGGGCTACAAAGCTCGTGAAGCTTGGAAAAACTGTAAACACGAAGTCACGGTTATACGAGAGGCTCTGAAATGGGCTTCACGTTGAAGTCCGTTATCGTTTTCCTCTCAAGATAGTTTAGATAGAGAATCGAGTATGCTTTTTTGTTGATGTTGAAACAACAGTTGTCTCTTCTCGAAGTGGGTGGATTAAATGCATGAAGCCTTAGTCGCTAGTTATTCTGTGATCAGGGCCTGGTTGTTGATTTTTGAATTTCGAGAGCGATGTAGTGTGTAATAAATACAGCCAGCGACACTGAAGCCGGCAAGCCATGAGAGATCTATACCACTCATTGCCATAGCGATCGGCCCTTGCATTGACTCGATAGTTCCAACTTGGAAAAGCCAAGCCGCAACGACGCCAAATGCCAACGAAATAATTCCCCGCCAGTTGACATCCCCATAATGACTTGTGGAGTGATGACAATAGAGAGAGTTGACATCAATATCTCCACGGCGAAGCATGAAGAAATCGACAAGTGTTATTCCTGCCCATGGGCTAATCCACACAACGAAGAAAATCATCATGTTTTCAAACGCATGGACAAGCTCTGCGGACTGAACGAACAGGTAGAGAATGAACAAGGCCACAATGCCAGAGATAATTGAGACAATCCAACGTGGCACACGCATATCGAGAGAAAGCGTTGCTAGCGCTGCGGAGTAAATGACAACGATGTTGGTAGCGATTGGGCCGTGAAGCAGAACCAGCAGAACTGGAAGAGCCATCACGCCAAACACTGCGATGATCAGTTGGGCAGGGTCAGAACCACCACCAGCAGAGGCAATTGCAGCTCCTAGGAATGCCAGCCATACCGTTGGCACGAACATGCCCAGAAAAGTTGAGCGGAAGACCTGACGGTCAGTGAGCTTGGTCTGCGTAAAACGAGTGTAGTCCGATGCATACACCAACCACGAGATACCCCATCCAATCCCGATAGCCGTCATGAGGCTGCTCATCGCTGAGAGTTTGCTGATTCCTTGGATTGTCGACTGTTGCCAGCGTACGTCTACGTGCGTAAAGGCTAATGCGGTCATCACCACCATGATTAGCAGGATGAAAGGCATCGAGTAGCGCTCGAAGTATTTGATGGCGTTGAACCCCCAAGCCGCGATTCCTACTTGGATGAACATGACTACTAGAGCAATACCAAATTTCAACTCCATTCCACCTCTGATATCCATGCGTTCAAGAGCAGCAACCGCCAGATCCAATACAATCCAAGTATTCATCGCAACCCAGCCCATCGGCATGAGCACTTGCATGACCGTCGGGAGATATGCCCCTCGACGACCAAATGCGAGACGAGAAAGAACCATCTGTGGCACACCAGTACGATGTCCCATTATGCACATTGCTCCAAACAGCGCACTTCCCAAAAGATTGCCAAGTAAGATCACAACTAAAGTTTCAACTAGACTAAGACCTGACTGAATCCCAATAGCACCCAGAATCCAGTTAATGGGTGCAACGTTCGCTCCAGCCCATATCCAGAATTGATCCAGTTGGCTCGAAGTTCGATATTCGTCAGGAACTTTCTCAATTCCCGAGGCGTCATAATGCGACTTAGCAGTTGTACTAAACTCAGTGGCACGATTTGCTGACATTTTTATTTTCCTCGCTGGTCGGCAATAACGAATCGCTCAGGGGCTATTTTAAGTGAGAAGCGGAAGGTAGCGGTATTGAGTAGTTCTCAAGAATGGTTGAGAAAAAATAGACCATATAAAAATAGTCAATGGCCTGAATTGTTTTAAATACGGTAGATTGAAGCGTGCTGGACATGACTGATGTCGCAATGCCATTCACGAGTCGAAGTCGTGAGCCTCATATCACTGATGATTTTCTGTGTGAGAATCGGATGACGAAATAAAGCTGCAGGTTCAGTGAAGGCAGGCAGGAAAAATTGATGGCCAGTTTTAACCAAGGAATCACAACCAGGCTTCGGTCAATAACAGCTACTTCTATTTCGGAATTACGCTATTGCGCCGCGGGACGATGGTCCAAGATGTTAAACTTTGAACTGGTTTACCAAACTAAATTGATGACTTGCCAGCGCATCAAGTTGGCTGCTGACATTGGCAGACTCCAATGCTTGCTCGGCTAGACTTTCCGTAACGCCCCGGATTGCGGAAACATTGCGACTAACCTCTTCCGCGACTGCACTCTGCTCTTCAGCTGCGCTAGCAATCTGCAAGTTCATATCGCTAATTATGGTGACTGCATCGTTGATGCTGCCTAGCGCTGACAATGCCAGTTGAATTTGCTTAGCACTGTCGAGAGCTTTGGTCTGGCTTGAGTGCATCGTTGTCACTACTCCTTGCGTCGCGTTCTGGATACGCTCAATGACGCTACCGATTTCTCCCACAGAATCTTGAGTTCGCCTGGCCAAGCTTCTGACTTCATCGGCAACCACTGCAAATCCACGTCCACTTTCCCCGGCTCTTGCGGCCTCGATAGCTGCGTTCAATGCAAGTAAATTGGTTTGTTCGGCAACGCTACGGATGACCTCCAACACCGAACCGATTTCTTCGCTGTTCTTCGCGAGTTCCTCAACCTCTCGAACGGCCTTGCTTACCTCTTGAACGAGGCTATCGATTTCATGCGTACTTCGCTCAAATATCGCAACACCCTCCTTGACTGATTGGCCTGCACCCCGCACTGCACTAGCTGCGTTTGACGCGCTAAAAGCGACTTCGTGCGCTGTCGCGCTCATTTCATTTGCAGCGGTAGCGACCTGATCAATCTCCCGAAATTGTGCCTGCATACCACCACTGGTGAGCTGAGATATTTCAGAGGACTTAGTCACCGTAAATCGGGCATCAACAACGCTCCGCTTGATCTGCGAGATGGTGGGTTGCAGTTTGTCTAGAAAGCGATTGAACCAGTCGGCTAACTCGCCAAGTTCATCTCGCTTTGAGTACTTCAGACGCTGCGTAAGATCGCCGTCGCCGCTCGCTATGTCCTTCAGCATTGCCGCCACAACACTAATCGGCCGAGAGACGCCAGACGCCACCACCCACATCATGAGTAGACCCATACCTGCGACCAGCAAAGCAACGGATACGGATTGGTGTGTACTGGCGCTTAAGGAGTCGTCGAGCGTCTTTTGCAGTTTTAGCGCGTCGGCCAGGACGACTTTCTTGGGCAGGCTAATAATGATTCTCCACGCCGGCGTACCTTCGACAGGTGTGAATGTATGCAAAGCGGATATCTGATCGCCTGTATCGGCCACTTCGGGTGTCACCGCTTTCATGAGTTCTGCAATCATCGTTGCTTCAAGGCCTGTTGCCTCTTTGATGTTTTTACCGACCATTGTTGGGTTGGTTCCAACCCCGGCAAGAACTCCACTGCCAGAGACAATCAGAACATTGCCGGCACCATCAAACAAATCACGTTGGGATGCTTGCGCTTCGCTTTGAATGGAGTCCAGGGTGATGTCGATGCCAACAGTGCCGATGACTTTCTGATCCACGACCAGTGGATAGGTGATGGTGGTTAGGAGCAACAAACGACCGCCTACCGTGTCCGAGTAAGGCTGTAACAAACACTCTTTCCCGCTGCTCCTAGAACAGAGGTACCAGTTGTTGTACGGAGTTCCGTCGGCACCTACAGAGGCATCGCTAAAATAACTTTCAGGAAATGCTGTATTCTGGCCCTTCCCATCGGGGCGACTCCAATAACTCGATACCCTTCCGGCCTCGTTCGAACCGTGTGCCATATCTTCTCTGAATTTTGAGTCGGTGGGGTCTAATGCGTTAGGATCAAATGCCATCCAGACTCCAAGGACGTCTGTGTTGCGGTCAAATACTTTCTTAAGTGCTTCATTGAGGTCCTCTCTCAAGGCTGCGGGCTGTAAACCGCGACGCAGTCCCTGAGCGCGGATATTTAGTAGCTGATCCGCCAGTGCACTGACAACAGCACGACTCGCATAAAACTTGTTCTGTAACTTGGCCGCCTTCTCGCTTGCGTTACTTTTAAGAATGTCTTTGACTTTTTTGGCAATCATCTGCTCGCTCTCGGTACTCACTTGTCTAGTACTGGAGTTGGCTTGATAAATATTCACACTCACAACAAGCGCAACAACTACAAACAGACAAAATCCTGTCATAGAAACTACTTTTAGTCGAAAAGATACGTTGTTAAACATGTTAGTCGCCCATGACAAATCATAGTTGTCCGCACTGGGAATTAATAAAACCCAATAACTATCCGAAAGCACATCTGGGTATGCCAAGAAACGTTAAAAAGGATGTTCGATGTCGTTTATTTTATTCAGAGCCTTTAATTACTTGACTACAGAAAGTGCTGGCATACCTCGACACAGATCCGCCTCTTGTCTCAACCAATCGATAAATATCGCGAGACTTTGCTTGCGACCAGGAGAGGAAACCTCAACCAATCGGTATGCAAAGCCAGGCATGCGCGGACCTTCAATCTGACGCATACGCCCAGATCGGATCTCGTCCTCAATGAGCACGTCACTGCATAACAATGGGCCTAGGCCACGCTCAGCGGCGTGGAGCGCGAGAGTCTCCTCGCTGTACCAGGAAATGCGGAAATCCGTACCCTGACGATAATTAACTCGCGCCAACCATGCAGACCAGGCAGGCGCTTCCAAATCCTGGTTCTTCCACTTATAGGCAAGCAGTGGGCGGTTTCTAAAATCATCAATGGTTGCACATCTGTCCGCAGGACAAAGGCTTTGATCCGCGACTGCAATGTAAAAGTCCTCCAATATTACCGAACCCCGATCACAGTCTTCGACTGGGCCGTATCGAATAGCAAGGTCGATACTTTCACAGCGCAAGTCGACTGCTTTTTCTGAGCCATGGATGTGCACGACGATGTTTGGATAGAGCTGATTGAATCGAGCCAAACGAGGCATCAGCCAGCGCTCGGCAAATGCGCGGGTGGTGGAGAGCTGAATAGCATCGCCGTCTTTCGGAGCGCTGATTATCGAGAAGGCATGCGCGATCTGATCAAAGCCATCACGCAGAAACGGGTAAATCGTCCTCCCTACCGGAGTAAGCTCCACGTTCCGCCCCGTCCTTTCAAACAGCTTGTGCCCGATGCACGATTCGAGCTGACGAACCTGATGGCTCACAGCGGTAACGGTTACACAAAGCTCAGCTGCCGCAGCAGTGAAGCTTTGGTGCCGGGCCGCGGATTCAAATGCTCGTACCGAATTGAGGGGGGGTAATTTACGCATGGCTAGACTCCCGACGATCGAACGTCAATCAAACTGTCAATAGCCTAAACCTCTGACGCTTGCCTGGCCTGTATTTCTATTGCTCATGTGAAGGACAGACGACCGCGTAATGCACGTCAGCGGGCATCATCCCGTTGACTGCGGTGATGTCCTGGGGGCACGCAGATAACACAATGATCAAATCCATTTCAGCTCGCAGTGCCACGTATTGCCCCGGTTTACTCACAGGCTCAGCAAACTTAATTTGGCCATTGGCAGATAAGGGAACGTTCATGAAAAGGTTCAGTGGGCTAGGGGGCGCCTCTGCGACCAGACCGAGAGCATCCAGTGCGAGGAACAGATTCTCGTTGCAACTATCGTGATGGCCAACAACTCCGAGCTGCTGGTAGCGAGTGTGATCGCAGGCTGCAATCAAGGTGTCATGCACTCCAGGAGTGGTGTCTTCAACGATGGTGAGAATGGGACGACGATTGTTGGTGATCAGGGTGTCGCCAACTTGAGGGTTGACCTTCAGCCACGAAGCGCGGCAATGCTCCATCGACATCGCCTCGTGAAGGTCATTAGGGTTGAAAGCCCAAGTGTCGACGACCTGCTTACCGTGTGTATTGATCACCTTAATTATTTGCCCCTTTTCGAGCTTGATCGCTGTACCACGACGAGCAGGAAGGCACACGAGTTCATCGTGCTGGACTGCCGAGATTGCGTTCATTCTGATTCTCCTAATTCGTCAATGTGCCAACGATCCTGCACTGAGAAGCCTAGGAAATCACAGCGCAACACCTAAATACAATAATAAAACTTAGCCTCTGTATAAGAGGGTTTTATAGGTGTAAGTAGGCGAGCTAGATAGCTTGCCTGTCCGCGTAAGTTCACTGATAACCATAAAACATCAGAGAAGTAGGAGCGTGTGAAGTCAAAGGAGGGGCGTATGGCCTCACTCTATAAATTAAATTTATAACTAACCTAAATTATATTATTGGATTTTAGTGTTGCCCCATGATCACCTGTACGTAAGCAATTCCAACTCGAGTGCGCGACGAAACGCTCGCGCTACATGCTGCAGTGCGCGGATTGGGATTGCTGTTGTGTAGGAAATTTTTGTTTGCTGAGGAATAGCGCATCGACCGCATGTGCAGAATCGAGGGACCGTACTTGCGAGGTTTACTCGTGAAAATCGAGCGCCTCGCTCCCACCCAAAAGCGTGGTGTCTAGCGTTTCATCGACTGGCTCAAACATGAGGTACTTGAGCAAAATCGTCACGCCCTTTGACGCCCGATTCAAAAACAACAATCACCGAGCCTGACTCGACGATTTGATTTCTTCTACGGAGCTGTTCTCGGCATTCGTACCGTACTGCTGAGCTGGACCATAAAAAACTGTGCGTCGACGGCTTTGTCGTAGGCGTAACACTCCCTCTTTGCACAGAATCAGAGTCTCGAAAAATGAATCTTTCACAATTGATTGGTTACGACCGTAATGGCACGGTCCGCGAACTGGACACCAACCTCGACAAGGGTACCCTAACGACTCGTGATGTAACATTCTCGGCGCTGGGCTTCAACGCTCCGGGCTGGATCGCGGCGTCCTCCATGTCGATTCTGTACTCGATTTCCGGTCACCACGCACCGCTGGCGATCCTTATTGCGTATTTCTTCCCAATGTTGGTCATGGCACTGTGCATGGTTGCGCTCACTCGGCAGGCGCCGTCGGCGGGCGGAATTTTCACGTTCGCCAGCCGATTTTTGCACCCCCACATAGGCAGTGTGTTGGGCTGGGCGTACGCCGTGGCCTGCATGGCAGTGACACCGATGTGCGCGATCATCGGCACTGAATATATCCAGGCGCTATTCCCTTCGCTCACAGGCGCGCTGGCGGCTAAATGCATCGGCACAGCACTGGTGGTGGTGTTCTTGGGAATCTCCTGCAAAGGCGTCGGCCTGACTGCCAAAGTGGCGAGTGTGCTTTTGGTATTCGAGATTGCTGTCGTCGCCGGGCTGGGTGTGCTCGGGCTGGTGAATCCACAAGTGCCAGACCTTTCAGTGTTGTCGATGTATTCGCTGGAAGACGCGGGTGGTTGGTCGGTGATCGGTCCCGGCGTGTTGTTCGGGGTGTGGATGCTGGCCAACTTCGACTCGGCTATTAACTACATCGAAGAAGCGCGGATTCCTGTGCGCACGGTTCAGCGTTCACTGTTGCTGGTGCTGACAGCGGCTTTCGTGATCTACAGCCTAGCCGCGATTGGCTGGCAGTTCGCGGTGCCGGTAGAGAAGTTGGCGGCTATCGTCGAGGACGGCAATGGCGGCCCTATCGCTGCCGTAGCAAATGTTTATCTTCCGCCGTCTATGGCCTGGATTGCATTGTTCGTGGTTATTACATCGGCGTGTGCCGGACTGCAGATATCCTCCAGTGCTGCCGCGCGGACGTTGTACCGCATGAGCGAGGAGGGTCGTTTACCTACCGCGTTGAGCTCGGTGAATGTGGCGAAGTCTCCATGGCTGGCCAACGTGATCGTCTCGCTGGTTGCCATCGGTTTATTGTGGTGGAAGCCACTGGACAAAATCGTCTGGTATTACGACGTGGTCACAATCACTTTGGTGATGTCTTACATGGCCGCGATTGCGGCGTTCATTGCGATGACCTGGAAACGGCAAGGCGGCTGGGTGTCGTTCTTTCTTAGTGTGCCGGCGGTGCTGGCGATACTGATGCTCGGTTACATCGGCTATACCGCTGGCGCCAACCCGGTTTCACCCGAGGATCAATACACCGCTTGGTATCTTGGAGCGCTGACGTTGGCCTCTGGGGTGTTTTTGATCCTGATTCAGGCGCGTCCTTTCCAGCGGCGATTCCCGGTCAAATCCTGAGTGCTGGAACCGGCTCGGCATCGTGGTTGTGATGCCGAGCCGGGGTGATCAAAGCGCGCGTTCGATGGCGCAGCAGATGTCTAGCAAGCGATCGTCTTTCCCGGTAATGCTGGAGAACAGGATGGAGGTCGGCAGGTCTGATTCATTGACGCCCGAAGGCATCGCGACGCCAGGCATGTCCAGCAGACTGCCGACCATGGTGATTGCCAGCGTGTCCAGATTGAGTTGAGCGAACAACGCGTCGTCAGCTTCCAGCGGTGCCAAGGCAGGCGCCACATGGAATACCGTAGGCAGTACCAGAATGGAATCACCCAGTTCCTCGGCCATGTCTGCGATCAACTGCTGACGAACAACGCGTAGCTGAACTTCTTTTTCGACGGTTAGGTCCCGTGCCTTCAACAGGCGGGTTCTGATCTGGCGATCCATGCGCTCTGCATCAGGCCCTTCAACCACGGCAATTAATAGCTTCCAGGCCTCGATCGCCCCGAGCCAGCCCACCGACGAAATCAGCTCCCGAGCACGCTCGACGGCGCGCACCGGGCGCCTTTCTATTTGAGCTCCGCATTGGTGCAGGATGTCCATGACGCGTTCGAGATTGCGTGCTACTGCAGGTTGGAGTCGAGGGTCTTGCAAGACTTTGGTGTCGACGATGAAGCGCACTTCGCTCAGGTCGACAGCGCTGGTGGGAGAGTCTGAGAGGCCACGCATTGCATTGTCCAGCAACCTGCAATCTTCCACTGTTTGGGCGATGGGGCCGAGGCTGTCGAGAGTCACGGCCAGCGGATGGACACCGCTCATGTCATGTCGACTGGTGGATGTCTTAAAACCGACTAGCCCATTGAACGCGGCCGGCACACGAATTGACCCGGCTGTGTCCGTGGCCAGGGCCGCAGTCACAATCCCTCGCTGGACCGCGATGGCCGATCCCGATGATGAACCACCTGGCGCTCGAGGATCACAGTTCGCGAACAGTGCTGTGGGCGTACCATAGTACGAATTTAGCCCGAGTCCAGAGTAGGCAAATTCGCTGAGGTTAGTCTTGCCAATGAACACCACGCCAAGGGCTCGAAGTTTTTCTATTACAGCAGCGTCCCGTGTGGCTGGCGCGATTGCGCTTCGGGTGGTGGAACCTGCGGTGGTCACGGTGCCTTCGATGTCGAACAGATCCTTGATTGCCAGCGGCAACCCGTCGAGCGGACTCAAGGGTTGCCCATGCTGGCGTCGAATATCGGAGTCATGGGCCATTGCCAATGCCGATTCTTCGAGCAGCGAGATGAATACTGAGTCGGCCTCCCGCGCTTGGATAAAGGCGGCTTGCACCAACTGAGTTGCGCTGATGCTTCCGTCGTGCAGTTTTTTCAGGGTCTCTACGACCGTTTCCATCCTGTTCTCAGAATTATTCATGGCAATGCACCAACTCACCCACCAGTTGCTGAATTGCCTCGAAAGCTTCGGCAATCGAGACTTCGTGACGCGCGTCGTTAAACTCCTGAAAGTCGATGGTGATGACGTGGGTCTGTTCGACGCCAAGATAATGAGCGCATGTTTGAATATGCGTTTCCAGATGATTCATTTTTTCGCGGATGCCGCCCGCACCGAAGCCGAATTCACCCCGTGAACTCAAGATTACCAAGGTTTTGCCGCTCATGATCGGCTCCAGCGGGAAGTCGCCGCGCGCCAGGTCGAATGTGAACGTCTTGCCGATTCGGATCACTTGATCGAACCAGGCTTTCAATGCGGCAGGCATTCCATAGTTGTACATGGGGCTACCAATGACAATCACATCGGCACGATCAATCTCATCGATCAACTCGTCGGACAGCTGGATCCGTTCACGTTGCACGACGGTGAGATCTTCTTCTGGAGTGAAAACAGCGCCGATCCAGTCTTCGGTCATGAAGGGCGGAGGGTTGGCTCCGATATCGCGCGCAATCACTTGGGCGTTCGGATCGGCCTCAATCCACGCATGGATAAATGCTCTGGACAGCTTTCGGCTTAGGGATCGTTCGCCCCGGGCGCTGGCATCGATGTGTAGAAGATGGGTCATGGCACATTCCTCAATGGACGGCAGGTACTTTCCCTACCGTAGAGGCGAAGTGGGCCATGACCCCGGGAGGTATCACATTCGATATTTTTTTTGCATGAGTGCAATTTATCTCAAGTCACGGATCTGCTTATTAGGTCGACCTGAAGAAAAAGATTTTCTCAACCTCGCTTGAGAATTACTCGATTTCGCTTAGTTTGCCCCGCCGCTTAAATACCTCTGTTCCCATCCGACATTGAGGTAACCCATGTCCACCCTACTACAGAACAACGTGCTCAACGCACTGACCGACGGCGCTGAGGTCGACCCGTTTCTGGGCAACGTCGTGGAGATAGCAATCGTCACGGCTGACCATAAACGTACCATGGACGGACTCCTTAAACTCGGTATCGGGCCTTGGCGCGTTTATACCTTCAGCCCTAAAAACACCGAGAATCAGACCTATCACGGACAGCCTGCGGAGTTTGTTCTCACGGTCTGTTTTGCCCAGAGCGGCAACATGGTGTGGGAATTGATGGAGCCGGTCTCGGGCCCAACCATCTTCGCCGACTTCCTGGAAAAGCATGGAGAGGGCATTCAGCACGTTGCCTATGACTGCAACAACATCCCGTTCGAGGATCGAATCGCTGAACTGGAGCGTCGTGGCTTCAAATGCGTGCAGTCTGGTTCCTGGTTGGGTCGTAACCACTTTGCTTTCTTTGGCACTGAAGCGGACACAACCACCGTTTTCGAAACCTATGCCTTCCCCGATGACTGGGTATACCCAGAGCCGGACGAGTGGTACCCCGCGCGCGGCTGATATCCATTTCCGGTGTGCCTGGCAGGCGCACCGGAATTGCCTCTGATGCTTCTGGAGATTTCACCATGAACAACGTGCGCATGGACAACATGAGCTGGATTGAATACGAAAATCGGGTCAAGGCTGGTGCGGTTGTCTTTCTGCCCTGCGGCGCTACCGAGCAACATGGTCCGCATCTGCCACTTGGCACGGATGCTTTGCTGGCCAGCGCGATCAGTGAGGACGTTGCACTTGCTATAAATGGTATCGTCGCTCCCGCGCTGTCCTACGGTTATAAATCGCAGCCCAAGTGTGGCGGCGGGCAGCATTTCTGCGGTACCACTAGTGTCGACGGGGCGACGCTGACGGCTATAGTTCGCGATGCCGTCAAAGAGTTTCATCGCCATGGCGTCAAACGATTGGTCTTGGTTATCGGCCATTACGAGAACCAGTGGTTCGTCACCGAAGGCATTGAGCTGGCGCTGCGCGACATTGGGTCCGACACCGGATTGGAAGTCATGCGCCTGGAGCACTGGGAGTTCGTCAACGCATCGACTCTGGCAACGATATTCCCCAATGGCTTCCCAGGTATTGCCCTTGAACATGCCGCCGTCATCGAAACCTCGATGATGCTGCACTATCACCCGGATATGGTGGCGCTGGATAAAATCCCGGAACACGGACCTGCAGAATTCCCCGTTTACGATATTTACCCGACGCGGATTGAGTGGGTTCCAGAAAGTGGTGTTCTGTCATCGGCTAAGGGCTCGACGGCTCAGAAGGGGAAGCTACTTGTAGATGATGTGGTGGAAGGGATTTCGAGAGCGGTTCGGTATGAGTTCCTACTGCCGGAGGCATCTTGAGAAATCGTTGTCCTCCGCGGCCATTGCGCGAGACATTAGCAAGAGGTTGAGATGCGTATACGTCAGCTTGAGTGCTTCAGAACTCTGATGATTCACGGCACAATGACCCGAGCGGCAGAGCTGCTCAGAGTATCTCAGCCGGCTATAAGCACCACTATCGCGACCCTGGAACACGAAACGGGTTTGTCATTATTTGTCCGAAAAGGGGGGCGACTGCACCCGACACCGGAAGCTCGCCTGTTTTTTGTCGAAACTGAGAGAGCATTGGAGGCGGTAGAAAGAACAACGCGCATCGCAAAGGAAATTCGGACGGGCAAACGAGGACATTTGGCTATCGCCGCTTATGCCAGTGTCTCCATTAACGTACTGCCGCGCTTGATCGCCAACTTCGCAAAAGAGCGTCCTGGCCTTCAGATAAAAATCATCACGCGCAATTCCCAGACGATACGCGAACTTATGTCCACGCAGCAATTTGATCTCGCCATTGCCGAACTGCCACTCGACTATCCGTCATCAAACATGGAGGTGATTTCATACGAATGCCAATGCATGATGCCGATGGATCATCCACTGTCCAAACTGGACGTCATTACACCCACCGACCTTGACGGTGTACCCTTTATATCGCTTTTTAAAGGTGACCCGATTTATCAGCAAATGGCCACTGCCTTTTCCGACTATGAGGCAGCTTGGAATGTAGTAGCTGAAACCGAGTTTTTCTCAACGGCCTGTGAGCTGGTGTGCTGCGGGATGGGGGTGGGCATCATCGACCCTGTCGTGAGCCTCCCATTCACAAAGAATTTGGTGACGAAACCTTTCTTTCCGGCCATCAAGTACCAAATTGCGTTATTACTTCCAATCCAGGAAGAACCATCCCAGGTCGCTCTGGAGTTCATTACGGTGCTCAAGGAGATGCTCCGCGCGCCGTAACTTCCTTACCTTGAATGCTTACGAGTTTTCCATCGGATAGTGCTTGTAGGAATGCGTGCCTACAGCATTCACAAGTGCAGGATGACAGTTGCGTATGGACAATACCTTGGGGCAGATTGGAGCGATTAGTAACAGTGACCTAACGGCAGCTTTTGGCCAAAAGTGTGTAAAAAGCTTCACCAAATTGAAGTGTGCGAGTCTATGTTAAATCTGAAATTTATCGGCACGTCAGCACATCTGGGTTTCGAGTAGATGCGCGATTTCCAGTCTGTTTTTGAGTACCTGTCGCGCTCAAAAACGTTTTTACACAACCTCGGCCGGTTGTTGACCTTCGCCTGACGGTTGAACTGCCAGGCCTTTCCTAGGCGATGAGCAAGTAAGTGCACGGTCAGCAGATAGTAGTAGCGCGTCGATTCAGCGTGCTGGTACACATGGTGATTTAGGAACCATGTGAGATGCTTTTACTGCCAAGTCCATGGATTGTCGCGTTGCCAGCGTTCAGCGATTGCTGTTTGGATAGCCTTCGCCTGACGAAGATGGCGTTGGCGTGTGGCATGCGCTCCGGTCAGGAAGCCCGCTAGGAAAAGCTCCATATCGAATGCCCTGCTCATGCTTGACCACCAATGTAAGCCGACACTACGTCGATACGCCCGTGCCCCAGCTCATAGCTGATTTGTGTGCGGGCTTCCCCATCGAGGTATCGGTGGAGCTGGTAGCACCTACCTCCGTTGATGGGGGCTTGATGATGGGTGATCTGCTCATAACGTTCGCACGCATAGGCCGCGCGCAGTTCGTGGAAGCCTTTGAGTTTGTGCGTGTGGAGGATATCTCGGGCGGGCCGGACAACTACTCGTTGGAAATCGAGGTAGCTTTCGTTCGGGGCAAGCAGGTTGCGGCTGCCGTCGGGTGAGACCTGTTCGGCGAATCTCAGCGCTTCGTGAGTATGATCATCCACCCTGATCCAGCGAGGTGCCGAGGCACCTGAGCGGCCCCCTTTGGTGCCATCCTGGATGTTGATCTTGCCGTAGTGTTCGGCCTCACGTTTTAGGCGCGGTAGGTCGGCCAAAGTGGCCTCGCGCAAGCGCATGCCGGTGGCTCGCGCCAACTGAGCGATGGCCGCGGCGCGCGGCTGCTGGTGTTCGCAAAGCACCCCGACGATCTGCTGCACGTGTTCGCGGTCCTGGCCTTGCGGTACCGAGCGACGAACACTGGTGCGCTGCATTCCCAGCGCCTTGCTCGGACTCGGTACTTTCACATATTGATCACCGCGAAGCGCCGCCATCGTTCGGTTCACGCTGGACAACCGGTTTTGCGCGGTGGCGATGCAGATAGCCCCTTGTTCAACTTGCTGCCGCAGATGTCCGGCATAGTCCAACAAGGTCTGCCGATCTATCTGCCGAGCATCGTTATACCCTGGCCCATCTTCCGACCGACACCACCGTACAAACGCCTGCCAGCGATCACTGTGCGCTTTGACCGTCCCGTAATGCCCACCGCCAAACAGATCTTTCAGCGCTTGCGGCCCGGCATAGCTCAATTGCCGGCCATAGCCAAAATTCCGCCCATCCCGTCTGCCTACCAATGCCATGATCAAACTCCTCTCGAAGCCAAGCTCTGAAAACCTTCCCCACGTCATCCCGCCAAGAATGTTGAGTGTTATCAGGGATCAAGGCCCCTGCGACCTGTGAGGTTTGTCCACTAACGCGGGACTGGCGGCTCCTTACGACCGGGAGCTTGGGCATCTCATAATCTGGCCTCCTGAGCACCGATAGCGGTGGGCGGGTGGAGGCTGCACTGGCTGACGAGACCGGCGCCGCGAGATCCTGAGTTGGGTGAAGGCAGCTATGCGATGACCGGGGCATACCTGACTGTCAGTCAGGTGCAGTCCATTCCGTGGACTGCGGCACCATCATCTGCATCGCTGTTGCTGGTGACTTCGGTGTTTGTCACGCCGATTGTCACGAGGGGAAATGCCGCAAAGCCTTGTACGAGTTGGGCTGCAGCAGTGGTAGGAGCGCCCGTCTCTTTCCGGAGGAAAGAGACGGGCGCAGGTTGGCGCAAGGAAATGGCCAAGCGGATAGGTTGCTGCAGAGCAGCTATGAAAGGGAGTGAGTTGCCGCAGTGGGTACGCTGGTAAGTAGGCATCCATCACATCGCTGTGACTGTGCGAGCCGCCGGACGCTAATCGCACTTTGGGAGAACCACCACGGTGTGGCGTAGCCTTAAAGGTTCTGGCTACCTGGGTTGCTGTCAACGACAGCGCTTTGCCCGAACTTTTCTACGCCTGTGAAGAGTTCGGGTCAATGCTCGAATTTTTGGGAGTTCTGCGGCTGTGGATGAAATTATCCACTAATGGAAAACCGTGGTTTTCCACAGATAGTTGCGTTGGCTTTAGATTTTTTAAGTGAGGTCCATGCAAGTAGGGCGGCTTTGCAGCCCTGCTTGCATGGACCCGCGTGGACAAGCGGATCACTGAGATATGAGGACCGAGCGCTTACTCAGTTGCGCCACGTTTTGCTTTTAGGCGAGTGACATTCGCACCCGTCTCATTGGCGAATTCGCGTGGGCTGACATGCTTCTGCTGATTAGCCTCAAGGTAGCGACTCCACCAGTTCATGATCAGCCTGCGCTCCTCGATGAACTCGGCCTTGTGGATGTAAGCGGCGCGGACGTTGTTGCGTTCCTTGTGGCTCATCTGCCGCTCGATGGCTGTGTCCGTCCACAAACCTGACTCGATCAGTGCGCTGCAGGCCATCGAACGAAACCCATGCCCACAGATCTCGGATTTGGTGTCGTACCCCATCTTCCGAAGCGCGCTGTTCACCGTGTTTTCGGACATTGGTTTCCAAGACTTGGTATCGCCTGCGAACACCAAGTCAAATTTGCCTGTGATTGCGTTGATCTGCTCGAGCAGGGCGATCGCTTGCGGCGATAAGGGTACAAGATGGATATCGCCTGCCATCTTCGTACCCCTTGTGGAAAAGGGTACGCCTTCCAACGCTGGTCGCGTGTCGGGTATTTCCCAGACGCCACGTTTGAGGTCGAACTCGCTCCAGCGGGCGAAGCGCAGCTCGCTGGAGCGTACAAACACGTGCAGCGACAGCAAGACCGTCAGCCGGGTAAGTGCGCGGCCTTTATAGGTGTCGATCCGTTCCTGCAATTCAGGCAAGCGCGATAAGGATAAGGCGGGGCGGTGGACGACCCGCGAGGCTTTGATCGAGCCTACGAGGTCGTAAGCAGGGTTTACGGTGATAAGCCGGAGGCGCTTTGCCTCGCGCATGATGCTCTGCAGGTAGTTTTGTACCCTTAAAGCAATGTCTATCGTTCCGCGCTTCTTAATCGCGTCCAGGGGCCGCATAAGGTCGTGGGTATCAAGGTCGACAATGGCGCGGGCGCCGATCAGCGGGAAGAGATGAGTTTTGAGGCGACTCATCACTGTCTTGGAATAGTCCGGTGCCCACTTGGCTGACATTTCCATGTGCCAGCCGAGGGCAACGCTTTCAAAGGTGCGGCCTTTGATCAGAGCGTCCGTCTTGGCTTGGTTCTTGGCTCCTATAGGGTCAATGCCATCCGCCAGCATTCGCTTGACCTCCAAGCGCTTGCGGCGCGCATCCGCGAGGCCAACGATGGGGTAGTTGCCGAATGAGGTCAGTCCTTCCCGGCCATCAGGTTTGACGTATCTGAGACGCCAGCCTTTGCGGCCATTGGGTTGGACTAGAAGGTAAAGGCCGTCGCCGTCGAAAAGCTTGTAGGCGCGGTCTGTGGGCTTGGCCGAACGGCAAGCGGCGTCGGAGAGTGGAGCAGTAGTGCGCGACATAAGGGTACTCCCTTTTATCGAACTGACCTTTATCCCAAACTCTACCCTTAAAATGGCTGGTATCCACCGGAATCCGACAGAACGCCAAAACGAAAAAACCCGCCAGAAGGCGGGTTTTCGGGGGTTTCAGAGATTTTGAAAGCCTTCTCTGGAACCTTGTCTGGCTCCACGACCTGGACTCGAACCAGGGACCCAGTGATTAACAGTCACTTGCTCTACCAACTGAGCTATCGCGGAATGGCGCGTATCTTACTGATTCAAAAAGAGAAGTCAAGCATCGAATAACAATTGGAGCGAATCAGCGGGATGGGCGGTGGTTTAGCGGCGATTGGCGGTTACCAGGATCGCCCCAGAGGTCTACCATGGCCGCCCGGAAGTGGTGACACGCGCTGCCGGCCATTCGCCGAAAAGGTATGCGCCATGAATCATTTGACCCTCACACCTCGACACTATGAGGGGCGCCCATGA
The DNA here is from genome assembly GCF_949767415.1 of Pseudomonas sp. IT-196MI5. Lineage (NCBI taxonomy): Bacteria > Pseudomonadati > Pseudomonadota > Gammaproteobacteria > Pseudomonadales > Pseudomonadaceae > Pseudomonas > Pseudomonas sp. IT-196MI5. The sequence continues at coordinate 105,019 of NZ_CATKPZ010000005.1, forward strand.
GCATCTCTCAGATCAGCCTGCCCAAAGGTGTCGGCCCCCACGCCGAAAAGTTGTTCGACGCCATCACTCAGGCCGGCACCGCTGAAGCATTGAACCGCGCTGGCGGCAAGGCCGAAGGGTTTGTCCTCGGCCTGGAAAGCACCAAGGCGATCAAGGGTCAGGTCGCCGAATCGCTCTACGTCGCCTATGACGATGCGGTCAGTCAGCGTGCGACCGAGCTGGCTTAACCGCCGAAGGTAATCGTGGCAACCATCAGTTTAGCGTAGAGCGCCGTGGCACCCAATTGCACCAGCCACAGGGCCAGGCCGCCGAGAAACACACCGGCGGCCACTTGCATCACCAGGTTGTTGCCGCGTTTTGTCGGGGCGCGGGGGGTGAAGTGATCCAGGTCATCCAGGTCATCCAGGTCATCGCGGTCAGCGCGAAGGTCATCGTTTTTCATGTGGGTTCTCGCAGGAATTCCAGGGTGTACACAAAACCTGTAGGAGCGAGCCTGCTCGCGATGGCAATAGCACATTCACCATCAATGGTGACTGGTACATCGCTATCGCGAGCAGGCTCGCTCCTACATTTTGGATTGTGTGGAGTTTAGAGGGCTGAGCCCGTGCTTTGAGATTTATCTGCGACAAATAAAAAACGGGAAGCCCCATGGCTTCCCGTTTTTTGTATCACGACGCGATTCAGATCACCTGAACGATGGCATCCGTAACGGCCTTGATGTTGCTCTGGTTCAGCGCGGCCACGCAGATGCGGCCGGTGTCCAGGGCGTAGATGCCGAACTCGTTGCGCAAGCGGTGAACCTGCTCAACGCTCAAGCCGGAGTACGAGAACATGCCGCACTGACGACCGACGAAGCTGAAATCGCGCTGAGGCGCTTTTTGTGCCAGCAGGTCGACCATCTGGGTACGCATGCCACGAATGCGCAGACGCATTTCGGCCAGTTCGGCCTCCCACTGGGCGCGCAGTTCCGGGCTGTTCAGCACTGCAGCGACAACGCTGGCACCGTGGGTCGGCGGGTTGGAGTAGTTGGTGCGGATCACGCGTTTGACTTGCGACAGCACGCGCGCGCTTTCTTCTTTCGATTCGCTGACGATCGACAGGGCACCGACGCGCTCGCCGTACAGCGAGAACGATTTGGAGAACGAGCTGGAGGCGAAGAAGGTCAGGCCCGACTCGGCGAACAGACGCACGGCAGCGGCGTCCTCGTCGATGCCATCGCCGAAACCTTGGTACGCCATGTCGAGGAATGGCACGTGGCCTTTGGCTTTAACGACTTCCAGGACGTTTTTCCAGTCGGCCGGGCTCAGGTCCACGCCAGTCGGGTTATGGCAGCAGGCGTGCAGCACGATGATCGAGCCGTTTGGCAGCGCCTTCAGGTCTTCCAGCATGCCGGTGCGATTCACGTCGTGGGTCGCGGCGTCGTAGTAGCGGTAGTTCTGCACCGGGAAACCCGCGGTTTCGAACAGCGCGCGGTGGTTTTCCCAGCTCGGATCGCTGATTGCCACAACGGCGTTCGGCAACAGTTGCTTGAGGAAATCGGCACCGATTTTCAGAGCGCCGGTACCGCCAACGGCCTGGGTGGTGATGACGCGGCCAGCGGCGATCAGCGGCGAGTCATTGCCGAACAGCAATTTCTGCACGGCGTGGTCGTAGGCGGCGATACCGTCGATTGGCAGGTAGCCACGGGAAACGTGTTGAGCGGCGCGAATGGTTTCGGCTTCGACAACGGCGCGCAGGAGTGGAATTCGCCCCTCCTCGTTGCAGTAAACACCGACCCCCAGGTTGACCTTGTTGGTACGGGTATCGGCGTTGAATGCTTCGTTGAGGCCCAGGATTGGATCGCGTGGTGCCATTTCGACAGCGGAGAACAGGCTCATTATTGCGGCGGCTCTGAATGGAGAGTGGAGGGACGTGTCGCGCTCCAGCCGAATGCACTAGAGCGGTGCACAAACGGGGAGCTAGTATAGAGGCCATCGGCGATTGCTGGCGACAGGCGATTCGGCTTTTCGGTTAAGTTTTTCCGATTATTTTTCGACCGTTAATCGATTGATCGTGTCGCAGGCTTTACCGGATGTAGGACGTTTGCCTTGAAAGCGCTGGCAATCGGCTCCACATTGAGCACAATCCAGTTTTTTCCTCGGGCGACATCGGTCGTTTGCGGTCTTTTTCGTTCGTGCCGGTTTTGCCGGCAAGAGTGATCCAGAGGTATTTCATGTCTGAATTCCAGCTAGTCACCCGCTTCGAGCCCGCCGGCGATCAGCCGGAAGCCATCCGCCTGATGGTCGAGGGCATCGAAGCCGGGCTGGCGCACCAGACGCTGCTCGGTGTGACCGGCTCGGGCAAGACCTTCAGCATCGCCAACGTGATCGCCCAGGTGCAGCGCCCGACCCTGGTGCTGGCGCCGAACAAGACCCTGGCGGCGCAGTTGTACGGTGAGTTCAAGGCGTTCTTCCCGAACAACGCGGTGGAGTATTTCGTTTCCTACTACGACTACTACCAGCCGGAAGCCTACGTGCCGTCCTCGGACACCTTCATCGAGAAGGATGCGTCGATCAACGACCACATCGAGCAGATGCGTCTGTCGGCGACCAAGGCATTGCTCGAGCGCAAGGACGCGATCATCGTCACCACGGTGTCCTGCATCTACGGTCTGGGCAGTCCGGAAACCTATTTGAAGATGGTGTTGCACGTGGACCGCGGCGACCGGCTCGATCAACGCGAATTGCTGCGTCGCCTGGCCGACCTGCAATACACCCGCAACGACATGGATTTTGCCCGCGCGACCTTTCGGGTGCGTGGCGACGTGATCGATATCCACCCGGCGGAATCCGATTTCGAAGCGATCCGCATCGAGCTGTTCGACGATGAGGTGGAAAGCCTGTCGGCGTTCGATCCGCTGACCGGCGAAGTCATTCGCAAACTGCCGCGCTTCACCTTCTACCCCAAGAGCCACTACGTGACGCCACGGGAAACCCTGATGGGCGCGGTCGAAGGGATCAAGGTCGAGTTGCAGGAGCGCCTGGAATACCTGCGCTCCAACAACAAACTGGTGGAAGCCCAACGCCTGGAGCAGCGCACCCGTTTCGACCTGGAGATGATCCTCGAACTGGGTTACTGCAACGGCATCGAAAACTACTCGCGCTATCTGTCCGGCCGCGAAGCCGGCGCGGCGCCACCAACCCTTTACGATTACCTGCCGGCCGATGCCTTGCTGGTGATCGACGAGTCCCACGTCAGCGTTCCGCAGGTTGGCGCCATGTACAAGGGCGACCGCTCGCGTAAAGAGACGCTGGTGGAATACGGTTTCCGCCTGCCTTCGGCCCTGGACAACCGGCCGATGCGTTTCGATGAGTGGGAAAGCATCAGCCCACAGACGATTTTCGTCTCGGCGACGCCAGGCAACTATGAAGCCGAGCACGCCGGGCGCGTCATTGACATGGTGGTGCGCCCGACCGGGCTGGTGGACCCACAAATCGAGATCCGCCCGGCACTGACCCAGGTCGACGACTTGCTGTCGGAAATCACCAAGCGCGTCGCGGTTGAAGAGCGGGTACTGGTCACCACGTTGACCAAGCGCATGGCTGAAGACTTGACCGATTACCTGGCCGACCACGGCGTGCGCGTGCGCTATCTGCACTCGGACATCGACACCGTGGAGCGGGTCGAGATCATCCGCGATCTGCGTCTCGGTACTTTCGATGTGCTGGTGGGGATCAACCTGTTGCGTGAAGGTCTGGACATGCCGGAAGTCTCGCTGGTGGCGATCCTCGATGCCGACAAGGAGGGTTTCCTGCGTTCCGAGCGCTCGCTGATCCAGACCATCGGCCGGGCGGCGCGTAACCTCAATGGTCGGGCGATTCTGTATGCCGACCGGATCACAGGCTCGATGGAGCGCGCCATCGGCGAAACCGAGCGCCGCCGCGACAAGCAGATCGCCTTCAACCTGGCCAATGGCATTACCCCCAAAGGCGTGTTCAAGGACGTCGCCGACATCATGGAGGGCGCCACCGTACCCGGTTCGCGCAGCAAGAAGCGCAAAGGAATGGCCAAGGCCGCCGAGGAAAACGCCAGGTACGAAGCGGAATTGCGCTCGCCGGGCGAGATCGCCAAGCGTATCAAGGCCCTGGAAGAGAAGATGTATCAGCTTGCCCGCGACCTGGAGTTCGAAGCGGCGGCGCAGATGCGCGACGAGATTACCAAGTTGCGCGAGCGCCTACTGACTGTTTGATCTTTAGTGCCTGAACTGGCCTCATCGCGAGCAGGCTCACTCCTACAGGGTTCAATGTGATCCCTGTAGGAGTGAGCCTGCTCGCGATTGGGGCAACTCGGTCTCAGTGCGCTTCCCCAGCCTTCAACCCCACCGGCAATTTCCTGGTCAGCAACACCGCCAGCATGCTGATCCCCAGCGCAATCCCGACAAAATGAAACGCATCGTTATAGGCCATGATCGACGCCTGTTGATGCGCAATTTCGCTGAGTTTGCCCAGTGCCGCCGTTTCACTGCCCAGTCGGTCGGTCAGCGAGGCAATGCGCTCGGCCACCTGCGGATTGCTCGGCACGATCGACTCACGCAGGTAGTCAAAGTAAACCTTGGTCCGCGCATCCAGCAGGGTGGCGAGCAGGGCGATGCCGATGGCGCCGCCGAGGTTGCGCAGGATGTTGAACAGGCTCGAGGCCGATCCCGCATCCTGGGGCAGGATGTAGGCAGTAGCGATCAGCGAGATGGTGACCATGATCAGCGGCTGTCCCAGGGCGCGGATGATCTGGATCTGATTGAACTGCGGCCCGGCAAAGTCCGGGTTCAGCACGCCCGAAGAGAAGCTCGCCAACCCGAACAGCCCGAAGCCCAGCGTGCACAGCCATTTCGGCGAGACGAACTTCATCAGCTTGGGCACCAGCGGGATCAGAAACAGCTGCGGCACGCCCATCCACATGATCACTTCGCCAATCTGCAAGGCGTTGTAGTTCTGGATCTGCGCCAGGTACAGCGGCAGCAGGTAGATCGATCCGTACAACCCGACTCCCATTCCGACGCTGGAAATGCTGGATAAACCGAAGTTGCGGTTGCCGAGGATGCCAAGGTTGATCAGCGGATTGGGTTTGGAAAACTGCACGATCACAAAGGTGATCAGGCTGACCAGTGCGATGCTGCCCAGGGTCACGATCAGGTTCGACTCCAGCCAGTCCTTGCGATGGCCTTCCTCCAGAAACACTTGCAAGCAACCGAGCCCGACGCCGAGGGTGAGAATGCCGGCGTAGTCGGTGCTTTTCAGCAATTCCCAGTGCGCTTCTTTCTTCTCCAGGCCGTACATCAGGCCGGCGATCATGATCAGGCCGGGCGGGATGTTGATGTAGAAGATGTATTCCCAGCCCCAGTTTTCCGTCAGCCAGCCGCCGAGGGTCGGGCCGATGGAGGGGGCGAAGGTGGCGGTCATGGCGAACATGGCCATGCCCTTGGCGCGGTGGTGTTCCGGGAGTTTGATCAGAGTCAGGGTGAACGCGAGCGGAATCAGCGCGCCGCCGGTAAAGCCCTGCAAGGCGCGAAACATGATCATGCTTTCCAGGCTCCAGGCCATGGAGCAGAGCAGGGAGGCCGCGAGAAACCCGAGGGACACCCACACGGCCAGGCGTCGCGCCGACAGCAACTGCACGAGCCAGGCGGTGAGCGGAATCATGATGATTTCCGCCACCAGGTACGAGGTGGAAATCCACGAACCTTCTTCCAGGGTCGCCGACAGCGCGCCCTGGATGTCCTTGAGCGAGGAGTTGGTGATCTGGATGTCGAGCACCGCCATGAAGGCGCCGAGCATCACGCTCATCACCGCGATCCAGTCGCGCCGGGTCGGTTCGCCGACCGGGCGGATCAGTTGATCACCGGCCATTGTCAGCGGCGTCTTTGCTGCTCACTTTGCTGGTGACGTCCTCAGGGGCGTCCTTGATGTTCACCTTGGCGGTCACTGACATGCCCGGGCGGATCTTGCCGCGCAGCGGGTTGTCGGCGGCGAAGGTCAGTTTTACCGGGATCCGCTGCACGACCTTGGTGAAGTTGCCGGTGGCATTGTCCGGCGGCAACAGGCTGAACTGCGCGCCCGAGGCGGCGAACAGGCTGTCGACCCGGCCTTCGATCGGGGTGTCGCTGTAGGCGTCGAAGGTCAGCTCGGCTTTCTGGCCGGGCTGCATGTGGCCGATCTGGGTTTCCTTGAAGTTGGCCTGAATCCAGATGTCTTCATCGGGCACGATCGACAGCAGGTAAGCGCCGGCCTGCACGTACTGGCCATTGCGTGCAGCGCGCTGGCCGATCAGGCCGCTGATGGGCGCATGGATTTCGCTGCGGGTGAGGTTCAGTTCGGCCTGGGCCCGATCGGTTTCGGCGTTGGCAATCTGTGCGTCGAGGCGTTTGATCTCGGCGGTCAGTGCATTGACCTGCTGGCGCTGACTTTGTGCGTCGGCCTGGGCCTTGGCCACTTGCGAGCGGGCGATGTGGGATTCGGCGGAGAGGGTGGTCACCCGTTCTTCCGAGACATAGCCGGGTTTGCGCAAGGTCTCGGCGCGGGTCAGGTCGATCTGCGAACGGCCCAGGCTGGCCTGGCTGGACGCGACTTGCGCTTCGCTGGCGGCAATCAGGCTGGCCTGCTGGGTCAGTTTGCTCTGGGCTTGCAGGCGCTCGGCCTGGCGGGTGGCCAGCACGGCATTGGCGCGGTCGACAGCGAGGCGGAAGTCGTCGCCTTCGAGTTTGACCAGCAACTGGCCTTTCTCGACATGCTGGTTGTCCTGCACCAGCACCTGATCGATGCGCGCGCCCAATTGGCTCGACACACGGGTGATCTCGCCCTGGACATAAGCGTTGTCGGTGCTTTCATAAAAGCGCCCCTTGAAGAACCACTGGGCAAACAGGCCCCCCGCAATCAACAGGACCATCAGCAGGAAGGTGAAGAGGCGACGCTTGAGTTGGGCAGGCATGAGGAAAACTGTAGTCGAGAAATTGTAAGGGAAGTTATCGGCAGGTGAATCTGGCATACAGCCGATAAACGGTAAATGCCGTCGGCCGATATCCACGGCATACAGGCGTTACAGCCGCAACCTTGGCTTAAATGCCCTGTTCGCTGGAGCCGGGCGGGTGTCGCCTGTTACCATTCGCGCCTTGTTTGAACTTTGCTTTTTTTCTTTTCGAGACATGCCATGACCACCGTCCGCACTCGCATCGCGCCATCGCCTACCGGGGATCCCCACGTAGGTACCGCTTACATCGCCTTGTTCAACTACTGCTTTGCCAAGCAGCACGGCGGTGAGTTCATCCTGCGGATCGAAGACACCGATCAACTGCGTTCGACCCGCGAGTCCGAACAGCAGATTTTCGACGCCTTGCGCTGGCTCGGCATCGAATGGAGCGAAGGCCCTGACGTCGGTGGCCCGCACGGTCCATACCGTCAAAGCGAGCGCGGCGATATTTATCAGAAGTATTGCCAGCAACTGGTCGACCTGGGCCATGCGTTCCCGTGCTTCTGCACCGCCGAAGAACTGGACCAGATGCGCGCCGAGCAGATGGCCCGTGGCGAAACCCCGCGCTACGACGGCCGCGCGCTGCTGCTGTCCAAGGAAGAAGTCGCCCGTCGCCTGGCGGCTGGTGAGCCGCACGTTATCCGCATGAAGGTGCCGAGCGAAGGCGTCTGCGTGGTGCCGGACATGCTGCGCGGCGACGTTGAAATCCCGTGGGACCGCATGGACATGCAAGTCCTGATGAAGACCGACGGCCTGCCGACGTACTTCCTGGCCAACGTGGTCGACGATCACCTGATGGGCATCACCCATGTATTGCGCGGCGAAGAGTGGCTGCCATCGGCACCGAAGCTGATCCTGCTTTACGAGTACTTCGGCTGGGAACAACCGGAGCTGTGCTACATGCCGCTGCTGCGTAACCCGGACAAGAGCAAGCTGTCCAAGCGCAAGAACCCGACTTCGGTGACGTTCTACGAGCGCATGGGCTTCATGCCCGAAGCGATGCTCAATTACCTGGGCCGCATGGGCTGGTCGATGCCGGACGAGCGCGAGAAGTTCTCGTTGCAGGAAATGGTCGACAACTTCGATCTGAAGCGCGTGTCCCTCGGCGGGCCGATCTTCGACATCGAGAAACTGTCGTGGCTCAACGGCCAGTGGCTGCGTGACCTGCCGGTGGAGGAGTTCGCCGCGCGCGTGCAGAAGTGGGCGTTCAATTCCGAATACATGATGAAGATCGCGCCGCACGTGCAGGGCCGCGTCGAAACCTTCAGCCAGGTGGCACCGCTGGCCGGGTTCTTCTTTGCCGGTGGCGTGAATCCGGATGTCAAACTGTTCGAATCGAAGAAGCTGTCGGGCGATCAGGTCCGCCAGTTGATGCAGTTGATCCTGTGGAAGCTCGAAAGCCTGCGTCAGTGGGAGAAGGACAGCATCACCGCGACCATTCAAGCGGTGGTCGAGTCCCTGGAGTTGAAGCTGCGTGACGCCATGCCGCTGATGTTCGCCGCGATCACCGGCCAGGCCAGCTCGGTGTCGGTGCTCGATGCGATGGAAATCCTCGGGCCGGACCTGACCCGTTTCCGTCTGCGCCAGGCGATCGATCTGCTGGGCGGCGTGTCGAAGAAAGAAAACAAGGAGTGGGAAAAGCTGTTGGGCGCTATCGCCTGATAAGCCATGCGTGACTCTGTAGGAGCCGGCTTGCCGGCGAAGGCGGCCTCGAAGCTTGCATCGATCTTGCGGTCGTCTTCGCTGGCAAGCCAGCTCCTACAGTTGGGGGAAACTCCGATTTTCCGGGGCGAGGGCGGTAAGTGATTGTTATGTCGGCAAAAAACTTTAAATTTTTTGAAAAATAAGTTTGACAGACATTCGATACGCCCTTAAGATTCGCCCCGTCCTCAGCGATGACATCAACGATGAGGGGCTATAGCTCAGCTGGGAGAGCGCTTGCATGGCATGCAAGAGGTCGACGGTTCGATCCCGTCTAGCTCCACCAATTTACACTTCAAGGCCTGGCCACACCGGCGTTGAAGCGATCAACACTCAGCGTTGATCAGTTGTATAGAAGGGTTTGCGTCCCCTTCGTCTAGTGGCCTAGGACACCGCCCTTTCACGGCGGTAACAGGGGTTCGAGTCCCCTAGGGGACGCCAGTTTTACAGAAGCGATGTTGCAAGATGTCGCTCCGCCGCGAGGCGAAAAATCCGGGGCTATAGCTCAGCTGGGAGAGCGCCTGCATGGCATGCAGGAGGTCAGCGGTTCGATCCCGCTTAGCTCCACCAATTTTACAGTTCAAGGTCTGGCCACACCGGCCTTGAATCGATCAGCACTCAGCACTGATCAGTTGTATAGAAGGGTTTGTGTCCCCTTCGTCTAGTGGCCTAGGACACCGCCCTTTCACGGCGGTAACAGGGGTTCGAGTCCCCTAGGGGACGCCACGATTACCCGCTCTGCGGGATTTATAAGGGTCATTCAATTATTGAATGGCCCTTTTGTTTGTCTGGCGTTTGGCTAAATTCCTCCATTTCCAAAAAAACAGTTCTTCAGACCAGCGGTCACCCCCATGGCTTGCTAAAATTTATTATGAGAATAATATTTCAATCGTAATATTCGGAGGCAACGATGAACGATAAAAAAGCTCAAACCCGCGAACGCATCCTCAAGGCTGCCAGCGCAGCGTTGATTCAGCGCGGCCCGGCCGAGCCAAGCGTGGGCGAGGTGATGGGCGCGGCGGGCCTGACGGTCGGCGGCTTCTACGCACACTTCGAAAGCAAGGACGCGATGATGCTGGAGGCGTTCAAGCAATTGCTCGGTCACCGCCGCGACCTGATTGCCGACATGGACGCGCAGTTGACCGGCGAAGAGCGCCGCACTCTGGTGGCAGCCTTTTACCTGTCGCGCAAGCACCGTGATTCCTCCGAATCGGCGTGCCCGATCCCGGCATCGGTCGGTGAACTGGGACGGCTGCCGGACGCGTTTCGTATTGCATTGAATGAACACATCGAAATGATGGTTGCGCAGTTGGCGGCCAGTCCTGAAGAAACCGAAAAAGCCCTGGCCGACATGGCCTTGATGGTGGGTGGGTTGGCTTTGGCGCGGGCGCTGGGGCCGGGAGAGTTGTCCGATCGATTACTGCGTGCCGCCAAATCGGCAGTGCGTTGACCTGAAGGCTGCGGCCTGAGGAGAATGCGATGAGCGCGTTAAAGTGGGTTCGTGGCGTTAATGGCACCTTGGGCTGGTTTGCCCCGAAACTGGTCGCTAGCAAAATGCGACTGGCCTTCATGACACCGCGGGATCTGCCGCCCCGTGACTGGGAACTGCCGCTGTTGGCGAAGTCCGAGCGGATCACCTTGCGTTTCGGCCTCTCGGCGTTGCGTTGGGGGCAAGGCCCGGCCGTGTTGCTGATGCACGGTTGGGAAGGGCGGCCAACGCAGTTTGCCAGCCTGATCACGGCGTTGGTCGATGCCGGTTACTCCGTGGTCGCGCTGGATGGTCCGGCTCACGGCCGCTCGCCGGGCAGCGAGGCGAATGTGGTGCTCTTTGCGCGTGCCATGCTTGAAGCCGCCGCCGAATTGCCGCCACTGCAAGCGGTCATCGGCCACTCCATGGGGGGCGCCAGCGCCATGCTGGCGGTGCAGTTGGGCCTGCGCACGGAAACCCTGGTCAGCATCGCCGCCCCGGCGCGGATTCTGGGGGTGTTGCGTGGATTCGCCCGCTACGTCGGACTGCCACCGAAAGCCCGTTCGGCATTCATTCGCCAGGTCGAGCAAGACGTCGGCATGCGCGCCGCAACGCTGGATGTCGCTCACTATCAGCTGGATATGCCTGGCCTGATCGTCCACGCCGAAGATGACAACATGGTCTCGGTCAAGGAGTCTCAGCTGATCCACGAAGCCTGGTTCGACAGCCGTTTGCTGCGCCTGCAAGAGGGTGGGCATCAGCGTGTGCTGGCTGACCCTCGGGTGATTGATGGCGTGTTATCACTGCTGGCCGGTCGCCGTCTGCAGTCGCGCCAATCCGCTTGAGCATCCGTTACACTGCCCTGGTCGAAATTATCTGACCAGGGAGTCGGGCATGGGCTGGGATCGGGAAACGCCATTTATCATTGATCTGCAAGTGGACGCCGAGGACATTGACGGGTTGGGGCACGCGAACAACGCGGCCTACGTGACCTGGCTCGAACGCTGTGCCTGGCGCCACTCCCAACGCCTTGGCCTGGACCTGGTCGAATACCGGCGGCTGGACCGGGCGATGGCAGTGGTGCGCCACGAGATCGATTACCTGGCGGCAGCCTATGAAGGCGATGAGTTGCAATTGGCGACCTGGATTGTCGATTGGGATCAGCGTCTGAGAATGACCCGGCATTTCCAGTTGAAGCGACCCGGCGACAATTCGACCTTGCTGCGCGCGCAAACCACCTTCGTCTGCATCGAGCTGTCGAGCGGCAAACCCAAGCGCATGCCGGCGGAGTTCATCGAGGGCTATGGCCCGGCGATTCAGGTGCAGGAGTTGGTGCAACCCTGATCTCATGTGGGAGCGAGCCTGCTCGCGAAGGCGGCGGCAAATCCAGCATCAATGTATCTGACAGACTGCTTTCGCGAGCAGGCTCGCTCCCACAAGGGATCTGCGGTTTCTCGCGCAATCCAGTAAACTGCCGCACGTTTTTCCTCGAGTGTGTTTTTCATGCAAATTGCCTTGGCGCCCATGGAGGGGTTGGTCGACGACATCCTGCGCGATGTGCTGACCCGCGTGGGTGGTATTGACTGGTGCGTGACCGAGTTCATTCGGGTCAACGACCAGTTGCTCACACCTGCCTATTTCCACAAGTTCGGCCCGGAGTTGCTCAACGGTGCCCGGACGGCCTCCGGTGTGCCGCTGCGTGTGCAACTGCTCGGTTCCGATCCGGTGTGCCTGGCGGAAAATGCCGCGCTGGCCTGCGAGCTGGGTTCCGAAGTGATCGATCTGAACTTCGGCTGCCCAGCCAAGACCGTCAACAAATCCCGTGGTGGCGCGGTACTGCTCAAGGAACCCGAGCTGCTCAACCAGATCGTCGAACACGTCCGTCGCGCCGTCCCCGCGCATATTCCGGTCACCGCCAAGATGCGCCTGGGTTTCGACAGCCCGGACGGTTCGCTGGTGTGTGCCACGGCCCTGGCTGAAGGCGGCGCCGAGCACATCGTGGTGCACGCGCGGACCAAGGTCGACGGCTACAAGCCGCCGGCGCACTGGGAGTGGATCCCTCGCGTGCAGGATGTGGTCAAGGTGCCGGTGTTCGCCAATGGTGATATCTGGAGCGTCGAAGACTGGCGGCGTTGCCGCGAGATCAGCGGCGTGGAGGACATCATGCTCGGTCGTGGCCTGGTGTCGCGCCCGGATCTCGCCCGGCAGATCGCCGCGGCGCGGGCCGGGGAGGAGGTGGTCGAGATGACCTGGACCGAGTTGCTGCCACTGATCCAGGACTTCTGGCTGCAAGCCAAGGCGCAGATGACGCCGCGTCAATCGCCGGGTCGCCTGAAGCAATGGCTGGCGATGCTGACCCGCAATTATCCCGAGGCGGTAGAGCTTTTCACCCTGCTGCGCCGTGAGACCGAGCTGAATAATGTCTCGCATTTGCTGGGTCTGCCCGTGGCGGAAGCGGCCTGAAATTTTTAAAAAAAAGCTGAAAAAAATCTCTTGAAATGCAATCAGCGGTCCCTATCTAAGGATTACGCGATGCCGAATTCGGGTCGCGGAGACAAAAAACCTTGCTGATTGTTTTCAGGAGATTTGAATCATGGCTACTACATTATCCCTGGCCCCACTGTTCCGTTCCTCGGTAGGTTTCGACCGTTTCAACGACCTGTTCGAGACCGCCCTGCGTAACGAGCCAGGCAGCAGCTATCCACCCTATAACGTGGAGAAACACGGCGACGATCTATACCGCATCGTCATTGCCGCGGCAGGTTTCCAGGAAGAAGATCTGGAGCTCGAAGTCGAGAAGGGTGTGCTGACGATCAGTGGCGGTAAACGCGATGCGAACGAAGACGTCACTTATCTGTATCAGGGCATTGCGCAACGTGCCTTCAAACTGTCCTTCCGGCTGGCGGACCACATCGAGATCAAGGCTGCCGGGCTGAGCAACGGTCTGTTGAGCATCGACCTGCTGCGAGTGGTACCGGAAGAGGCGAAAGCCAAGCGCATCCCGATCAACGGCACGCAGAAGAAGGCTCTGCAACACTAATGTCGGCAAAATGAGGTAGAGGGAAAGCCCCGCCTCGTTGAAAACTCAATGAAGCTGCCTCAAGCAAACGCCCCGACTGGTTCGGGGCGTTTGCTTTTTAAACAAGCGGACGGATATTGATCTTTTCGCTGAGTATGCCGGCTGTGATTCTGTCGTTGTTTTATCTGGTAATTAAAAATTTCGATCAAGAGACTCTTGCAGTTTATTGTATTTAAATATGTCTGCAGTTTTTAATTTTGTGAGTTGAACATTCAGTATCAAATCAGGTTTGAAAAAAAGAACCTGGTCAGTTGAAATGCGTATCCCGCAACCGCTGGACAGTCGATAAATCCATGGGTGCGACATCTGATAGTCCATCGGCTGCAATTCGAGAAAATATATTGTTGTAGGGGGACGATTGATGCTTTTCAACAAATTTAAAGTTTTACTTTCCGGGTTGCTTTTTCTAGCACCTGTTTCCGTTCTCGCTGGCGAGAAGAGTGTTGGTGCGGTCGCGGCAGGCCATCCACTGGCGGCAGAGGCCGGGATGAGTGTCCTCAAGAATGGCGGAAACGCTTTTGATGCGGCGGTGGCGGTAGCTTCGACGTTGAATGTGGTCGAGCCGATGATGTCTGGTATCGGTGGCTACGGTTCCATTCTTATTTTTGATGCGAAACATAAACAGATTCGTTACCTGAATGGTAGTGGGAAGTTTCCGAAAAAAACAAACTCGGATTTTATGCGCCCCCCTGTCGAAGGTTATAAGAATAACCGGCTGGGTGCGAAATCTGTCTCCACTCCAGGTAATGTCAACTCGTGGTACGAACTGCATCGAAGTTACGGTGCCGTTCCTTGGGAAAAGCTGTTTACCAGCGCGATACAGCATGCGGAACAGGGGTATCAGTTAAGTTCTTATTCTGCCCAGTTGATAGCTGACAATTACGATAATTTCTCGGACTACGCGCGTAGCTTCTACGGGCAAGGAGGAAAGCCGCTTCAGCCCGGCAATACGCTCAGGCAAGTGGACTTGGGGGCTTCCCTGAGAGTCATCGCTCAGGAAGGTCCAAAAGCTTTTTATGAAGGTGAGATTGCGCGCAGGATTGATCAGGAGATGAAAGATTCGGGTGGCTTCCTTTCACTGGAAGACTTGCGAAGTGATAAGGCGGAATGGTGGGCCCCTTCCGAAATCACGTACAAGGGCTACAACGTTTCCACAATGGGGGTTCCAGGCAACGGCTTTACTTCCCTGTTCATTATGGGCGTGATGGAGCAGTTCAACTTTGGCCAAATCGATTACGGTTCACCCTCCTATTTTCACACTCTCGCCGAGGCGCAGAAGAAATCCGTGGCTGTGCGGCTGACCCATTCAGGAATGCCTGAGGCGCAACTCGCCATTCGAAATGAAATACTCACTGCTGACAACTTTCGCCAAGTGAAAAAGTCTATCGACCTTGAGCGCAGTTCCGAGTTTACCCTTGAGCCTGGTAGCGAGCACGAAAACACGACCCACTTCGTCATTGCGGACAGATGGGGCAACGTAGTGAGTGCCACTCAAACGCTAGGTAACGGGTTCGGCAGCAAGATCATGGTAGAGGGCACAGGAATATGGCTTAACAACTCAATGGCATTCTCTACCTTCGAGCCAAAGGGGAACCCGATGGATCCGGTCGCTGGCAAATACAAGCTGAGCAGCAATTCACCCATGATCATCATGCGTGAGGGGCGCCCATGGGCTGCACTGGGAACGCCCGGTGGCCACACAATCCCGCAGAATGCAGCGCAAGTGGCGATCAACGCCATTGATCGGGGCATGACGATGCAGGAAGCAATTGATGCTCCAAAGGTTGCCTATATCGAAGACAAGGATGAGATGCGTGTCGAGAGCTCAATGCCGGAGGAGGTCGTTCGCGCACTCAAGACGAAAGGGCATCGACTGGCGACGGGCGCAATCGGCAACGCGATGGGCATCCGCTTCCACTACGGGCAGGACGGTATTTCCTATGATGTTGGTGTAGACCAGCGAAGAGACTGGCACACCGCTATCTCCAATTTCTGATGCAAGGCTGCCGTGTCAAAACGCCTTGGTTACAGAGCTTGATTTTCAGCTGTATAAACTCAGGTGAAGTCTATTGAAATAACGGCGCGCCGTGCGACGTCCGTTACTCAATCCCATTACTTAAGCAATAACTGAAACTCTTCCACCGGCAATGGCTGACTGTGCAAATACCCTTGGTAGAAGTGACAGTCCAACCCCTGCAAGAACTCCAGCTGCTCCGCTGTTTCCACCCCTTCGGCAATCACTTTCAAGTCCAGGCTGTGGGCCATGGCAACGATGGCGCGGATGATCTCGGCGTCGTTCGGGTCGCTGGTGGCGTCGCGGATGAACGACTGGTCGATTTTCAGGGTGTCGACCGGCAAGCGCTTGAGGTAGGTCAGCGAGGAATAACCGGTGCCGAAGTCGTCCATGGCGAAGCTCACGCCGAGTTTTTTCAGGCGGCGCATTTTGCTGATGGTGTCCTCCAGGTTCTGGATGACGATGCCTTCGGTGATTTCCAGCTTCAACAGGGAGCAGGGCAGGCCATAGCTGGCCAGGCTGTTTTCGACGCGCTCGACGAAGTCGTTCTGGCGGAACTGGCGCGGGCTGATGTTCACGCACAAGCTGAATTTGTAAGGGTCTATCAAGCCTTTGTCGATCAGTTGCTTGAAGGCCTGGCAGGCTTCGTCGAGGATCCAGGTGCCGACCTCCAGGATCAGTCCACTGTCTTCCAGCACCTTGATGAACTCGGTGGGCGACTGCCTGCCGAGCTCCGGATGATTCCAGCGCACCAGGGCCTCGGCACCGACGATGCGGTCGCCCCGGGCGTCGACCTGGGGTTGGTAATGCACGCGAAATTCGCCCCGGGAAAGCGCCAGGCGCAAGTCGGTTTCCATGCGCAGGCGTTCGCTCGCGGCCTTTTGCATGGTGTTGTGGTACATCTGCGCGGTATTGCGCCCCGAGTCCTTGGCACGATAGAGCGCGATGTCGGCGCGCTTGAGCAGGTCGGTCGGGGTCGAACCGTGATCGGGGATCAGCGCAATGCCGATGCTTGGCGTCACTTGCAGGCGCTGGCCATCGAGGTACATCGGTTCGGACAGCAGTTCGCGGATGGTGTCGGCCAGTTCGCGAACCTGATCGCTGACCTCGCTGCGCGAGCCTTCGAGGCCGCTGAGCAGTACCACGAATTCGTCACCGCCCAGGCGCGCAACGGTGTCTTCCATGCGCACGCTGGCCTCCAGGCGCGCGGTGATGATTTTCAGCACGGTATCGCCCACCGGATGCCCGAGGGAGTCATTGATGTGCTTGAAGTGGTCGAGGTCGAGGAACATCAGCGCGCCGCGCAGGTTATGCCGTTTGAGCAGCGCGATCTGCTGGCTCAGGCGGTCCATCAGCAGCGCCCGATTGGGCAGGTTGGTCAGTGAATCGTGGTAGGCCAGGTGGCGAATCTGCGCTTCGGCGTTTTTCAGCAGGCTGACGTCTCGCGCGGTCAACAGCAGGCAGGCGGTTTCATTGAGGGTGATCGGTTCCACCGAGACTTCGACGGTGAGCAGTTCGCCGCGCTTGTTGCGCCCGAGCATTTCCTGGTGATGAACCCGGCCCTTGATCTGCAATTCCGCCAGCAGCGCCGAGCGTTGTTTTTCTTCGGCCCAAATCCCCACCTGATACACCGTGCGGCCCACCACTTCTTCGGCTCGGTAGCCGGTCAGGCGGCAGAAGCCGTCGTTGACCTCCAGGTAGCGCCCGGTGTCGCGCTCGGTGATGGTGATGGCGTCGGGGCTGGAGTGGAACGCCTTGGCGAATTTCTCTTCACTGGCCTTGAGCGCCGCTTCCGAGCGCTGTTGCTGGGTGATGTCGCGCAGGGTGGTGACGATGCAGGGCTGGTCGCCGACGCTGATCTGGCGGCTGGAAATCACGCAGGTCAGGACCTGTCCGTCCTTGTGCTGGACCAGAATGGCCACGTTGTTCAGGCCTTGTTCGCGGATCACTTGTTCGATCCGTCGCAGACTTTTCGCTGAAGCGTCCCACAGGCCTATTTCGTCGGCGCTGCGGCCGATCACATCGGCGGTGCTCCAGCCGAAGGTCTGGGTGAAGCTGGAGTTGATTTCAATGAACTGGCCACTGTCCTGGTGGGTGACGCAGATCGGATCGGGGCTGACCTGGAACAGCGTGGCGAATTTCTCTTCGGAGGCCACCAGCCGTTGTTCGCGCTCCACCTGGTCGGTGATGTCGAGCAATGTGCCGGCCATGCGCACCGGCACGCCGTTGTCATCGCGGTAAAGGCGGGCGCGGCTTTCCAGGTAGCGCGAGCTGCCGTCAGGCAATTGCACGCGGTAGGTCAATTGATAGTTGCCGGCCGGGCCTTCGCGCAGGCTGCGGTAAGCGTCGCGCATGGTGTCGCGTTCTTCGCCGGGCACGCCTTCGAAGAACTCGTCGAAGGACTCGTGAAAGGGTTTGGCGTCCAGGCCGTGCAGTTGGGCGGCCCGTGCCGATCCGTAGAGCATGCCGCTGGGGATGTGCCAGTCCCAGGTGCCGAGCTGCGCGGAGTCCAGGGCCAGGTCGAGGCGTTCCTGGCTGTCCTTGAGGGCATGTTCGGCGACTTTGCGTTCGGTGGTGTCCAGGAACGTGCTCAGTAGATAGGGCTGGCCTTCGAGCTCGACTTTTTGCGCACTGAGGATACCGTCATGGATCTGGCCATTGCTGGCGCGAAACTGCACTTCCATGCTCACCAGGTCGCCTTTGGCCTTGGTGGCCTTGACCAGGTCGGCCCGTTGCTCGGGATACACCCACAGCCCCAGTTCCAGGGTGGTGCGGCCGATCGCGTTTTGCACCGGCCAACCGAACAGGCTTTCGAAATGCTGGTTGGCTTCGGAGATCAGGCCGTCCTCCTGGCGGGTCAGCAGGACCATGTTCGGGCACAGGTGAAACAGGGTGGCGAAGCGTTTTTCCGAGCTGCTCAACGCCTGTTCGCGCTGGCGCTGGTGGGTAATCTCGCGGATCACGCCGATCATCCGTGGCCTGCCGTGCTTGTCCGGCAACAGGCTGCCGTTGATTTCCAGCCAGTGCAGGCTGCCATCGGGCCAGCGGATGCGGTGATGCATCGCTTGCTCCAGCGGCGCACCCGCAATGACCGCGTGGAAGGCGCGAAGGGTTTTCGCGCGATCCTCCGGGGGCAGCAGGTCGAGGTATTCCAGATCCCGTGGCAGCGGTTGCCGGGGATCGAAGCCGAACAGCGCCTGCGTGCCCCGGGACCAGCTGATCTGCCCGCGCTCGATGTCCCAATACCAGGCGCCCAGGCGGGCGCCGTTGAGCGCGGCCAGTAATTGCGAGGCACTTTCCCAGCTCTGTTCGGAGCTTTTCGGATCAAGTGCCTGAATTCGCGGCATCGGCGGAATACGGTCTACAGATTTCGGCATTGGCAAGCCTTGAGCTGAGTTTGGGCGTTTGTTGCAGGAATTCTCGGCTCTATAGGAGTAGCACAAGTTAGCCTTGAGTCCCTGGCGGTTCGAGTTGAGCGTCCAGCAAGGCCATGAAGGCCCGCGCAGCATTCGACAGCGTCCTTTCCGTGTGCAGGATATAGCCTAGCTGGCGAGTGAGCTGTATGCCCGGCAAAGGTATGCGTGCTACCTGGTCATCGAGCATGGTTCGCGGCAAAACGCTCCAGGCCAGGCCAATCGAGACCATCATCTTGATGGTTTCCAGATAGTTGGTGCTCATGGCGATGTTTGGCGTCAGGCCCTGGGCTTCGAACAGCCGTTGCACAATGTGGTGGGTAAAGGTATTGCCGCCGGGGAAGACCGCCGGGTGCCGGGCGATGTCCGCCAGGCTGACCTTGCCGTTATTGAGCAGTGAATGCTCCGGGGCGACCACGAAATCCAGCGGGTCGTCCCACACCGGGGTGGCCTTGACCAGCGCATGGGGTTCCGGTGCCAGGGTGATGACCGCCAGTTCGGCGCGGCCATGGAGAATTTCCTCGTAGGCCACTTCCGAATCGAGGAACTGAATATCCAGCGCCACCTCGGGATAACGTCGGGTGAACTCCCTTAATAAAGGCGGCAAGCGGTGCAGGCCGATGTGGTGACTGGTGGCCAGGGTCAGACGGCCGGTCACCTCGCCGGTGAGGTTGGTCAAGGCGCGGCGCGTATCATCGAGGACATTGAGAATCTGGTAGGCCCGCGGCAGCAGAGCGCGCCCGGCCTCGGTCAGGCCGACTTCACGACCCAGGCGATCGAACAGTCGCACCTTCAATTGCTGCTCCAGCCCGGCGATGCGTTTGCTGATCGCCGGTTGCGTCAGGTGCAGCCGTTCACCGGCGCCGGAGAAGCTGCCGGTCTCGGCGATGGCGATAAAGGCATTGAGGTTGGCCAGGTCCATGGTCACATTCCAGTTGGTTATCCAAAGCATAAAAAATATGAATTTGAGTTATTTAATGTAACCCCATAGGATCAGCCTCACAAGCCAAGGGGTTATTGAATCACTCAAGATCCAGGGCATAGAAACAAGCTGATGAGGAAACCGTCTGATGGCCGGCAAAACGCTCTACGACAAGCTCTGGGATTCGCATTTGGTCAAGCAGCGCGACGATGGCTCTGCGCTGATCTACATCGATCGTCACATCATCCATGAAGTGACCTCGCCGCAAGCCTTCGAAGGCCTGCGTCTGGCCGGGCGCAAGCCATGGCGCATCGATGCCAATATCGCGACCCCGGATCACAACGTACCGACCACGCCGGAGCGCAAGGGCGGCATCGACGCCATCGTTGACCAGGTCTCGCGCCTGCAAGTGCAGACCCTCGATGACAACTGCGATGAATACGGCATCGTCGAGTTCAAGATGAACGACGTTCGCCAGGGCATCGTCCACGTCATCGGCCCGGAGCAAGGCGCAACCTTGCCGGGCATGACCGTGGTCTGCGGCGACTCCCACACCTCGACCCACGGCGCATTCGGTGCATTGGCGCACGGTATCGGCACTTCCGAGGTCGAGCACGTGCTCGCCACCCAGTGCCTGGTCGCCAAGAAAATGAAGAACATGCGGGTATCGGTCGAAGGCCAGTTGCCGTTCGGCGTGACTGCCAAGGACATCGTGCTTGCCGTGATCGGCAAGATTGGCACCGCTGGCGGTAACGGTCACGCCATCGAATTCGCCGGCAGCGCGATTCGCGACCTGTCCGTCGAAGGCCGCATGACCATCTGCAACATGTCCATCGAGGCCGGCGCTCGCGTAGGCCTGGTGGCGGCTGACGAAAAAACCGTGGCTTACGTCAAGGGCCGTCCTTTCGCACCGAAAGGCGCGGAATGGGACCTGGCTGTCGAAGCCTGGAAAGACCTGGTTTCCGATGCCGACGCCGTCTTCGACAGCGTTGTCGAACTCGATGCAGCCGACATCAAGCCGCAAGTCAGCTGGGGCACTTCGCCTGAGATGGTGTTGGCGGTGGATCAGAACGTGCCGGATCCTGCCAAGGAAATGGACCTGGTCAAGCGCGACTCCATTGTCCGTGCCTTGAAATACATGGGTTTGACCGCCAACCAGGCGATCACCGACATTCAGCTCGACCGCGTGTTCATCGGTTCCTGCACCAACTCGCGGATCGAAGACCTGCGTGCGGCGGCCGTGATTGCCAAGGGCCGCAAAGTGGCCTCGACCATCAAGCAGGCCATCGTCGTGCCGGGCTCGGGTCTGGTTAAAGCCCAGGCCGAATCGGAAGGCCTGGACAAGATTTTCCTCGAAGCCGGTTTCGAATGGCGTGAGCCGGGTTGCTCGATGTGCCTGGCGATGAACCCGGACCGTTTGGAAAGTGGCGAGCATTGCGCTTCGACCTCCAACCGTAACTTCGAAGGCCGTCAAGGCGCCGGTGGTCGTACCCACCTCGTCAGCCCGGCCATGGCCGCGGCCGCCGCGGTGAGCGGGCGTTTCATCGACGTTCGTGAATTGATCCAGGGAGCGCAGTAAGCATGAGAGCATTTACCCAACATACTGGACTTGTCGCGCCTTTGGATCGTGCCAACGTCGACACTGACCAGATCATCCCGAAGCAGTTCTTGAAGTCGATCAAGCGCACGGGTTTTGGCCCGAACCTGTTCGATGAATGGCGTTACCTGGATGTGGGCCAGCCTTATCAGGACAACTCCAGGCGTCCGCTGAACAAGGACTTCGTCCTCAACGCCGAACGTTACCAGGGCGCCAGTGTATTGCTGGCCCGCGAGAACTTCGGTTGCGGCTCCAGCCGCGAGCACGCGCCGTGGGCGCTGGAAGAGTACGGTTTCCGCAGCATCATCGCGCCGAGTTATGCCGACATCTTCTTCAACAACAGTTTCAAGAACGGCTTGCTGCCGATCATCTTGAGCGATGCCGAAGTCGATGAGCTGTTCCAGCAGGTCGAGGCCACTCCGGGTTATCAGTTGCAGGTCGATCTGCAAGCCCAGACCGTGACCCGCCCTGACGGCAAGGTGCTGAGCTTCGAAATCGATGCCTTCCGCAAGCATTGCCTGCTCAACGGCCTGGACGATATCGGCCTGACGTTGCAGGACCATGAGGCAATTGCGACGTTTGAGGCCAAGCACCGGGCTAGCCAGCCTTGGTTGTTTCGCGACGCGTGATTTTGCATAAGGCGTAATGCCGTCATCGCGAGCAAGCTCGCTCCCACATTGGATTTGCGGCGTAAACAAAACCTGTGGGAGCGAGCTTGCTCGCGATGAGGCCAGAAAAGACACCCCAAGACTCACCCCAAAAGGAAGTCCCGATGACCAGCACCGCCCAGCACACCCAGGTAGTCCAGAAGCAATTCGGTGAACAGGCCTCGGCCTACCTGAGCAGCGCCGTACACGCTCAGGGCACTGAATTCGCGCTGCTACAGGCGGAACTGGCCGGGCATGGCGATGCCCGGGTCCTGGACCTTGGCTGCGGGGCCGGTCATGTGAGTTTTCACGTGGCTTCTCTGGTCAAGGAAGTGGTGGCCTACGACCTGTCACAGCAGATGCTCGACGTGGTGAGCGCTGCCGCCGTCGATCGTGGTTTGAGCAATGTGTCCACGGTCAACGGTGCCGCCGAGCGCCTGCCGTTCGCCGATGGCGAATTCGATTTCGTCTTCAGCCGTTATTCGGCGCACCATTGGAGCGATCTGGGCGTGGCGTTGCGGGAAGTGCGCCGGGTGTTGAAACCGGGCGGTGTGGCGGCGTTCGTCGACGTGTTGTCACCGGGTAGCCCGCTGTTCGACACTTACCTGCAAAGCGTCGAAGTACTGCGCGACACCAGCCATGTGCGCGATTATTCCGCCGGCGAGTGGTTGCGCCAGGTCAGCGAGGCGGGGCTGCACACGCGCAGTACCACTCGTCAGCGCCTGCGTCTGGAGTACAACAGCTGGGTCGAGCGCATGCGCACGCCTGAAGTGATGCGCGCGGCGATCCGCGCGTTGCAGCAGTCGATGGGCAACGAAGTACGCGAATATTTCGAGATTGAGGCCGATGGTTCGTTCAGTACCGATGTACTGGTGCTGATGGCAGAACGATAGGCGCTGAGCGATAGAACTTTTCCGGGAGCGCCCCAGGGCGCACCGACTGATGACATGAGGAAAGCATGAGCAAGCAGATTCTGATTCTCCCAGGTGACGGTATTGGCCCGGAAATCATGGCCGAAGCGGTCAAGGTTCTGGAGCTGGCCAGTGACAAGTTCGAGTTGGGTTTCGACCTGAGCTTTGATGTGATCGGCGGCGCGGCCATCGACAAGCATGGCGTGCCGCTGGCCGACGAAACCCTGGAACGTGCCCGTGCGGCCGACGCCGTGTTGCTGGGCGCCGTTGGCGGCCCGAAATGGGATGCCATCGAACGTGACATCCGCCCTGAGCGCGGCCTGTTGAAGATCCGTGCGCAACTGGGCCTGTTCGGCAACCTGCGCCCGGCGATCCTGTACCCGCAACTGGCCGAGGCTTCCAGCCTGAAGCCGGAGATCGTTTCCGGGCTGGACATCCTGATCGTGCGTGAGCTGACCGGCGGTATCTACTTCGGCGCGCCTCGTGGCACCCGCACCCTGGAAAACGGCGAGCGTCAGTCCTACGACACCCTGCCGTACAGCGAAAGCGAAATCCGTCGTATCGCCCGTGTCGGTTTCGACATGGCCATGGTCCGCGGCAAGAAGCTGTGCTCGGTAGACAAGGCCAACGTACTGGCCTCCAGCCAGCTGTGGCGTGAAGTGGTCGAGCAAGTGGCCAAGGATTATCCTGAAGTCGAACTGAGCCACATGTACGTCGACAATGCCGCCATGCAGCTGGTGCGCGCGCCGAAGCAGTTCGACGTGATCGTCACCGACAACATGTTCGGCGACATCCTGTCCGACCAGGCCTCGATGCTCACCGGTTCCATCGGCATGCTGCCGTCGGCGTCCCTGGACACCCACAACAAGGGCATGTACGAGCCGTGCCACGGTTCGGCGCCGGACATCGCGGGCAAAGGCATTGCCAACCCGCTGGCGACCATTTTGTCGGTGTCGATGATGTTGCGTTACAGCTTCAACCAGCAGGCCGCAGCCGATGCCATCGAGAAAGCGGTGAGCCTGGTGCTGGATCAGGGCTTGCGCACGGGCGACATCTGGTCGGCCGGTTGCACTAAAGTCGGTACGCAGGAAATGGGTGACGCAGTAGTCGCCGCGCTGCGGAATCTGTAATCTCTCGGGCCCGCTGCCAAATTCAAGACAAGGCAGCGGTCCACATTTCAAGAAGGTGTAGTTGCGATGAAACGTGTAGGTCTGATCGGTTGGCGCGGTATGGTCGGTTCCGTGCTCATGCAGCGGATGCTGGAAGAGCAGGATTTCGATCTTATCGAGCCGGTGTTTTTCACCACTTCCAATGTCGGTGGCCAAGGCCCGTCCGTGGGCAAGGACATTGCTCCGCTCAAGGACGCTTACAGCATTGAAGAGCTGAAAACCCTCGACGTGATTCTGACCTGCCAGGGTGGCGACTACACCAGCGAAGTCTTCCCCAAGCTGCGTGAAGCCGGCTGGCAGGGTTACTGGATCGACGCCGCTTCCAGCCTGCGCATGCAGGATGACGCGGTGATCGTTCTGGACCCGGTCAACCGCAAGGTGATCGACCAGCAGCTGGACGCGGGCACCAAGAACTACATCGGCGGCAACTGCACCGTCAGCCTGATGCTGATGGGTCTGGGTGGCCTGTTCGAAGCCGGTCTGGTGGAGTGGATGAGCGCCATGACCTATCAGGCGGCCTCCGGTGGCGGGGCGCAGCACATGCGTGAACTGATCAAGCAAATGGGGGTGACCCACGCCGCTGTCGCCGATCAACTGGCCGATCCGGCCAGCGCGATCCTCGACATCGACCGCCGTGTTGCCGACGCCATGCGCAGCGACGCGTACCCGACCGAAAACTTCGGCGTACCGCTGGCCGGCAGCCTGATCCCGTGGATCGACAAGGAACTGCCGAACGGCCAGAGCCGCGAAGAGTGGAAGGCCCAGGCCGAGACCAACAAGATCCTCGGTCGCTTCAAGAGCCCGATCCCGGTCGACGGCATCTGTGTGCGCATCGGCGCCATGCGTTGCCACAGCCAGGCGCTGACCATCAAGCTGAACAAAGACGTGCCGATCGCCGACATCGAAGGGTTGATCAGCCAGCACAACCCTTGGGTCAAGCTGGTGCCGAACAACCGCGAAATCAGCATGCAAGAGCTGAGCCCGACGAAAGTCACCGGCACCCTGAACGTGCCGGTCGGCCGTCTGCGCAAGCTGAACATGGGTTCGCAGTTCGTCGGTGCGTTCACCGTCGGCGACCAGTTGCTGTGGGGCGCGGCCGAACCGCTGCGCCGCATGCTGCGGATCCTGCTCGAGCGTTGATCGGTTGATGCAATGAAAGAACCCGTGCCTTGCAAGAGGTACGGGTTTTTTTATGCAATTAGCGTCGTCAGTGCCGGCCTCATCGCGAGCAAGCTCGCTCCCACAGTGAGTTGGAGTTGAATAGATATTTTGTGTACACCATCAATCCCTGTGGGAGCGAGCTTGCTCGCGATAGGGCCAGGTCAGGCACCACAGAATTGCCTGCATGCCACCCACCCGGTAAAGTGCCGCTCCCCCCGTTTCGCCAGAGGTAAAACCCATGAGCCAGTCCATTGATATTGCCGTGATCGGCGCCACCGGTACTGTCGGCGAAACGCTCGTGCAGATTCTCGAAGAGCGCGATTTCCCGATCGGCACCCTTCATTTGTTGGCCAGCAGCGAATCGGCCGGCAGTTCGGTGCCGTTTCGCGGCAAGAACGTGCGGGTGCGGGAGGTCGATGAGTTCGACTTCAGCAAGGTGCAGCTTGGGTTTTTCGTGGCCGGCCCGGCGGTTTCGTTGAGTTTTGCTTCCCGCGCGACCGATGCCGGATGCTCGGTGATCGATCTCTCCGGTGCCTTGCCGGCCGAAAAGGCGCCGCAGGTCGTGCCTGAGGCCAACGCTCAGGTGTTGGCCGGCTTGAAAAAACCGTTTCAGGTCAGCAGTCCAAGTCCGTCGGCCACCACGCTGGCGGTGGTGCTCGCGCCGCTGATGGATTTGCTCGATTTGCAGCGCATCAGCCTGACCGCCAGCCTGGCGGTATCGGCCCAGGGCCGCGAAGCCGTGAGCGAGCTGGCGCGGCAGACTGCGGAGCTGCTGAATGTGCGGCCGCTGGAGCCGAAATTCTTTGATCGGCAGATGGCCTTCAACCTGTTGGCCCAGGTCGGCAAACCGGATGAGCAAGGTCATACGTTGCTGGAAAAGCGCCTGGTGCGTGAGCTGCGCCAGGTCATGGCGCGGCCGTCATTGAAGATTTCCGTCACATGCATTCAAGCCCCGGTGTTTTTTGGCGATAGCTATAGCGTGACCCTGCAGTCCGCGAGTGAAGTCGACCTGGCGAAAGTCAATGCGGCCCTGGAAGACGCACCCGGCATCGAGCTGGTGGAGGCCGGTGATTACCCGACCCCGGTGGGCGATGCGGTAGGGCAGGATGTGGTCTACGTCGGTCGGGTTCGCCAGGGTATCGACGACCCGTCGGAACTTAATCTGTGGCTGACGTCAGATAACGTACGCAAAGGCGCCGCGCTCAATGCTGTGCAGCTGGCCGAGTTGTTGCTTAAAGACCTGCTGTAAAAGATACTTTGCAACAATTTGTCGAATGATTACGCGTGACGACCCTCGCCGTTGCGCGCAATGCCTTACGGCAGCGACTATCAATATCTTCTCGCTGGCCGAGGAATGTTCAAACTAAGGATGAGCTAATGGTTCAAGTTCGCAAACTGGTGTTAGCAATAGCGGCCGCCTCGGCGCTGTCCTCCGGTATGGCGCATGCCCTCGGGCTCGGGGAATTGACCCTGAAATCGACGCTCAACCAGCCATTGGTAGCGGAAATCGAGCTGCTCGATGTCAAGGATCTCACGGCTGCCGAAGTGGTGCCGAGCCTGGCCTCACCAGACGACTTCGCCAAGGCCGGTGTCGACCGCCAGGCGTTTCTGAACGACTTGACCTTCACCCCGGTGCTCAACGCCAGTGGCAAAAGCATCCTGCGCGTGACCTCCAGCAAGCCACTCTCCGAACCCATGGTGAAGTTCCTGGTTCAGGTCATGTGGCCGAACGGTCGTTTGCTGCGCGACTACAGTGTGCTGCTCGATCCGTCCAAATTCTCGCCGCAAACCGCTGAAGCGGCGGCGCAACCAACGTCAACGGTTGCCGCGCCCGTCACCGGTGCGACCAAAGCGTCGCAATACACCACCACACCGCGCGATACCCTGTGGGAAATCGCCGCGAAGGCGCGTAATGGCGGTTCGATCCAGCAAACCATGCTGGCCATCCAGGCGCTGAACCCGGATGCCTTTATCGACGGCAACATCAACCGCTTGAAAACCGGCCAGGTGCTGCGCCTGCCGGACCAGGTGCAGAGTACGGGCCTGCCGCAACCCAAGGCCATTGCTGAAGTGGCCGCGCAGAACAAGGCCTGGCGCCAGGGGCGTCGTTATGTGGCGAAACCCGGGGCAGGGCAGCAACAGCTCGACGCCACCAATCGCGCACGCACCGATGGTGCTCCGGCGCAAGCGGCCACCGACAAGCTGAGCCTGGTTTCTGCCGAGTCCGGCAAGAACCGTGGCAAAGGACCTGCCGGCGATGCCAGCACCCTCAGCAATAAGCTGGCGGTGACCCAGGAAAGCCTCGACACCAGTCGTCGTGATAACGCCGAACTGAAAAGCCGCATGGCCGACCTGCAAAGCCAGGTGGATAAGCTGCAGCGCCTGATCGAGCTGAAGAACAACCAATTGGCCAAGTTGCAGGTCGAGGGCGCAAATGGCGCCCCGGCTGCTGCGCCGGCGCCGGCAATGTCGGCCGAACTGGCTGCAAACCCGGGGGCAGCGCCTGCCCCGGCTGACACTGCGCCAGCGCCCGAGGCAGCTCCAGCGTCGGCCGGGCAGCCCCTTGAGGCGACACCAGCGGCATCCGACGATCAGAAATTCAATGAGTTGCTGAGCAATCCGGTGCTGCTGGGCCTCGTGGGTGGCGGGGCGGTGATTCTGCTGCTCCTGCTACTGTTGCTGGCGCGTCGCCGCAAGGCCCAGCAAGAAGCCGAGAAACATCTGCGCATGGCCCGGGCCCTGGCCGAAGAGCAGCCGTTCTCGGCGGATTTCGACTTGCCGGAAAGCAGCTTCGAAGGCCTGGAAGTTCCACTGCCGAGCGCGAAGCTGGCGACTGCACCGACGCCAGCTCCCGCGCCAGCGCCGGTAGTCGCTCCAGTCGTGATGACCACGCCGATCGCCGCGCCCTTGGTGGCGCCGGCTGCCGAGCGTTCCGACGACGTGCTGGGCCAGGCTCAATCGCACATCAATGCCGGTCGCTTGAACCAGGCTGCCGCGTTGCTGGAGGATGGCGTCAAGCAAGAGCCGCAGCGTAGCGATTTGCGCTTGAAACTGATGGAGGTCTACGGACAGCAAGGCGATCGCGATGCGTTCGTCGGCCAGGAGCGTCAGTTGGTGGCCAATGGCGACAACTACGCCAAGGTTGAAAAACTCAAAAGCCGTTTCCCGGCCATGGCGCTGGTGGCTGCCGGTGGCATTGCCGCAGCCGCCGTTGCCGCCGAGCTGGACGCGCAATACGTCAAGGATCTGTTGCTCGATGAGCCGCAAGCACCGGCGCCAGAGCCAGCGGCGTTCGAGGATGACCTCGACAGCGCCTTCGACCTGAGTCTGGATGATCTGGACGCGATCACGCCTGTGGCGCCTGCACCTGAACCGGAAGTGGCGGCGCTGGCAGACCTGGATGAATTCCCGCTGGATGACGATCTGAGTTTTGAGTCGGTGTTGCAGCAACAGACTGAAATCAAGGAAAACCTCGATGATCTGTCGGACTTCGACCTGGACCTGGATCTCGGTGCAGAGCCGTCTCCGGCGATACTGGCTGAAGACGATTTCCTGCTGGATCTGGACGAAGGCGTGAAGGACGTTGCGGTTGCCGAAACCCCGGCTGTGCCTGAAGTCGCGCTGGATGATCTGGAGTTACCGGCCGATTTCGACCTGTCGCTGGCCGACGAAATGGACGCGCCGGATGCCTTCGCGGCAGAGCTGGATGATGTCAATGCCGAGCTGGAGAGCTTGTCCAACAGCATCGGCGAGCTGACCTTCACCGAAGCGGATGCCGCACTGGGCGACGATGATGACTTCGACTTCCTCTCGGGCACTGACGAAGCCGCCACCAAGCTCGATCTGGCTCAGGCCTATATCGACATGGGCGACAGCGATGGCGCTCGCGACATCCTCAATGAGGTGGTGAGCGAAGGCAGTGCCGAGCAGAAGAGCGAAGCCGAGGAAATGCTTTCGCGCCTGGCTTGAGTGTCCGGTAGGTTGTAAACAGAGCGGCAGCCCATTGAGGCTGCCGTTTTTATTTGGCCGATGAGTTGATGTCGTCTGCTGTGGCCCCTTCGCGAGCAGGCTCGCTCCCACAGGGTTCTATGCCAGGCATCAATCACTGTGGGAGCGAGCCTGCTCGCGAAGAGGCCCTAACATTCACTCCAGTCCCTCAGTTGTACTGGCATCCCCTCCAGTCAGCCTTATAATGCCCGCCTTTGGTACATCAGCAGGCTGTCCCTCCTTGGCAAATATAGATAACCCGGCCGCCGAAATGGCAGCCGACGGCTTTTTCCGCATCGCGCTGGGCGTCGAATACAAAGGCTCGCGCTACCGCGGCTGGCAGCGCCAGGCGTCCGGGGTGCTCACCGTGCAGGAAACCCTCGAAAACGCCTTGTCGAAAGTCGCCGACTCGCCCGTTTCGCTGATGTGCGCCGGGCGTACCGATGCCGGGGTGCATGCCTGCGGACAGGTGGTGCATTTCGACACCCGGGTCGAGCGTTCGATGAAGGCCTGGACCATGGGCGCCAACATCAACTTGCCCCACGACGTCAGTGTCAGTTGGGCCAAGGTCATGCCGGCGCATTTCCATGCGCGGTTCAAGGCCATCGCCCGGCGTTATCGCTATGTGATCTACAACGATCAGATCCGCCCGGCGCACCTGAACGAAGAAGTGACCTGGAACCACCGTCCGCTGGACGTCGAGCGCATGGCCGAGGCCGCCCGGTACCTGCTCGGCACCCATGATTTCAGCGCGTTTCGCGCCGGCCAGTGCCAGGCCAAGTCGCCGATCAAGGAGCTGCACCACCTGCGCGTCACCCGTCACGGCAAGATGATCGTGCTGGATATTCGCGCCAGCGCCTTCCTGCATCACATGGTGCGCAACATTGCCGGCGTGCTGATGACCATTGGTGCCGGTGAACGTCCGGTGGAGTGGATGAAAGAGGTGCTGGAGAGCCGGATTCGCCGGTCCGGTGGCGTGACGGCGCATCCGTTCGGGTTGTATCTGGTGCAGGTCGAATACCGCGACGAGTTCCAATTGCCCGAGCGTTACATCGGTCCACACTTCCTGACCGGTTTCTCGGAACTTGGCGGCTGACGCCCTCGAATGCTTTTGTTACCATCCGGGACTTTCCCGGATTTGTCTTGGAGTTGTGTCGACATGTCAGCCGTTCGCAGCAAGATCTGTGGGATTACCCGCATTGAGGATGCGTTGGCAGCCGTCGAGGCCGGGGCGGATGCCATCGGATTCGTGTTTTACGCCAAGAGTCCCCGTGCGGTGACGTTCCAGCAGGCGCGCTCGATCATCAAGGCGCTGCCGCCGTTCGTAACCACCGTGGGCTTGTTCGTCAATGCGAGCCGTTGCGAGTTGGGTGAGATTCTCGACGCGGTGCCTCTGGACCTGCTGCAATTTCACGGCGATGAAAGCGCGGCCGAGTGCGAAGGTTGGCATCGCCCGTACATCAAGGCGCTGCGGGTCAAGGCGGGTGATGACATCGCCGCGGCCTGTGAAGCCTATGCCAGTGCCAGCGGCATCTTGCTCGATACCTATGTCGAAGGCGTTCCCGGAGGAACCGGCGAAGCGTTTGACTGGTCACTGATACCGCAAGGCCTGAGCAAGCCGATCATTCTGGCGGGCGGTCTGACGCCGGATAACGTCGCCGAAGCGGTTGCGCGCGTCCGGCCTTATGCCGTGGATGTCAGTGGCGGGGTTGAGGCGAGCAAGGGCATCAAGGATCACGCAAAGATTCAGGCATTTATCAAAGCGGTACGTGGTAGCACCTGTTGATGTGACGGCTGGCAGACTGCCGCCGTCCACTGCACTGTACAAAGCGGATGCACTGCACACAGCAGGCAGATCCGAGGGTTTTTGGTTGCACGCAGGTCATGTTTCGCGCTGACCGTGGCAGTCCATCGACCGTCGCCGCACACATGAATTTAGCGCTAGGGCATACACGGGGCCGCGAACCAGAGCGTTCGGGCCGCCGGTACTGGAGAAAGAAAGCATGAGCAACTGGTTAGTAGACAAACTGATCCCTTCGATCATGCGTTCCGAGGTCAAGAAGAGCTCGGTGCCTGAAGGTCTTTGGCACAAATGCCCGTCTTGCGAGGCTGTGCTGTATCGTCCGGAGCTGGAAAAGACCCTGGACGTTTGCCCCAAGTGCAACCATCACATGCGTATCGGCGCCCGCGCCCGTATCGACATCTTCCTCGACGTCGAAGGTCGTACCGAGCTGGGTGCAGACCTGGAGCCGGTTGACCGTCTGAAATTCCGCGACGGCAAGAAGTACAAGGACCGCCTGACCGCTGCACAAAAGCAGACCGGCGAAAA
Source organism: Pseudomonas sp. IT-196MI5 (assembly GCF_949767415.1). Lineage (NCBI taxonomy): Bacteria > Pseudomonadati > Pseudomonadota > Gammaproteobacteria > Pseudomonadales > Pseudomonadaceae > Pseudomonas > Pseudomonas sp. IT-196MI5. Next base: position 136,416 of record NZ_CATKPZ010000005.1, read on the forward strand.
AGACGCGCTGATTTCCATGAGCGGTACCTTGCTGGGCATGCCGATCGTGGTTTCGGCGTTCGAGTTTTCCTTCATGGGCGGTTCGATGGGCGCCATCGTCGGTGAGCGTTTCGTTCGCGCTGCCAACTACGCCCTGGAAAAACGTTGCCCGATGGTCTGCTTCGCAGCTTCCGGTGGTGCACGGATGCAGGAAGCGCTGATTTCCCTGATGCAGATGGCCAAGACCTCCGCGGTGCTGGCGCGTTTGCGTGAAGAGGGCATCCCGTTCATCTCCGTGCTGACCGATCCGGTCTACGGCGGCGTTTCCGCCAGTCTGGCGATGCTGGGCGACGTGATTGTCGGTGAGCCGAAGGCGTTGATCGGTTTTGCCGGTCCGCGTGTGATCGAGCAAACCGTGCGTGAAAAACTGCCGGAAGGCTTCCAGCGCAGCGAGTTCCTGCTGGAGCACGGTGCCATCGACATGATCATCGACCGTCAGGAGCTGCGTCCGCGTCTGGGCAACCTGCTGGCGCAAATGATGGGGCTGCCGACTCCGACGTTCGTGGCTGCACCTATCGAGCCGATCGTGGTTCCACCGGTACCCGCCAGCCTATGACTCAACGTACCCTCGGCGAATGGCTCGCCTACCTCGAACAGTTGCACCCTTCGGCCATCGACATGGGCCTGGAGCGGTCGCAGCAGGTAGCGTCCCGCATGGGATTGGGCAAGCTGGCGCCGCGGGTGATTACGGTCACCGGGACCAACGGCAAGGGTTCCACCTGTGCGTTCGTGGCGTCCTTGCTGCGGGCCCAGGGCTTGAAAGTGGGGGTTTACAACTCCCCGCACCTGCTGCGTTACAACGAGCGGGTCCAGCTCAATGGCGTCGAAGCCACTGACGCCGAGCTGTGCGAGGCCTTTGCTGCGGTAGAGGCCGGGCGCGGCGATACTTCCCTGACTTACTTCGAAATGGGCACCCTGGCGGCGTTCTGGCTGTTCCAGCGCTCAGGGCTCGATGCCGTGGTGCTGGAAGTCGGTCTTGGCGGTCGCCTGGATACGGTCAACGTGGTGGACGCCGACGTGGCGCTGGTCACTAGCATTGGCGTCGATCATGCGGATTACCTCGGTGATACCCGAGAGTCCGTGGCCTTCGAGAAGGCCGGTATTTTCCGTCAGGGCGCGCCTGCGCTCTGCGGTGATCTGAATCCTCCACAACCTCTGCTGGACAAGGCGCGCGAGCTCAAGTGCCCGTTTTTCCTGCGTGGGCGCGATTTTGATCTCGGTATGACCGATCACAACTGGCAGTGGCGCGGTGTCGATGCGCAAGGGCGCGCGGTTGAACTGCGCGACCTGCCGCTGCTCGATCTGCCGATGGAAAACGCTGCGCTGGCGTTGCAGGCGTACCTGCTGCTCGGCTTGCCTTGGGTGGATGCGCAGATTATCGAGGCGCTGCGGGCAACGAAGGTGGTCGGTCGTCTGGATCGCCGTGAGTTCGAGTGGCAAGGCAAGCGCTTGAGTCTATTGCTGGATGTGGGGCATAACCCGCACGCGGCGGAGTATCTGGCGCGTCGTCTGGCCAGTCGCCCGCCGGTCGGCAAGCGTCTGGCGGTGTTCGGTTTGCTGGCGGACAAGGATCTGGATGGTGTTGTCGGCGAATTGAATGCTAGTGTCCAGCACTGGGCCGTTGCACCTCTGGATTCGCCTCGAGCGCGTTCGGTTGCGGATCTGCACGATGCGTTGCAAGGTCTTGGGGCGTCGGTCACGTCATACGGCAGTGTCGCGGCCGCCCTGGAAGGGCAGTGCGCGCAGGCCACGAGCAACGACGAAATCCTGTTGTTCGGATCATTTTATTGTGTCGCCGAGGCCCTTGAATGGCTGGCCCGGCGCTCCACGGAGGACGCGGCGAATGGCATTGCTGGATAAGGCATACAAGCAGCGCATGGTTGGCGCCCTGGTGTTGGTCGCGCTGGCGGTGATTTTTCTGCCGATGCTGTTTTCCCGCCAGGACGAACAGCGCCAGGTGACGGTCCAGGCGCCCGCGGCTCCGCAGGCGCCTGCGATGCCCCAGGTACAGGTCGAGCCCGTGGTGGTGCCCGAGCCGCAAGCATTGCCTCAGGAACCCGTGCCGAGCGATGAGGACATCGCCCAGCAGGAATCGGCGGTGCCAACTGCGCCGGTAGCGCCTGCGGCTCCAGCGCCAGCGACCAAGCCGGCTGCACCTGCGCCGGTCCCGGCTTTGGCGGCCAAACCTGCGACAGCGCCTGCCCAGCCGATCACCGCGGCACCGGGCAAGCCGGACACCACGCAAAGCCGTGTCGATGCCAATGGCTTGTCTGTCAGTTGGTCGGTGCAACTGGCCAGCCTGTCGAGTCGTGAAAGCGCGGAAAAGCTTCAGAAAACCCTGCGCAGCCAGGGCTACAACGCCTATATCCGTACCGCCGACGGCAAAAACCGGGTGTTTGTCGGGCCGCTGATCGAGCGCGCCGAAGCCGACCGGCTGCGTGACTTGTTGAACCGCCAGCAGAATCTCAAGGGGTTTGTGGTGCGCTTTCAGCCGGAACGTGGCTAAAACTATCGCCCCGATATGAAATGCACTGGCAATAGCAGCTTACCGATAAGCACGGGCTCTGCTAAAATGCGCCGCCTTATCCGTCTGTAGGCTGCACTGTGCTATTTACCTGGGTTGACTGGGCGATCGTAGCGATCGTCGCCATCTCCGCATTGATCAGTCTGAGCCGCGGCTTCGTCACAGAAGCATTGTCGCTGCTGACCTGGATCATCGCAGGAGTCGTTGCCTGGATGTTCGGTGGCTCACTGTCCGAGTACCTCGGCGGGTACATTCAAACGCCATCGGCTCGTATAATCACGGGCTGTGCCATCATGTTTGTCGCCACTTTAATCGTAGGCGCAATGATCAATTATCTTATCGGCGAACTGGTACGCGTCACCGGGCTCTCCGGGACCGACCGATTCCTCGGCATGGCCTTCGGCGCCGCGCGTGGCGGGTTGCTGGTGGTCATCGCCGTCGGGCTGTTGAGCCTGGGGCCGGTACAGCAGGACGGGTGGTGGAAAGAGTCACAGCTCGTGCCAAAATTTTTATTGGTCGCCGACTGGTCCAAAAACCTGATCCTCGGGTGGAGCAGTCAGTGGCTTGCCAGCGGAATCAGCGTACCCGCTGATATACCGTTCAAGGAGCACCTCTTGCCGATGGCCAAAACGCCTCAGTGAGTTGTGTTCAGTTCAGATCCATTAAGTAGGGGTTGCGTCGCATGTGTGGCATCGTCGGTATCGTCGGTAAGTCGAACGTCAATCAGGCGCTGTATGACGCGCTAACCGTCCTCCAGCACCGCGGCCAGGACGCTGCCGGTATCGTGACCAGCCATGATGGCCGGTTATTCCTGCGCAAGGACAACGGCCTGGTACGTGACGTGTTCCATCAGCGTCACATGCAGCGCCTGGTCGGTCACATGGGTATTGGCCATGTGCGCTACCCGACCGCGGGCAGCTCGACCTCGGCCGAAGCTCAACCGTTTTACGTCAACTCGCCTTATGGCATCACCCTGGCGCACAACGGTAACCTGACCAACGTTGAACAACTGGCCAAGGAGATTTACGAATCTGACCTGCGCCACGTCAACACCAACTCCGATTCGGAAGTGCTGCTCAACGTGTTCGCACACGAGCTGGCCCAGCGCGGCAAGTTGCAGCCGACCGAAGAAGACGTGTTCGCCGCCGTGACTGACGTGCACAACCGTTGTGTCGGTGGCTACGCCGTCGTGGCGATGGTGACCGGCTACGGCATCGTCGGTTTCCGCGACCCGCATGGCATCCGTCCGATCGTGTTCGGCCAGCGTCACACCGACGAAGGCGTCGAGTACATGATCGCCTCCGAAAGCGTTTCCCTGGACGTGCTCGGCTTCACCCTGATTCGCGACCTGGCACCGGGCGAAGCGGTCTACATCACTGAAGACGGCAAGCTGCACACCCGCCAGTGCGCGACCAACCCGTCGTTGACTCCGTGCATTTTCGAACATGTGTACCTGGCGCGTCCGGACTCGATCATCGACGGCGTCTCGGTCTACAAGGCCCGCCTGCGCATGGGCGAGAAACTGGCCGAGAAGATCCTGCGCGAGCGTCCGGATCACGATATCGACGTGGTCATCCCGATCCCGGACACCAGCCGCACTGCGGCCCTGGAGCTGGCGAACCATTTGGGCGTGAAGTTCCGCGAAGGCTTCGTGAAGAACCGCTACATCGGCCGGACCTTCATCATGCCGGGCCAGGCCGCGCGGAAAAAATCCGTGCGCCAGAAGCTCAATGCCATCGAACTGGAATTCCGCGGCAAGAACGTGATGCTGGTGGACGACTCCATCGTTCGCGGCACCACCTGCAAGCAGATCATCCAGATGGCCCGCGAAGCCGGCGCCAAGAACGTCTACTTCTGCTCCGCAGCGCCAGCGGTTCGCTACCCGAACGTCTACGGCATCGACATGCCGAGCGCCCACGAACTGATCGCGCATAACCGTTCGACCCAGGACGTGGCAGACCTGATCGGCGCTGACTGGCTGATCTATCAGGACTTGCCTGACTTGATCGAAGCGGTCGGTGGCGGCAAGATCAAGATCGACAAGTTCGATTGTGCGGTGTTCGACGGCCAGTACGTCACCGGCGACGTCGACGAGGCTTACCTGAACAAGATCGAGCAGGCACGCAACGATGCCTCCAAGGTCAAGACGCAGGCAGTCAGTGCGATCATCGATCTGTACAACAACTGAGTTTACTACCGGCCCTGAGGGGCCGGTTTTGTATCTGGCAAAAAGAACTTCATCTATCAAGAGCAGGGCAAGGAGTGACAGCATGAGTCAGGATTGGGATGCCGGTCGGCTGGACAGCGACCTCGAAGGTGTAGCGTTCGATACCCTGGCCGTACGTGCCGGTCAGCACCGTACGCCGGAAGGCGAACACGGTGATCCGATGTTCTTCACCTCCAGCTACGTATTCCGTACCGCCGCCGACGCCGCTGCGCGCTTCGCTGGCGAAGTGCCGGGCAACGTTTATTCGCGCTACACCAACCCCACCGTACGCGCGTTCGAAGAGCGCATCGCCGCGCTGGAAAGCGCCGAGCAGGCCGTGGCCACCGCCACCGGCATGGCGGCCATCATGGCGGTGGTGATGAGCCTGTGCAGCGCCGGTGATCACGTGCTGGTGTCGCGCAGCGTATTCGGTTCGACCATCAGCCTGTTCGAAAAGTACTTCAAGCGCTTCGGCATCGAGGTCGACTACGTGGCCCTGGCCGATTTGTCCGGTTGGGACGCGGCGATCAAGGCCAACACCAAATTGCTGTTCGTCGAATCACCGTCCAATCCGTTGGCTGAATTGGTCGATATCGCCGAACTGGCGAAAATCGCCCACGCCAAAGGCGCGATGCTGGTGGTCGACAACTGCTTCTGCACCCCGGCTTTGCAGCAGCCGCTGAAAATGGGCGCGGACATCGTCGTGCACTCGGCCACCAAGTTCATCGATGGCCAGGGTCGTTGCATGGGCGGCGTGGTCGCCGGTCGTGGCGAGCAGATGAAAGAGGTGGTCGGCTTCCTGCGTACCGCCGGGCCGACCCTGAGCCCGTTCAACGCCTGGATTTTCCTCAAGGGCCTGGAAACCCTGAACCTGCGGATGAAGGCGCATTGCGCCAACGCCCAGCAACTGGCCGAGTGGCTGGAGCAGCAGGAAGGCATCGAGAAGGTCCATTACGCCGGCCTCAAGAGCCATCCGCAGCACGAACTGGCGCTGCGCCAGCAGAAGGGTTTCGGTGCGGTCGTCAGTTTTGAGGTCAAGGGCGGCAAAGAGGGCGCCTGGCGCTTTATCGATGCGACGCGCCTGATTTCGATCACCGCCAACCTGGGCGACAGCAAGACCACCATCACCCATCCGAGCACCACTTCCCATGGCCGCCTGGCGCCGCAAGAGCGTGAAGCGGCAGGCATTCGTGACAGCCTGATCCGCGTTGCGGTCGGTCTGGAAGACGTGGCGGACCTGCAAGCCGATCTGGCGCGCGGCCTGGCTGCGTTGTGATCGAGTTGTCTGCACCGGCCACCGGCTCGAATGGTCGCGTAGCGCTGGTGACCGGTGCTGCGCGGGGCATTGGCCTGGGGATCTCGGCCTGGCTGATCAGCGAAGGCTGGCAAGTCGTGTTGACGGACCTGGACCGCGAGCGCGGTTCGAAAGTGGCGAAGGTGCTGGGTGACAACGCCTGGTTCATCACCATGGATGTCTCGAATGAAGGGCAAGTCGCACTTGGCGTGGCCGAGGTACTCGGCCAGTTCGGGCGCCTGGATGCGCTGGTCTGCAACGCGGCGGTTGCCGATCCGCACAACATCACCCTGGAAAGCCTCGATCTGGCTCACTGGAATCGGGTGTTGGCGGTAAACCTCAGCGGGCCGATGTTGCTGGCCAAACACTGTGCGCCGTACCTGCGCGCTCACAGCGGTGCCATCGTCAATCTGGCCTCGACCCGCGCCGGGCAGTCGGAACCCGACACAGAGGCCTATGCGGCGAGCAAGGGCGGCTTGTTGGCCCTGACGCATGCATTGGCCATCAGCCTTGGCCCGGAGATTCGGGTCAATGCCGTCAGCCCTGGCTGGATCGACGCGCGCGATCCTTCGGTGCGGCGTGCCGAACCCTTGACCGAAGCCGATCATGCCCAGCATCCGGCGGGCAGGGTAGGGACGGTCGAGGATGTCGCGGCGATGGTGGCCTGGCTGCTGTCGAGAAATGCCGGGTTTGTCACCGGTCAGGAGTTCGTGGTCGATGGCGGCATGACCAAGAAGATGATTTACAGCGAGTGATGGGGGCAGGGTGCGGTCTTCAGCATTTGATGTTGAATGTGCTGCCCTCATCGCGAGCAAGCTCGCTCCCACAGAGGGAGAGAGCATGCTTTTAACTGTGGGAGCGAGCTTGCTCGCGATGGCGGACTGATGGTTGCCGACATTGGCCGGATTGAAATGATTTTGTCTTTTTCAGAAAAACTTCAATCCTGCTATTGACTTAGGTTCGCTACCTGCGTAAATTTCGCGGCCTCGGAGATGCAAACGGGTGATTAGCTCAGCTGGGAGAGCGTCTGCCTTACAAGCAGAATGTCGGCGGTTCGATCCCGTCATCACCCACCACTCCCGAGATACTTGCGAAAGCAAGAGGTAGGCTGAAATGCCTCCACCGACGCGCAGCGGTAGTTCAGTCGGTTAGAATACCGGCCTGTCACGCCGGGGGTCGCGGGTTCGAGTCCCGTCCGCTGCGCCATATTTTCCGAGTCAGGCATGCTTGATTCGAGATTGAAAAGCTACTGAGTTTTCAATCAGACAAGTTACTTGGACGCAAGTCCAAAGCGATACGCAGCGGTAGTTCAGTCGGTTAGAATACCGGCCTGTCACGCCGGGGGTCGCGGGTTCGAGTCCCGTCCGCTGCGCCATATCTGCCCCGAGGCCCGCTGAACGCCTTGGAGCTACGAAGAAAGCCGCTGGTTTACTTCGAGTCGATAGCAAAGACCCTGGTCGAAAGACCGGGGTTTTTTGTGTCTGGAATTCAGGTTTTTCTCCTCTCGCCTTTTTCCTGGCGGACCTCTCTGTATGCCTCTTTACATGAATGGCCGATTGGAGCTGACGACGCTGTCGTTCAGCGGCGCCTCTGACCTCGCGCTACCGAGATTCACGGCTACTGTTAACGTGCTGCGTCGAATAGTCGCGTTTTTTTGATTTGTCGGTCAGTTTTTGGTTTTCCGTAAGGTCATAAGCCTATAAACTTAACCTTTCGGTCAGCTTTGCACTGTCAACAACAGCCCTTTGCATCGTCGAAAAGGGCTTCTGCAAGACTCGAGATTTCCAGAACATAACCAGAAGGGCGGACCCCATGACCGCCCAGAGGATGATCCATGTCCAACCGTGATATATCCCGGCGCTCGTTCCTTCAGGGCGGGCTGATAGCGGGTGTGAGCGTGACGCTCACGCCATTGAGCAGCCAGGCGCTGGCCGCCTTGATGGAAAACAGTGTGACCGTGCCGTCCGAGCAGTGGCTCGGCAACAACGGCAAGGCGCGCGCCCGTAACGATGCCTTGTCCAAGGTCTGCGGCAGCAAGGTCTTTGCCCGCGACATCCGCGCCAAGGACATGCCGGGCTGGCCGCAGCAGCAGGGGCACGCCATGCTGCTCAAAACCATCAAGGCGGACCGCATCTACGCGGGTCTGGACCTTTCATGGCTCGGTACCGGGTTGCAGCCCGACCGCATCGTCACCGCCGAAGATCTGGTCAAGGACGGTATCGTGTTCCCTGAGGAGCACGCCCCGGATCCGCTGTTGCCGGCCGGCAAGGTGCCGATGTTCATCGGTCACCCGGTGGCGATCCTGATCTGGAACGACTTCGAGCGTTTCCGTCAGGCCAAGAACCAACTCAAATTCAATGACAAGGCGATTCGTTACGGTGCGCAGGTGCCGTTCTACGAAGGCGACCCTTACGGCAGCTTCCGCTATGTGCGCGTTGGCGGCGCGACCTCGGCGGACGAAGACGAGTTCGCCAGCCTCAAGGATTCGATCCTGTTTCCGATGCTGCGCAATCGCCGTCCGGTGTGGAATGCCCAGCCGAATCTGCACGGCAACCTGACCGAGCGCGGCCTGTTCTACGCCGAACGAATGAAGCAGCAGATCGATACACCGCCGGACAACTGGCTGGTGTTCGACGAGCGCTACAAGACCCCGTCGATCGAACCGGCCGCCCTGGAGCCGGACAACGGCAACGGCTGGTACGATCCGGCGACCAAGACCCTGCATTTCGTCGTCGCCACCCAGTGTCCGCTGGAAACCGCGACCGAGACCGCGAAGATGATCGCACCGTCGCGTTTCGGCCTGGCCAACCTGAACATGCACCCCGGTTACACCGTCGGTTATGGCTCGAAAGACCACAACATTTTCGTCTACTACGCAGCGCTGGCCGCGTTGTACGGCGCCGGTGTGCCGGTACGCCTGGCCAACGACCGCTACGAGCAGTTCCAGAGCGGCATCAAGCGTCACCCGTTCGACATTCGCTACCAGTTGGCGGTGGACAAGAACGACTACAGCTTCAAGATTTTCCGCTCCGAGATGAGCGTCGACGGTGGCGGGCGAATCAACTACAGCCCGTCCGTAGCTGCGGTGGGCGCCACGGCCGCACAGTCGATCTACTACATGCCGCAAAACGATCTGCAGGTCACGGCCTATCACTCCCGCGCCGTTGAAGCCGGGTCGATGCGTGGCTACGGCACCCTGCAAAGCATGGCGGCGACCGAGATGATGGTCGATGAAATCGCCGGCCGCCTCGGTGTCGATGCCATCGAACTGCGCCGCAAGAACGCCCTGCGCTCGGGCATGAAAAACACCCAGGGCGCGATCCCGGCCGGTGCCTTGCGCCTGCACGAGATTCTCGACAAGGCGGCGGTCCACGACACCTGGAAAAACCGTGACGCGATCAAGAAACAACGCGAAGCTGCGGACCCGGACAACTGGTACGGGGTGGGTTTCGCCATCTGCCAGAAAGACTTCGGCACCGGGTCCGAAGCGCCGATGGCCAGCATTGAGTTCACGGCCGAAGGTCGCATCAGCCTGCGCCACATCGGTATCGAAATCGGCACCGGCATGTCCACCTCGCAAGCCATGGTCGTGGCCGATTTCCTCGGTCTCCCGGCGCACGAAGTGAAGACCGGCGAAACCGAGTGGAAAGAGTTGCAGCTGGTCAGTGGCGGCAACCCGTACATCATGAGCCAGGCCGAGCAGGACAATTTCCTGCGCAATCCACGCTGGGTCGGCAAGGTCGCTTCGGCTTCGTCGGCGACCAACTCGGCGTATTACTTCAGCCATGCGACCCGTGAAGCGGCGCGCGTGCTGTTCAACCACGGCCTGTGGCCGGCGGCGCTGGAGATCTGGCGCCAAGGCCCTTACGGCGGTCAGGCCAACCCTTACGTAGTGCGCCGCGAAGACGCCCATTGGGTCGACGGCAAGCTCACCGCCAACGGCATGGAGCCACTGCCATTCGCCATGCTCGCCAAGCGCGTTCATGAGCGTGGCCTGGTGAGCGGCGCCACCGTGCACGGTTTCAACCGCTGGAGCTGGGCCGAGGCCGAGTTCAGCATCGACGGCGTGCGTGAGCGTTTGCCGCTCGATGGCCTGGCCGTGAAGTACGGCGACGGCGCACCGAAGGCGAAGAAGGCGCAGATGAACAGCGCCGGTTTCCATCTGCTGGATCGGCAGGGCATTGCCTACCCGGCGACCCAGTTGAACAACGCGGCGGTGACGTACTACAGCCCGGTCGCGACACTGGTGGAAGTGAAGGTCAACAAGGGTTCGAACGAAGTGTCGGTGCTCAATCATCACTCGTGGGTCGAGTGCGGTCGGGTGCTGGTGGAAGAACTGGTCAGGGGCCAGCTCGAAGGCGGGATCGCCATGGGCATCGGCCATGCGCTGATGGAAGAGATGCCGTTGTACGAAGGCGGGCCGGGGGAGGGTGACTGGAACTTCAACCGTTACCGCCTGCCGATGGCGCGTCACGTCGCGGTGTGGAAACAGACGGCGGACATCCTGCCGCCACTGTCGCCGAGCGACCCGTCCAAGGGCATCGCCGAGGTGGTGATGATCCCGGTGGTCGGTGCCATCGGCAACGCCGTGGCCCATGCCATCGGTAAACGTGTCCGCGACCTGCCTATCACTTCTGCACGCATCAAGGAGGCCCTCAATGGCTAACCGTCCGCTTCAACTGACCCTCAACGGTCAATCCGTCGGCCCGGTGGACATCCCTGATGACCTGCCGATGATCGACTACCTGCACGAATACAAGAACCTCACCGGTTCGCGCCTGGGCTGCGGCCAGGGCATCTGCCACGCCTGCGTGGTGATCGTCGACAACCCCGACGGCACCAGCGAAGAAGTGCGCACCTGCATCACTGGCGCACACTATTTCGAAGGCAAGAAGGTTCGGACCATCGAAGGCCATGCGACGCGCGACGAGCAGGGCAAGGTCACCGAGCTGAACCCGATCCAGCAGCGCTTCGTCGACGAGTTCGCCTTCCAGTGCAGCTATTGCGCGCCGGGCTTCGTCAATGCCGCGACCGTGCTGGTGGAAAAGCTGCAGCGTCAGCCGATCGTCAAAAGCCAGTTGGAAAAAGTCATCGAGGACAGCCTCGGTCATCACATCTGCCGTTGCACCGGGTATGTGCGCTACTACAGCGCCACGCGCAACGTGCTGACCGATCTCGGCCTGGTCAAGGAGGGTTAAGCATGAAACTTCTACTTAGCCGCCTGGCGTTGGCGGTCGGTCTGGCTGCGCCTGTGGTGGCGGCTCACGCGGATGATGCGCAGGTCAGGCAAGGCGAGTATCTCGCCCGCGCCGCCGACTGCAGGGCGTGCCACACCGCACCGGGTGGCGCCCCATACGCGGGCGGCCTGCCGATCGTTTCGCCGTTCGGCACGATCTACGGCACCAACATCACCCCGAGCAAAGAGCATGGCATCGGCTTGTACAGCGATGACGAGTTCTTCGCCGCGCTGACCGAAGGCAAGCGCCGCGATGGCGCGAACCTGTATCCGGCGATGCCCTACACCTCCTATCACCTGATCCCGCGTGCAGATTCCGACGCGATTCATGCCTACCTGAAAACCGTCGAGCCGATCGAGCGTGCCGCACCGGTCACCAGCCTGAGCTTCCCCTTCAACGTGCGCCTGGGCCTGATGGGCTGGAACATGATGTATGGCAAGGACGTGAAACTGGAACCGGCTGAAGGCAAAAGCGAAGCCTGGACGCGCGGCCAGTACATGGTCGACGTGTTGGGTCACTGCGGCGAGTGCCACACACCACGCGGCCTGCCCGGCGCGATGCAGATGGACAAACGCATGACCGGCGGCATTCTCAATGGCTATCTGGCGCCGAGCCTGCTGGCCACCGACCTGGCGGCCCGTGGCTGGAATCATCAGGACCTGAGCTCGTTCCTCAAGCACGGCATGAGCGCCCAGGGCACGATGTTCAACGAGATGTTCCCGGTGTTCCACAACAGCACCCAGGGCCTCAGCGATCCGGATCTGGCGGCAATGGCGACTTTCCTGCTCGGCGATCAGCCGCCTGCGGCGAAAGTGCACACCGAAGTGCCGTTGGACAAACTGAGCCCAAGTGCACAGCGCGGCCGTCAGGAATATTTGAATGTCTGCGCCGGGTGCCATGCGCCGGGCGGTGAGGGCAAGCCGCACATCGCCGTGGCCATGCGCGGCAACACCACGTTGCGCCTGGAAGATCCGCGCAACCTGGTACGGGTGATCGACGACGGTATCGGTGAACAGAAGTTCTCCGGTTTCGAACGCATGCAGCCGATGCCAGGGTTCGCCGGGAAGTTGAGCGACGAGCAACTCACGGATCTGCTGAACTACCTGCGTCAGGGTTGGGGCGGTCAGCCGAATGAGCTGGCGGTGAACGACGTGCAGAAGCTGCGGGCCGATGCGCCGCCGCTCGAGCACAAGGCCCACTGACATGCAGCATATCGATCTGCAAGTGGTGCGCCGGGCGCTGGAGTGGTCGGCCGCCGGTCAGCACATCTGGCTGTGTACGGTGCTGGCCACTTACGGCTCGGCACCGCGTGCACCGGGTTCGCTGCTGGCGGTGAACGCTGATGGGCAGTGGATCGGCTCGCTGTCCGGTGGCTGTGTCGAGGAAGACTTTCTCGAGCGGGTCGCCGAGGGCGCGTTTGTGCAGCCGGTCAGCGTTGTTCGTTACGGCGAAGGCGATGACCCACGTTCGCGCGTCAGCCTGCCGTGTGGCGGGGTGCTCGATGTGCTGGTCGAGAAGCTGGATGCCGAATGTGCCGTGCAAGCGCATCTGCGCGAGCTGGAGTCGGCGTTGTCGGGCCGGCGTCGGTTGATCCGCGAAGTCGATCTGCAGAGCGGTGCGCGCAGCCTGTTCGATGATCGTGAGCAGGGTGTGCGTATCGAGCGCGAAATCGACCGGGTGCGTGTGCGCGTCGGCGCGGCTCAGCGTTTGCTGCTGGCCGGGTATTCCAGTGTGGCTCAGGCCTGTGCCGAGTTTGCCGTGGGTCTTGGTTTCGAAGTGATTCTGTGTGATCCGCGAGACGAAGTGCTGGAAGGCGTCGTGCTGGAAAACGTGGAGATTCGTCGCCAACTGCCGTCGCTGTTCATCGCCGACGGTGGCTGTCACAGCGACACGGCGGTGGTGGCGTTGACCCACGATCCGCGTATTGATGACCTGGCGATGATGGAGGCTGTTCGCACCGAGGCGTTTTACATTGGCGTGATGGGCTCCCGGCAGACCTCGCAAAAGCGCTTCGAGCGCTTGCGGCGCATTGGTGGGCTGGGGGATGCCGAGTTGGCGCGGATTCATGCGCCGATCGGCTTGAACCTGGGCAGCAAGACGCCAGCCGAGATTGCCCTGGCGGTACTGGCGGACATTTTGCGGATTCGCAGCGGTATCCCACGGGATCGGCTCTAACCCAAAACCCCTGTGGGAGCGGGTGTACTCAACATCTGCGGGTATCCAAAAAACATTGTGGGAGCGAGCTTGCTCGCGATGAGGCCGGAACATTCAACAGCAATGTCGCCTGCCAGTCCGTCATCGCGAGCAAGCTCGCTCCCACAATGTATTGCGTGTCGCTTAGTACCCGAACTTGTCGCGCAACCCGTAATACCACGCACCCAATGCCGCGAACGGGGTACGCAGCATTTGTCCGCCGGGGAACGGGTAGTGGGGCAGGTCGGCAAACGCATCAAAACGTTCGGCCTGGCCGCGCAGCGCTTCGGCCAGGACCTTGCCCGCCAGGTGCGTGTAGGTCACGCCATGGCCGCTACAGCCCTGGGAGTAGTAGATGTTGCCGCCCAGGCGTCCGACCTGGGGCAGGCGCGACAGGGTCAGCAGGAAGTTGCCCGTCCATGCGTAATCGATTTTCACGTCCTTGAGCTGCGGGAATGCCTTGAGCATCTTCGGTCGAATGATCGCTTCGATGTTCGCCGGATCCCGCGCGCCGTACACCACGCCGCCGCCGAAGATCAGACGCTTGTCGCCGCTGAGGCGGTAGTAGTCGAGCAAGTAGTTGCAGTCTTCGACGCAATAATCCTGAGGCAGCAGGGTCTTGGCCAGTTCTTCGCCCAGTGGCTCGGTGGTAATCACTTGAGTGCCGCAAGGCATCGATTTGGCAGCCAGTTCCGGCACCAGATTGCCCAGATAAGCGTTGCCGGCGACGATGATGAATTTGGCCCGGACCTTGCCCTGCGGTGTGTGCACAACAGGGTTGGCGCCGCGCACAATACGCACGGCCGGCGACTGCTCATAAATCGTCCCGCCCAGGGACTCGACCGCCGCCGCTTCACCCAGCGCCAGGTTGAGCGGATGGATGTGGCCACCACTCATGTCGAGCATCCCGCCGACGTACTGATCGCAGGCGACCACCTCGCGGATACGGCGTTGATCCATCAACTCAAGCTGTGTATGGCCGAATCGCTCCCACAGACGCTTCTGGGATTCGAGATGCCCCATCTGCCTGGCGGTCATCGCAGCGAACACGCCACCGTCTTTCAAGTCGCACTGAATGTTGTACCTGGCGACGCGCTCACGAATGATTCTCCCACCCTCGAACGCCATCTGCCCCAGCAACTGGGCCTGCCTGGGACCGACCGTGCGCTCGATGACATCGATATCGCGGCTATAGCTGTTAACGATCTGCCCACCATTACGCCCGGACGCCCCGAAACCCACCTTGGCCGCTTCGAGCACCGTGACCTTGAAACCGTTCTCCAGCAGAAACAGGGCAGAGGACAGCCCCGTATAACCGGCGCCAATCACACAGACATCGGTCTCGACGTCATCCTGCAACGCCGGGCGCGGCGCAACCGCATTGGCCGATGCGGCGTAGTAGGACTCTGGGTAGGGGGTGTTAGCCATCCTGCAGCCTCTGTTTAATATATTTTACGAGTGCGCCGATCGTACCCGAGTTGAAAATCGCCCGCCAGCCACCCGGAAAATCTTCTTTGCACTGGCAAAATTAAATATTTTGCATATTCATAGGGTTAGCTCGAAAAAAGGTGTTGACACCCCTACGGAATTCCGTAGAATGCCGCCTCACAGCAGGCACGTAGCTCAGTTGGTTAGAGCACCACCTTGACATGGTGGGGGTCGTTGGTTCGAGTCCAATCGCGCCTACCAAACAAAATCCGCTCTGCTGGGCGGTCTGGAAGGGCTCACCGAAAGGTGGGCCCTTTTTTGTTGTCTTGGATTTCTTCAGAACGTTCACAAATTATAGGGTTCGTTCACACTGGGCAATGTGAGCGCCGCAGCTTTGGTGTGAGGTGAACAAGCGGCGGCTGATGCGCCATTGAAGTAAGTCCGTGGCGGCTGTTCGAGGAATTAGCCGCCACGCCTACCGACTGGTGCTCTTTGAGCACCTCCAGGAAAGACTTCCACGGAGGCGACTCGAGCGGGCCTTGGAATAGTCCCATTGGACGATGAGTGATGCTTGCGCGCGCTCGACAATGGCGGCTTCTCGATTAATCCGGAATTTGCCAATCATGCCAACAAATATCCATGAGCGCTGGTCCAGGAAAAAGATCTATATTCTTCTGTCAGCTTCGATGCTGGTGCTGGCCTGTATTGGTATAAAGTTCCTGGTTGCGGATAAGCTGCCCCTCTCGCTGACCGCCTTTCGGGAGATCCTCGGGGGGGCAGGCGATATTGGCCACTTGGCCAACGGATCGGCAAACCGCGAATTTCAAGTGGCAGACGGAATCAGGGTGCCAACGCTGGTTGGAAGCCACCCGCTGATTCCGCACCCCCTGCCGAGACTGCCTATGCCAGACCATCCATTTCTTATGGATGAAACCGCGAGCGGCGGGGTTCATGGGGATACGTATAATTCCAGTACCACGCCATATGCGGGGCCTCTCGGGATCGCGCCAATAGCGACATATGTGCCGACACGCCTCGGCAACGAGATTTCGATGTGCACGCCCATGCTCATGACGCCCGGTGAAAAACTGGCGTCCTTGTGCGTCGGCTTGGGCAATCCGAGCCAGTTGGTGCTTTTTGATCCCAAGAACAATTTCAAGGTCGCGGCGCAGGTCGCCACGACCAGCAAGAAAATGAATTTCCTGGAGCCGGGAATGGGCTGGTACACCGGCCTCGACGCTCTGGGTCGGGCCATCGTGGCGAACCCGGAACAAAAAGTTCAGATATATTCTATTGTTGGAAGCAATGACCAATACAAATGGTCTCTTGAAAAAGAGTATGACCTAAGCAGCGCCTTGCCTGATGGCCAACCAATTTCAGATGTTCATCCTGACTGGAAAAATAATCTCTGGTTTAGCACGATGTATGGCTATGTCGGCTACATCAACCAAATGACCGGCAAGATAGAGCGTATTAAACTTCCGGGGGGTGAGGTTTCAGGTACGGCACTGGCGTTGAACGCGGATGCGACGTTCGTACTCACTACCATGGCACTTTATCGCTTTGAAATAGATGATGATGGAAAGATTATCACTCGCTGGCGATATGAATATGGACAGTCCAACTCAAGTGGTGATTTGACCGCTCCGACGCTGTTCGATGAAGGTAAGTTGATCTCATTCGGTTTGAACGATGACTCGCATCGCTTTGCGAGGGTGCTGGTACTTAAAACCGACGGCGCAGCAATGGCAAGCAGCTCCAGGGTCGTATGTGAGCATCCCGTGTTTAAAGAAGATAGAGGATATCTTGATAATACATTTGTGGGTTACGGAAAGTCACTTGTAATTCAAAATAATTACGGGTCGAAGTTCTTTGAGCCGGCAGCATCCGAACCCGGGCTTGCGAGAGTCGATGTCAGGCCTGGATACAGTGGATGCAACACGATCTGGGAGAATTACTCGGTTTCGTCAAAGGTTCCACCCAAACTTTCGACTGCCGATGGTTATGTTTATCAATACACTATGAAATCGGGCGCTGGAGACAAGCTGGACGCATTTTATCTCAGTGCCCTCGATTTCCAGACTGGCAAACTAGCTTCAGAAATATTTATTGGAAGTGGAAAGAGGCTGGACAGCCCGATGCTGTCAATCAATTTCCTGCCTGGCGGTGTAATGGTTGCCGGCGTGCGGAACGGGTTGGTCACGTTGAGAGATCGCCCCGAGGCAACGGCCGGTGCCAGATAGGTTCAAATTGTGCCCAGACCTGTCGGTGACCATGGTGCGCGAGTTCGGCGTGAAGGCTTCCTGCTGGTTCTGAGCACAACGGATGGCCCCGGCCCGGACGGCCCGGGGCATCGAAATCCTAAGGGTCACTTAGCCTCCAAGGCGAAGGACTTTGGAACGTACCGTCCGCCCCGCTGCGCGAACTACAGAGTGGCCGGGGCGGTAACGTCCACTACAGGCCGAATACACGAATGCAACCGCACTGACGACAGGGTTGGAAGAGCTTTACTCACTACTTGTGAGGAGAGTCCATATACGCATTGTTTGTTAGGTGCTATTTGAACCCAACCAGATTTATGTAGGATATGCCCTTCATACCCATTTGGGACTCTGTGTGGGCTGACTCCATGTAAGCGTTTCTAACTCTGCACTGGCATAATTTGTTGATATGGTTTTTGATTGCACCTTCAGTGCTGTGGTCGAAACTAAATGCACTGCTGCCCTCTACAATGCATATTTCTTTGGTCATGCCATTTTCCATGGCCTGATTCTTTGTTTGATATACCGTGACCTCGCAGCTTGGCTCTACGCGGACAGCGTCGACCCCGATCGACAAGCCATTCTCGCATCGCCGACTTCCTTCGAGGCGCTTGTCGCCCTTGCGAAGGGAGAGATTTGCCAGATCCGCTTGCGCGTACAGCCTGGGCACGAACCGGGGCTGACACATAGCCTTCAAGGCGCTCATCGTTGTCAGCGAAACGCACCCCATGAAGAAGACTTTCTAGGATTCTCGTACGAGTTTCGGCCGGGACGCAGCCAGCACGATGCGCTGGATGCTTTAACGGTCGCGCTCAAAGGCCAGAAGGTGAACTGGATATTGGATGCGGATATGCCGACGACGCCAACATTTATGTGCGCAGTCGTCGTGCTGGCGAGCGAGTGCTGGTCAAGGTTGAGCGCTTCCTGAATCAGCGCCTGAAACTGACGTTGAATCAGGAAAAGAGCCGAGTAGCACGGCCGTGGGCGTGTGATTATTTGGGTTACGGGATGAGCTTGCATAAACAGCCGAAGCTGAAAGTAGCGACGATGAGCCTGAATCGCTTGCGCGACCGGCTCAGAGAACTGCTGCGCGGAGCGCGGGGCCACAAGATGGCAAGCGTCATTGAGCGGATTAACCCGGTGCTACGTGGTTGGGCGGGTTACTTCAAGCTCAGCCAGAGCAACCGCCCCCTTGAGGAGTTGGATGGCTGGATGCGCCGTAAACTTCGCTGTGTCATTTGGCGTCAATGGAAGCAGCGCCCAACGAGGGCGCGCAACCTGATACGTCTGGGGATCAGCGAAGCACGCGCCTGCAAATCAGCGTCCAATGGACTGGGCCCATGGTGGAACTCTGGAGGATCACATATGAATCAGGCACTGCCGAAGAAGCTATGGGACAGCCTTGGGCTGATCTCAATATTGGATACGATAAACGGCTTAGTCGCATGACT